>NZ_JBHTSW010000063.1:0-22323 GCF_042794945.1 Rhodococcus sp. NPDC056506 | reverse complement strand
CCTTGGGGGGGGGTCCGTTTTTTTTGGGGGGGGGGGTCGGGGTGGTTTTGGGTTTCATTGGTCTTGTTTTTGGTGGGGGGGGGGGGGGGGCCCCACCCCCCCCCCCCCACCACACTCAGTGCGCTGCTGCCTTTTTGGACTGGCGTGAGGCAAGCAGTCCGGTCAGGCCGAGTGCCGCGACGAGCCAGATTCCCAGAACGAGCAGGTGCGGTCCGGCGCCGTTGCCATCGAAGTAGATGACGGACCGAATCGGCTCCATGGCCGCTGATCCGAGCCAGAACCAATGGATGTGCTGCCAGAATCCCGGCAGGAACGACACCGGGATGGCGCCACCCGAGCTCGGGAAGTTGATGAAAACGAGCACCGTCAGCACTGCAAAGATCGCCGCCTGTCCGAGCAGTCGATTCAGCAGGATGCTCACCGCGCCGACGGTGAACGTGTAGAGCATCGAGATCCCCAGCAGTTGCAGGATCTGGCTGAACGACGCGCCGAAGGCGTGCATGAAAATACTGGTGATGCCGAACGCGATGAGCGGGGTGAGAATCGCCGCGCCGGCCAGGATCGAATACTGCTCTCGCAGGCGCATTCTCGGAGCAACCTGACTGAGCACCGTGATGGTCAGGTAGCCGCCGAGGGTGCAGACGATCAGGAAGTAGAAGAGCCCGACGGTCGAGGAGTCGCGCGCCGTGACAGGCGCCGAGTCGATCACGGTGACCTGCTGCCCCGTCTGCTCCGCGACGGAATGGGCTAAGCCGCTCACCACGGAAACCGTCGAGGCCCCTGCACCGGTTGCGATGTGCGCGGTCACGGTGTCACCGATTTCGATGGCGCCGATGGCGTCGCGGTTGTCGATACGAGCGAGAGCGTCGGCGGCGTTGTCGGTGGCGACGATGTCGAACTTGTCGCCTGACGTAGCTTCGATTCCCTCGATCAGCGGAGCCGTGACGGATGGTGAACCGACCACCACGATCGGTGCCTGATTCGGCATCGGTGAGTGGAAGGCGCTGACGTAACACAGGCAGAACATGATGACGAAGAACAACGGAAATGCGAGTCCACTGCCCACCATCTTCCAATTGGTCGGCGGATCGACAACCTCTTCGCTGGGCACCCGGACGTCGGTAACTGTCATATTCCACGCTCTCTTCACTAACCGCATCTAGCTGTCAACACCGTTGACAGACTCAACAGTCAACACTGTTGACACGTTATAGTCAACAGCGTTGACAACGAGGTCGGCGAGCGAGCACACAGGTCGGTGTCGTGACATTCACAGAACGAGAGCAGCCCTCGACGTCCGAGGCGATTCGCGCGGCAGCGTTCCAACTGTTCGGCGAGCACGGGTTCGGTGGCACGTCAGTTCGCGCCATCGCCAAGGTTGCCGGTATCGATCCGGCCCTGGTCATCCGGCATTTCGGATCCAAAGAAGCACTGTTCCTGGAAACCACGCCGGTCGCCGGCTACTTCGAAGGCCAGTTCGACGGCCCGATCGACACCCTCGGTGAGCGGATCGCAGAATTCGTCCTGGGTAAGGCCGACGCCCGGATGCTGTCGGTGTACACGGCGCTCATGCGGGCGTCGGACAGTCCACGCATCCGGGAGCGGCTGCGCGAGATGACCGGAGTATTCGCCACCAATCTCTCGGCTCGTCTCCAAGGCGAAGACGCATACACCCGCGCGCTCCTGGTCTCCGCCCAGGTGTCCGGATTGTTGAGTGCTCTCAGCGACGAGAGCATCCCTCAGTCGGCAGATCGAGATCAGTTGGCAAAGCTTTACGGCCGGGCGATGCAGACGCTGATCGATCAGTACTGAGCGATGACCTCGTCGGCAAACCGTCGAATGGAGTCGAGTCTTCCCTGACGATCACCGGCATCAACTCCGTAGCGATACCACGGCGACACTCTGATTTCCGTGACTCCGAGAGTCTCGAGTTCGCGATATCCGTCCAGATCACGAACATCAGTCGGCGAGACGTTGACGCCGAAAGGAATATCGGCACGACCGTACTCGACCCGCAATTCCATGAGGCGATCGATGGCGGAGGCCAATTCGGCTTTGGTCGTGTTCACCGACATCCAACCGTCGGCCAGCCTGGCTGCGCGGCGCAATCCCGGTTCACTGTGCCCACCGATGTAGATCGGAACCGCAATCTCCGGAGCAGGACTGATCATCAGAGCGTCGAACTCGTAGTGCTTGCCGTGGTATTCGATCCATTCGGGTCCACGTCCCGCACACACGGCCTTGATGATCTCGATGGCTTCGTCGGTACGCGCACCGCGGGTGCGCATCTCGGTCCCGGTAAAGGTGAATTCCTCGGGGATCCAGGACAAACCGATGCCGAGTGCGATGCGATTTCGCGACATCACTGCCATGGTCGAGACCTGCTTTGCCGTCAACAAAGGATCACGCAGTGGGAGTTTGAACACGTTGGTGTAAAACTGAATTCGCGACGTGACGGCCGCCATTGCCGTCATCGCAATGAACGGATCAGGCATCGGAGTCTCGGGCGCCCACATCCGCTTCCCGTCAGCGGTGTACGGATACGGCGCCGACACCTGCTCGGGATAGAACACGGAATCCGGCATCGCGATACCGTCGAACCCCACCTCTTCTGCAACCTGGGCCAATTCGCACAGTTCCAGAGCGTCGATCATCGCGCCCGCCAACGACCACTTCATCGTTCCACCATTTCGCCGCTACACCATTTCGTCATTCGCACGTCGAAACACCCTTCCGTTCAGAGGAACTCACTTCGACGACGTCCAGGCTTCGTCGAAGAACATGATGTCGGTGATATTGCGTTCGACGCCGTGAATATTGCCGTCCCATGCGGTCAACACCGATGCGGGACCCCAGATCACGTAAGGAACAGTCACATTGGCGTACTCCTGCACCTTGCTGATCGCATCACGGACAGCGTCGTCCGACGGTGCAGTCTGCAAAGCCGTGATCAGTGCGTCCATCTCCGGGTCCGCAAAGCCCGACGGGTTGTTCTTCGAATCACTGGCCATACTGTTGTACACATTGAGGTACGGCGCTTCTTCGCCGACTGGAGCGCCACCTCTGGTCATGTCGAAATCGTGGTCCTTGTATACCCGTCGGACCAGGTCGGTCACATCGGTGGCGTAGTCGATGGTGACGTCGAAACCGATCGCGTTCAGCGACGCCTGAACCGTCAGTGCCGTCGCCTGCTGGCTCGGCTCCGAGGTGGTGAGGTAGCGGAGTTTCCCGTCGTACCCGTCGGACTTCGCTTGATCGAGCAGCGCCTTTGCCTTCACGTGATCGAACGGGATGCCTGCGGTGTTGTTGAACCAACGTGATGTCTGCGGGACCAGTTCGGAACTGGCGGTGCCCAATCCGTTGTTCGCACGGGTATTGATCGCCGCCGGATCCACCCCGTAGGCGATCGCCTGACGAATGCGCACATCGGCTCCGGGCTTGCCCGCCCGGTTGTTGATCGTGCCGATCCCGTTCTGTCCGGTCGGACTGAGGTAGCCGGAGTATCCGTCGTCGAGAGCTTGGTTGATGACGGCCTCGTCGCGAAGAATGTACGTCATGTCGATCTGACCGCTCTTCAGCGATTCGTACTGAGACTGTGCACCCGAGGTAGGGACAAACCGCAGTGTGTCCAGTGGCGGTTTGCCGCCCTGATAATCCGTGCGTGCGGCGAGTACCAGTTCTTCGTGCGGCGCGAACTTGGCCAAGGTGAACGGGCCCGCCCCGATCGGAGTGAACGCTTTTTCCCCTCCCACTGTCTCTGCGTCGGAACTTCGCGCAACGATCATTCCGGGGCCGAGCGACAACAGTGCCGGGAATTGTCGCCAGGGCCGCTCGAGCACAAATTCGACAGTGGTGGCGTCGGGTGTCTCGATCCGCTCCACGATGTTGAGCCAGGTCTGCGATACATCACCCTTACCTGCCACGAATCGTTCGATACTCCACTTCACCGCTTCCGCGTCGAGCGGGCTTCCGTCACTGAAGGTCAGACCATCAGCCAAAGTGACGGTGTACGAGGTGAAGTCGCTGTTGCCCGACAGTGACTTCGCAAGTTTCGGCACGAAGCTCCCGCTGGCGGAGTCGCTGCGCACCAGCGTGTCGTAAATCGCGGCCATTTCGGTTCCGCCGGTCGAACCGGCGGCTTGAGTTCTAGTGGGGTCCAGTGAGGAAGGGAACGAATAAGACCCGAAGGTGAGAAGACCTCCGTCGATCCGCTCCCCCGTATCTCGAGCTCCCACGAAACCCGCTGCGCCGCTACTGCCCGGTGAATCCGATCCTGCGGTGCCCCCACTGCTGGAGGCGCACCCGGCCAACAACAGGGCACCGGCAAGCCCGAGCGCGACAAATCGAGGGACGAACCGATTCTTCTTGGTGTACATACGTTCCCAATCTCGGCAGCGGGTCAGATCTTGACTACCTTCGACGTCGGGATCGGGTGCGAGTCCGCCTTGATCCAGCGCAGCGCCCAAGTCCCCTCGGCGTGCGAATCGGTGTCGATCCAGTTGCCGTAGCCCGGATCCTTCGCCGCCACGACAATCGTCATGGTGCCGTCGTCGTTGAGCTTCGCGGTGTGGTTGTTGATGTAGATGTTCGTGCGGTTGTAGTCGAGAGACTCGACCCAGAAGTTCTGCAGCACGAAGTTGAAGTACTCGCAGTTCGGAACCTCGGTCTCGATGACCCACGCCTCGTCCTCGGCGAGCTTCCAGTAGCCGTGGAAGTAGAAGATCGTCGGATCGCCGCCGGCGTCCTGGAAGTAGTCCTGTCCCCAGTCGAAGATCTCGTTGGTGTGCGGCTGGAATTTGCGCGACCATTCCAGGAAGGTCTCCGCCATCCCCTTCACGATCCCGACGGACTTGGTGAGGCGCTCGCCGATCTCTTCCGGAGTCAGCGGGACGAACTCCCCGTCCGGGTTCAGGCATTCGATGGTCAGATCACCGATGACCTCGTTGCGCCGATCCTTGTAAGTTTGCCGAACGGAGATGAGGTTGCTGTCGGGCGCCAAAGGCAGCCAAGCCCCCTCAGCGGGCTTGTCGACGCTCGCGATGAACTCGAAACGGCCGTTCTCGTCGACGTCGAGGTCCTGGATATGCAGATCGCCGGTCTGCAGCATGGTGCCGTCGATGTGGTACCGATTGACGCGCGAGCCGAAGGTGATCAACGGGACAGTGCCTCGGGTGCCGATGATCCGGTAGTTGTACTGACCGGAAATGTTGGCGCGCATGTAGACGTTGTCCGGGTTGTCGGCACCGATCTTCGTCATCATGTTCGGGTTCGGAGCCGACGAGAACTGTGGCCAGCGTGGATCGGTGTACTCGACACAGTTGATCGTGCCGTACCGAAGCAACCGACTCAGATAGCGGACGCCCTCGGCCTGGGTCAGCGGGTCCTGAGGGACGATCTCGTCTTCCAGGACCTTTCCGACCTCGAGCAGATCTGCGCAGAACTTTTCCCAAACAGCATTCATGTGAATCTCCTTGTTTCGGTCAGGGCTTCAGGGTGTGGTGGCGAACTTCGCTTCGACGTCGGCAGCGCTCACGCCGAACTCCTCGAGCGAATAGCGGTGCGACGGACGACGATGCTCGGCAAGGCTCGCCTGGTGTGACGCCTCCACCGCGGCGCGAGCCTCGTCCGTGAAGGGCAGGGCGAACTGTGCATAGATCTTCTCGACGGTGCCGACTGCATCGGAGATGAAGTCCTTGTAGTCGACGTCGATGAACTGATCGGAGTTGTAACGGCTACGGGCACTGTTGAAGTTCGCATTCCCTCTCGCCCACAGGTCGAGTTGGGTGCGCCCGATAGCCGGACGGTCGAAGGCCTTCGACATGTCGTGTCCGCCCTGCTCGGCAAGGCTGAAGGTGGACGCCATCGACGTCAACGGGTCCCGGAAGGTCCGAACGAACAGTGCATCCGGATAAACCGACATGATCTCGTCGATCGCGAATACATGGCTCGGGCTCTTGAGCACCCACCGTCGGTCCTGGTCGTGCAGCCCGATCAACTGCAGGTTCTTCTTGTGCCGCGCATATGTTTCGGTCCAGTCCTGCTCCGCCAGCCACCGGGTGTAACTCGGCACGTACGCCACCGTCTCGAACGCGGTCGAGAGCATCGTCTGCTGCAGCAGACGCCAACATTCCTCGACCTCTTCTGCCCCCATGAAATGCACCTTCATCAGGTCCGCCTCGTTGCGCTGGCGCGCACGGTAGAAGGCGTCGGAGCGAACGTAGTCTGCGTTCTCCGACCACTTGTCGCGCTCGGGGCGAGGCTGCGGCGACTCGGCGAGCCACATCTCGGCGCCCTGATGCGCCGGGTCGGCACCGAGCAAGCGGTGCAGCGCGGTGCTGCCGGTGCGGGTCAACCCGACCACGAAGATCGGGCGTTCGATCGGAACGTCGACGTGCTCTGGATATTTCGCGAATCCGGCCTCACTGGTCAGGCGACCCGCGAGCGCTCCGACGATCATCTTGCGAGCGATCACCTTGCCGTGAGGAGTGAGGTCGGCCTCGTTCTGGAACGACTCGAGGAGAACTCGAAGTCCTTCGAGATAGCCTTCGCTGCCGAAGTTTTCGTACCCGGTGTCCGCGCGCGCAGCCTGGTGCAGGTCATCGATGGAACCGATGCCGTCGTAATCCTGTGTCATCTGTAATTCCTTGGGGGATGGGTTCAGTGGTGGGTGTGACCGCAGTTGACGTCGAGACATTGCCCGGCGACGGCTCTGGCCGCATCGGACAGGAGGAAGACGACGGCATTGGCGATGTCGTCGGGTTCTGGTAGCCGGCGCAGATCGGCGCCCGCTGCGATCTCGTCGTAGATCACCTTGGGGTCGACTCCTGCTGCCGCCGCCTTTTTCTCGAACATGTTCTTGACCGAGTCCGCCCAGATGTAGCCGGGCGCAACCGAGTTCACTCGAATCCCCTTGGGTCCGAGATCGATCGACAAACTTCGCGCCATTGCCAGGAGGCCGGCTTTCATGATGCGGTACGCCCCGAACCCGGGAAGCTGATTGCGCAGCACCATGGACGTCACCATCACGACGGACCCCTGTGCCTCGGTCAATGCGGGCACAAACGCGCGTGTGACATTCAACGCCGCAAGCAGGTTGATGTCGATACCCGACTGGATGGACGCCAAATCAGCGTCGAGGAGCGGGACCTGGGCCGGTTGGACGAATGCATTGTTCACAAGGCAGTCCACGGCACCGAACTCGGCGACCGCTGTCTCCGCCAGCGACGTGATCGAGTCGACGTCGGTGAGATCGGTCGGAACGGCCAGTGCAATTCCGCCGCGATCACGGATCTCGGTTGCCACCGATTCCAAGCGCTCGGGTGTACGGGCAGCCAGGACAACTTTCGCTCCGGCCGCCGCACTCTGCAGCGCAATCGAGCGACCCAGCGCCGGGCCCACTCCCGAGACGACGACCACCTTGTCTGCCAGCAGGCCGTGACAGGTCAGCACAGCGCCTGCGGATCGAGAACCACGCTCAGAGAGGTGATCTTGCAGTTCTCGTCGAACTCGAACAGGTCGGTGGCAGCGAAGTCGGGGATACCGACTCGCTGCACCCGAAGTTGCATGGCCGCGTAGTTTCCCGTCACCGAAATCGGGCCGAGCAGACTCACTGTGAAGTCGACCTGCGCGTTCGCGGTATCGAATGCGCGAATCTCGTCGATCCCGCGGTAGGTCTGGACCCCGAGCGGTTCGTGTTGAACTGCGTCGGGTGCAAACAGCGCAACCAGGCCGTCGACGTCGTGACTTCCGAGATACTTGACGTAATCTTCTACAGCAGAAACTATTTCAGCTCTGTCAGGCATGGAATTTCCTCGTGGTCAGTCGGATCAAGAGATGGTTCCGCGGGCGCGGAGGTAATCGATGATCGCGATCGCAGCGTCCTCGGTCGTCGTGACACTGGTGTCGATGTGAATGTCGGGGTTCTGCGGCGCTTCGTACGGCGAATCGATTCCGGTGAAGTTCACCAACTCCCCACGTCGAGCTTTCTTGTACAGACCTTTGGGATCTCGCTCCTCTGCGACGGCAAGAGCGGTGTCGACGAAGATTTCGACGAACTGGTCGTCGCCGATCAATTCACGGGCGGCATGACGCTCGGCCTCGAACGGTGAAATGAAGGACGCGAGGACGATCAGACCCGCGTCCGCCATCAGGCGGGTGACCTCGGTGACGCGGCGGATGTTCTCGACGCGGTCGGCTTCGGTGAATCCGAGGTCTCGATTCAACCCGTGACGGACGTTGTCTCCGTCGAGGAGGTAGGTGTGCGCGCCGAGTGCGTGCAGTTGACGCTCGACGTCGTTGGCGATAGTCGACTTTCCCGAACCGGAGAGACCTGTGAACCACAGAACTGCGGGTTGGTGTCCCTTGAGCCTGGTGTGCGCGGCCACGTCGACGTCGACGGATTGCCAGTGAATGTTGTCCGATCGACGCAGCGAGTGCGTGATCATGCCCGCACCGACAGTGCCGTTGGTAAGACGGTCGATGAGGATGAAGCTACCGGTGTCGCGGTTGCCCACGTACGGATCGAACGGGACGGGCCGATCGAAACTGATGTTGCACACACCGATTTCGTTGAGCTCGAGAGTAGTCGTTGCGGTCTTTTCGAGTGTGTTGACGTTGATCTTGTGTTTCGGTTTGGTAATGCGTGCGGTGAGAGTGACGGTACCGATCTGGCACAGGAACGGCCGTTCAGGCAGCATGGGAGCCTCACCCATCCAGACGATGCAGGCCTCGAACTGATCGGCGACGGCCGGCGGATTGTCACCGATGGAGAGCACGTCGCCGCGGCTGATGTCGATCTCGTCGGTGAGCGTGATGGTGACGGAGCGGCCGGCACCGGCAACGTCGAGGTCACCACCCATGGTCACGATGCGCTCGACGGTGGACGTCTTCCCACTGGGGAGCACGCGGATGGGATCTCCGGGAGATACGGTGCCGGAAACGATCTGGCCGGAGAATCCCCGGAAGTCGAGGTCCGGCCGGTTCACCCACTGCACCGGCATCCGGAACGGAGCCGCGGCGGCAGCATCGTCGATGTCCACGCTTTCGAGATGCTCGATCAGGCTGGGCCCGGAGTACCACGGGGTATTCGCACTGCGCTCGGTGAGATTGTCACCCATGTATGCCGACATCGGAATGGCGACGAATCCGTCCAGCCCGATCTCGTGAGCGAAGGCCGTGTAGTCCGCGGTAATGGCATCGAAGACCTCTTGCGAGTAGTCGACGAGGTCGAGCTTGTTCACGGCAAGAACCACGTGCTTGATCCCAAGCAACGACACGAGATACGAGTGCCGACGGGTCTGAGTCAGAATGCCTTTGCGGGAGTCGACAAGGATCACCGCGAGATCGGCGGTCGACGCGCCGGTCACCATGTTTCGGGTGTACTGCTCGTGCCCCGGAGTATCGGCGACGACGAACTTGCGACGCTCGGTCGTGAAGTAGCGGTAGGCGACGTCGATCGTGATGCCCTGCTCACGTTCGGCAGCGAGACCGTCGACCAGGAGCGCGAAATCGAGCCCCTCCCCCTGGGTGCCGCTCTTGCGTGAATCCGCTTCGAGCGCCGTCAACTGGTCGTCGAAGACGAGCTTCGATTCGTAGAGCAGACGGCCGATCAGGGTGCTCTTGCCGTCGTCGACGCTGCCACACGTGATGAATCGCAGCATGCTCTTGTTCGCGTGACGCTCGAGGTATGTCTCGATGTCGTCAGCGATCAGATCCGAGGAAACAGTCATCAGAAGTACCCCTCTTGCTTCTTCTTTTCCATCGACGCACTGGAGTCGTGGTCGATGACCCGTCCCTGGCGTTCGGAAGTGGTGGTGAGCAACATTTCCGAGATGATCTCGGTCAAGCTGGTGGCGGTCGACTCGACAGCGCCGGTCAGCGGATAGCAGCCGAGGGTGCGGAAACGAACACTCTTGAGTTCCGGAGTTTCTCCCGGCAGCAACGGCATCCGGTCGTCGTCGACCATGATCAGTGCGCCATCGCGTTCGACGACGGGACGCTTGTCGGCAAAGTACAGCGGAACGATCGGAATCTCTTCCTGGCGTATGTATTCCCACACATCCAGCTCGGTCCAGTTCGAGAGCGGGAAAACGCGCAGGCTTTCACCCGGCGCTTTTCGGACGTTGTACATCCGCCACAACTCCGGTCGCTGCTGCTTGGGATCCCAGCGGTGCGCAGCCGATCGGATCGAGAAGATCCGTTCCTTGGCGCGGGATTTTTCTTCATCACGGCGGGCGCCGCCGAATGCCGCGTCGAACTTGTAGTGATCGAGGGCTTGTTTGAGGCCCTCGGTCTTCCACATGTCGGTGTGCACCGCGGATCCGTGAGTGAACGGGTTGATCCCCTGCTTCACGCAGTCCGGATTGGTGTGGACGATCAGATCGAGATCGCCTGCAGCAGCGGTACTGTCACGAAGTTTGTACATTTCTCGGAACTTCCACGTCGTGTCGACGTGCAGAAGCGGAAACGGCAGCTTCGACGGGTAGAAGGCCTTACGCGCGAGATGCAGCATCACGGCGGAGTCCTTGCCCACCGAGTACAACATCACCGGGTTCTCGCTCTGCGCAACAGCTTCACGCATGATGTGGATGCTCTCGGCTTCGAGCCGTTCGAGATGAGTCAGTGTCGTGGTCATCGGCCCAGTTCCTCCAGTGCTTTCGGGGCGAGTTCTGGTCGGCAGATCAGCAGATCCGGCAACCACGGGTTTTCCTGGTTGTAGCGAAGTTCGCTGCCATCGATACGTGAAACATGCAGTCCCGCAGCGCGTGCGACAGCGACCGGCGCCGCCGAATCCCACTCGTACTGCCCGCCCGCATGGGCATAGATGTCCGCGTCACCCGAGACGACCGCCATTGCTTTGGCTCCGGCGGATCCCATTTCGATCAACTCCGCGCCCATCGAGTCGGCCATGCGCATGACCGGTTCCGGACGACGCGTCCGCGATACGACGACTCGAGCCGGCGTCGCGGCATCCCGCCCGGTTCGATCATCGCTGCTCGAATAGGTGACGCCGAGGGCAGGCATTGCGACCGCACCCGCTGTGAGGACACCGTTTTCGGTCAGTGCGACATGAACGGCCCAGTCCGATCGGCCGGCTTCACCGAATTCACGGGTGCCGTCGAGCGGGTCGACGATCCACACTCGATCCGCAGCCAGCCTCGCGAGGTCGTCGGCGCCTTCCTCCGACAGCACCGCATCCGCAGGAAAGCGTCGGGCAAGTTCGGCGACGATGAATTCGTGACTGAGCCGATCGGCGGCGTTCTTGAAAGTCGCGGCATCACCGTCGTTTTCGCCGAGAGATTTCCGGTGTTCGAGCAGAAGTTCTCCCGCCGCAGTGGCGATGTCGATCGCCGCGCGTTCATCGTTGGTGCGTGTCATAGGTACTCCACAACTGTGTAGACCTCCCGATCGATACGGGAAGAAAGGTCAGGCCGACCGCAGAGTGTCCAGCGCTTTGCACTGGCCTCGATGTGGTCTGCGCCATACCGTAACACCAGAATGAACGATGTTCATTCTATTTCGAACAATGTTCATTCTATGATCTACATCACATTCAATTGAGTGCGGCGTTCGACAACGAACAGTGTTCGATGTGAATTGAGGATGCCGACCACCGCGACTACGGTGATCAAATGAGCAGTACCAGCAGCAAGTCGATCTACGGCGACGCCGAAGTGCGTCGGCGCCGAACACTCGACGCGGCGATCTCGCTACTGGACGAGGGTGGCTACTCCGCGCTCACGATCCGCGCGGTCGCCAAACGAGCCGGCACCAGCACTGGGCTGATCTACCAGTACTTCGTCGACAAGCAGGACATCTTCGCAGCCCTCTTGAGCGAAAGTCAGCTGGAAATGGCTGATTTCGTGAACTCGCTCCCCCGCGAGCAGGGACTGAGCGCATTGCTCGCGTCCATGATTTCCGAGTTTGCTCGGCACTGGGCACGGGTGGGTCGACTCACCACCACCTGGCGCGACATCGAAGGCATGGCCGGATCCGACCGAGAGAGCATGCGGGAACTTCACGCATCCGTCGCGGTCTTCAACTCGGCGTTGATTCGAGCGCTCACCGAAGCTGCTGCAGCCGAAGGAAGTCGGCTGATCGACGACCCTGCGCTGATCCACGTCGTGCTCTCCGGGCTCAAAGGTCTGTCGGACACCATCGTCGTCAACATCGCCAAGGAAATCACGCCCGAGCATTTCGTGAACTTCTCCGCCCGGGCGCTTGCGCGGTCCATCACACAGTGACGGACCGGCACCTCAAGAACGAACGAGACGAGCGATAGCCGCCTGTGCTTCCTTGATCTTGACGTCCGCTTCCGGACCACCCTGCTTGGCAGCTTCGACGACGCAACCTGCGAGGTGGGCGTCGAGAAGCTTCAGGGATACCGACTGCAGCGCGCTCGTCGCAGCGGACACCTGGGTGAGCACGTCGATGCAGTACCGGTCGTCTGCGACCATGCGCGAGATTCCGGCTACCTGACCTTCGATACGACGAAGGCGCTTGAGCAGATCGTCCTGCTCGGGGCTGTAACTACTCATACCGCAACTATACCCCCTACCCGTATGAGGGCTAGCGGGATGCGACGAAGCCCACCCGGACCCGGCGCACGACATCGATGGCCATCAGCCCCGCGACCAGAATCGACAGTCCGGCACCCGAGATCCAGAGGCCGTCGTAGTGCGTGCTCTCGAACGGCGGAGCGCCCTCCAAGATCGGGCCGAAGTCGGTAGTCGTCGTACCCGACCGCCAGCACACGATCGCCAGAATCGTGGCGGCGACGATGCCGAGGACACCGATCCACGTCTTCCCGTCGGCAAGCGGAGATGGCTGCGACTCAGTCATCGGCAGACCCGTCCGGTTCGACACCAACCGTGACAACCTGGCTCAACGCCTCGCGAAGTGCCCGATCGTCTTTCGCCCACGCCCGCACCAATCCCCCGGTGGTCAGACGCAAGCCGATACCGTGCCGACGCCTCGGCACTCCGGACAGCTCACCGAGTGCACGTGCCGTTTCCCACGGTTCCATTTCGTCCTCGTAGGCCGCGTCGTCGGACTCTGGGAACACCTCGGCGATCTCGGTGATCGGCACCTCTTCGGTTCCCTGACGCAAAGTAGTCGCGGTCAGAAGTACGCTCGCATGCCGGCGCGCGGCAATCACCTGCACGTACACCAATCCGGTGAGAATCACAGCGAACATCGCCAGACCGAACCAATGCACGACGGGGCCGGTGAACAGTTCGATGACCAAGGCGATCAGGCAGAAGATCGGACCGAACGCGACGGCCCACCACCGCGAACCCGGCTCGTAGTAGAGAACGTCCGGGCCGCTTTCAGGAGCACGGTCAGCCACGGGCAAACCAACTTCGTGTGGTGTCTCGGTAGATCGCAATGCAGGCACAGATCAACATGACGGGAACGACAAGCGCGAGCACGGTACTGATCCCGGCCACCACCAGCGCGATCTGCAGCACCGCGAACACTCCCGAGACGATCACCAGGATTCGTCGACAGAGAGGTTTTCCGGCGCGCGTGGGACCGGCGAGGCCGCCGATCGCGAGACCGGTCAACAGCAGAACCAGGCCGGACACCCGCACGAAGGTGACGTAGATGTCGATGTTTCCGGCCGATATGCCTTGATCGGTGAACTGCTCACGCAGCGAATACGACGCGCTGGTGACGTTGATCAGGCCGAAGAGTATGAGTAGGAACGCGCTGGCGATCCACAGCCAAAATGCTGCCTCGACGGCTGTCGGGCGCCTGACCTTCGTAGAGATACTCACGGGTTCAAGTGTGCGCTATCCGCTGACGATGCCCGGAATCATGAGCACCAGGAGTGTCACCAGAACCGAGGCTCCGAGGATCGCGAACAAGATCACTTCGGTGCGTGAACCACGTTGGCGCAGTGGCGCGTCGTGGGTGCTTTCTGTGCGCAGGGCTTCCTGAGAACTCATCGCGTGCGACCTCTCCCCTACTACTGCAGTGACCCGTTTCACAGTACCCCGAGCTACCTACCGGTTCCCCGTCGGGGGGAAACGAAGAAAGTACGGATTGGACTCTTTTCGGTGCATCATCACAATCGCGCCGACAGCAGCGACTGCCTGCAGGATTTCCGCTCCGCCGAACAGCAGCGTGGCCGCGCCGCCGTCGCCGCCGAGCCCGAAGATCACCGGGATCGCGGAGACCAGCATGAAGACACCACAGAATGTCAGCAACATTCGAGCCCAGTTCTTGCCGCGACTCATCGAGCGCACAAACAGAAGGAACACCGCGGTGACGATCACGACCAGCACCGCGGAAAACACGATGACCAGTGGGAACATACCGTCCACGTCGGAGCGCGTCAGGCCCGCGTCGACAGCCGCTTGGTTCTTGAGCATCTCGTCGACGAACATCGACTTCTGCCCGAGCAGCATCCAGATCATCGCGCCGCCCTGGACCAACCCCAGGGCCGTCACAGCCCACCACAACTGAATCGCAGTCACGACGTCCGTCGGCGGCTCGGGTTTCGGCGCAGGTCCCGGGTATCCGTTGTAACCGGGGCCGTATCCCGGGATCTGACCGGTTGGCATCGGTCCGAGTTCGCGGTACGGCTGGTTCTCGAACGGCTGGTTCTCGTAGGGAGGTTCCCGGCGGGGCGGTTCCTGGCGCGACGGCGGCCACTGCTCGGTCATGACACCAGCGTATCGGTCGATACGGGCGCAGCCACCATGCGTGGCACCGTCACAGACACCATGAGTGACACCGTCACAGCCATCCGGCGACTTCCGACGCCCAATAGGTGAGGACCACGTCGGCACCGGCGCGGCGGATGCTGGTGAGCGATTCGAGAATCGCAGCATTCCGATCGATCCACCCGTTCTGCGCGGCGGCCGTGATCATCGAGTACTCCCCCGAGATCTGGTACGCCGCGACCGGAACCGGAGACCGGTCGGCGGTCTCACGCAGAATGTCGAGGTAGGACATCGCAGGCTTGACCATCACCATGTCGGCGCCCTCGGCGATGTCGAGGTCTACTTCGCGCATCGACTCGCGGCGATTGGCACCGTCCTGCTGATACGTACGACGGTCACCTTGCAGAGAGGATCCAACGGCTTCACGGAACGGCCCGTAGAACGCTGACGCATATTTCGCGGCATAGGCGAGCTGGCCGACCTCGACATACCCGGATGCGTCGAGCGCACCTCGAATTGCAGCCACCTGGCCGTCCATCATGCCACTGGGTCCGAGCAGGTGAGCACCCGATTCAGCTTGTGCGAGAGCCATTTCGACGTATCGGATCAAGGTCGCGTCGTTGTCGACGGCACCGTCGGCAGAGAGCACACCGCAGTGGCCGTGATCAGTGAACTCGTCGAGGCAGGTATCGGCCATGATGACCGTCGAATCACCGAGTTCGTCTGCCAGAGCGCGCAATCCGACGTTGAGGATGCCGTCGGGATCGGAGGCACCGGAACCCTGCGGGTCCTTGTCCTCCGCTTTGGGGACACCGAAGAGCATCAGGCCACCGACGCCGGCTTCCACCGCTTCCACCGCGGCGGACCGCAACGAATCGAGGGTGTGCTGGAAAACGCCTGGCATGGAACTGATCTCACGCGGAGCGTCGATGCCGTCGGCGACGAACATCGGCAACACGAGGTGCCGGGGTTCGAGCGAGGTCTCTGCCACGAGCCGCCGGAGCGCAGGCGTGCGCCGGAGCCGGCGAGGGCGATGAGTGGGAAACACGGAAGGGGCCCTCCTTCGTCGGGACCTGTGAGTGGTTGAGGAGCCCACAGACTCCTCAACCACTCACGGGTGCGCTAGCGCCTTCGAGACTTCTTACGCGGGGGTGGCAAGGCACCTTCGGCGCGCAGACGAGCTGCGTGCTCGGCGAGAGCCTCCACCAGCGGTCCCACCTGCGAGGTCTCGGGCTGCACGTCGACGCGCAGACCGAACTCGATGGCAGTTTCGGCCGTCTTCGGGCCGATGCACGCGACCAACGTGCGGGCGTGCGGCTTGCCGGCGATGCCGACGAGGTTGCGCACGGTCGAGGACGAGGTGAAGCAGACGGCGTCGAATCCACCGGTCTTGATCATCTCGCGGGTCTCGGCCGGCGGCGGCGCTGCCCGGACGGTGCGGTAGGCGGTGACGTCGTCGATCTCCCAACCGCGTTCGCGCAGGCCCTCGGCAAGGGTTTCGGTCGCAATGTCCGCGCGCGGCAACAGAACCCGGTTGACCGGATCGAAAACGTCGTCGTAGGGCGCGAATTCGGCCAGCAGGCCCTCGCTGGACTGCTCACCGGTCGGGATCAGCTCGGGGTTGATGCCGAACGAGCGAACCTTGGCTGCGGTTGCTTCGCCGATGCAGGCGATCTTCACACCGGAGAAGGCGCGAGCGTCGAGACCGAACTCTTCGAACTTCTCCCACACTGCGCGAACAGCATTGGTGGAAGTGAAGACGACCCACTGGTAACGACCGTCGACGAGACCCTTGACCGAACGCTCCATCTGAGCCGGGCTGCGAGGCGGCTCGACGGCGATGGTCGGAACCTCGATCGGGATGGCTCCGTGAGTGACCAGACGGTCGCTCATCTCGCCGGCCTGATCCTTGGTGCGCGGCACGAGGACGGTCCAGCCGTACAGAGCGCGCGATTCCCACCACGACATCTTGTTGCGCTGCGCGACAACCTTGCCGACGGTGACGATCAGCGAGCCCACCAGTTCGGATCCGGCTTCGTTGAGCGTCGCGAGAGTTGCCTCGACGGTTCGCTGCTGACGAGTGGTGCCGCGGACGGTGATGGCAGCGGGGGTCTGCGGAGCCAAACCGTTCTCGACCAGCGCGCTGGCGGTCTCGGCAAGATGTCCGGACGTCGCGTGCAGAACCAACGGTCCCGGCGCAGCGGCCAGAGCAGCCCAGTCGACTTCACCGCGAACGTCGGCCTCGGTGTGACCCGAGCCGAGCGCCATGCCGGCGTAGCTCGGCACTGCCGAACCGGACGGAAGACCGGGGAGGACCTCGAACTGAACCTGCGTGCGAGCGACCGCGGTGACTTCTGCAATCACGGAATCCGTGGTCAGCGGGTCACCGGAGACCAGACGCACGACGTCGTGGCCGTTCTTGGCCTCGTGCACCAATGTCTTTGCGACCTCGGCCGGCTCACCGAGTGCCGGACGCACGTCCGCGATCAGCTCGCCGGTCTCCTCGTCGCGACCCATGTCGATGCCGACGAGCGCGACGACGCCCTTGTCGACGTCCGGATCGGTGAATGCCATTGCGGCGCCGGTGAGGACGTCACGTGCGCGAACGGTGAGCAGGGCGGGGTCGCCCGGTCCCGATCCCACGAACAGGATCCGTCCGGGAGTGTTCTTTCGGACTCGGGTCATCGGTGATTCTCCAGTGCGCTGTATCGAAATGGGAACTTGGTGCAAGTGCAAAGTGGGGCGTCAAACATCGGCTGCCTCGCCTGTAGTCACGTTCATCAACTCTCGGGCGCCGAGTTCGAGTAACTCGCGCGCTACCGCTCGGCCGAGTTCCTCGGCCTTGTCCGGCGCACCGACGGCGCCGGTACGGATGACGTCCGAGCCGTCGATGGCGGCTGCGCAGCCGCGTACCGACAGTTCGTCGAAGATTCTGCCGTCGTCGTCGAGGGATTCGACGATTTCCGCAATCGCACCGACCGGCGCGGTGCAGCCGGCTTCCAACTCGGCGAGAAGTGCACGCTCGGCAGTGACGGCCGCTCGGGTACCCGCGTCGTCCTGCTCGGCCAGAATTGCTGCCAATTCCGTATTGGCAGAAAGACATTCGACGGCCAGAGCGCCCTGCGCCGGAGCGGGGAGCATCTGTACCGGCTCGATGTTCTCGGTGATGAGATCGAGCAAGCCGATCCGGGACAGGCCGGCGCGGGCGAGGATCACGGCGTCGAGTTCACCGGATTCGACCTTGCCGAGGCGACGCTGCAGGTTGCCCCGCAGCGGCACGATGTCGAGGCCGAGCCCGAGTGCCTTCAGCTGTGAAACCCGTCGCGGCGCCGAGGTTCCCACCTTGGAACCGGCCGGAAGCTCGCCGAGGACCAGACCGTCGCGGGCGACGAGCGCGTCGCGCGGATCTTCACGCGGCGGAATCGCAGCGATGACAAAACGTGGATCCTGCGCGGTCGGCAGGTCCTTGTAGGAATGCACTGCGACGTCGACGCGGTTGTCCAGCAAGGCTTCTCGAAGCTCAGCGGTGAATACTCCGACGCCGATCTTCTGGACGGGATCGGTGGACTGATCGCCCTTGGTCTTGATGATGACCAACTCGGCGGGATGTCCGGCTGCAATGAGGGCATCGCGCACGGTTCCGGCCTGGGTGGTCGCGAGAAGACTTCCGCGAGTGCCGATCCGCAGCGGGCTCCCCGATTGCGGGGTGGTGACGCTCATGCCTGCAGGTCCCTTCCAGTGCGGTCGCCGTCCACCAGATCGGTGGGTGTGGCCACGGCCGCGGGAGATCCGGGGCTGAGTTCGAAGAGTTCGCGCAGCGCTGCTGCGTAGGAGTCGCCGCCGGGGGCCGACGCCAGTTGCTTGACGCGCACGGTCGGGGCGTGGAGAAGCTTGTCCACGACGCGGCGCACGGTGCGCGCAACCTCGTCGCGCTGCGGATCGTCCAGGCCGGGCAGACGCGAATCGAGCCGCATCAGTTCGGCTTCGACGACGTCGGCGGCGCGCTGACGCAAAGCCGTGACGGTCGGAGTGACCTCGGCG
The DNA here is from genome assembly GCF_042794945.1 of Rhodococcus sp. NPDC056506. Classification (NCBI taxonomy): domain Bacteria; kingdom Bacillati; phylum Actinomycetota; class Actinomycetes; order Mycobacteriales; family Nocardiaceae; genus Rhodococcus; species Rhodococcus sp. NPDC056506. The sequence continues at coordinate 3,613 of NZ_JBHTSW010000063.1, read as the reverse complement.
AGACGCTGTCCCGCGAGGTACGTCGCAAGCTCACCGGCAACGATGGTGCGTGCGGCATCTGCGTCGGAAGCGGCGGCGCCTGCCGCCGGATCACGCTGCAGCGTCTCCATGTCGAGGACGGTGACACCCGGCAGGCCGGCGACGGCGGGATCGATGTCGCGCGGCAGCCCGAGGTCGCAGATGACCAGGTGCTTGGTGTTGTCGCGATCGGGCTCGGCGAGTGCGAGGTGCACATCCGCCAGGGTGACCACTGCCCCGACCGCGCCGGTACAGGTGACCATGACATCGGCCTGCGCCATCGCGGCCGAAAGCTGGTCGAAGGCAACACCGTCGGCGTCGACGCCGTTGGAGCGTGCCGTCTCGGCGAGGTGCTCGGCGCGTTCCTGCGTCCGGTTGACGACGACGATGCGTTCGATTCCGGCGCGGGTGAGGTGCGCGACGGACAGACCGCCCATCGAGCCGGCCCCGACGACCACGGCAGTGCGGCCGACCAGGCCGCCCTCGCCGATGATGCCGGCTGCCCGATCGAGAGCCACGGACACGACTGACGCTCCGGCGGAGTCGATTCCGGTTTCGGAATGCACTCGCTTACCGACGCGCAGTGCCTGCTGAGCCAGTTCGTGGACGACGCGTCCAGCGGCCTGCTGCGCATCCGAAGATGCGTAGGCCGAACGGATCTGGCCGAGAATCTGCTGTTCGCCGATCACCATCGAGTCGAGGCCACTGGCCACCGCGAAGAGGTGTTCGACCGCGGCTTCGCTGTAGCGGACGTAAGCGTGAGCGTGCAGCGCTGTCAGGTCGAGACCCGAATGATCGGCCAGGATCTCACCGACTTCGGTGAGAGCACCGTGGAATGCGTCCACCACCGCGTAGACCTCCACCCGGTTGCAGGTGGAGACGATCATCGCTTCGGAGATGTGCGAGGACGCCAGAAGCTTGTCGATCAGCTTCGGACGATCGGTGTCGGTCACAGCTACTCGCTCGAGCACCGGGACGGGCGCGGTTCGATGCGAGACCCCGACAAGCAGAACACTCACGGCGCGATCACTGATCCGTTTCTTGTCGAACCTGCTCCGACCGGAGCGGGTGAACTGGTGGATGGAACTGACGAAGCGGATGCGGCGTGAGCCACGCGTACTCGCGGCGCGCTGGATGCCTGATCGGCATTGCGCGCACTGTTGAAGGAGAGAACCTGCATCTCGACGGCCAGATCGACGCGCCGCAGTTCCACGTGATCAGGAACGTCGAGGGCGATCGGCGAGAAACTCATGATGCAGCGCAGCCCGGCGCTGACGAACTGGTCGCACACGCCCTGCGCTGCCTCGTCCGGTGTGGAGATGACGCCGATGGTCGCGTTCAGTTCGCGGCAGGCGACAGTCAGTTCCTCGGTGCTGCGCACGACGAGATCGCCGACTCTGCTTCCGATTCGATCTGCGTCACTGTCGAAGAGTCCGACCATCTCGAAACCGCGGCGGCTGAATCCGCCGTAGCCGACCAGCGCCTTGCCGAGGTTTCCGACGCCGACGAGAACGACCTTGTGCCCACGATCGAGTCCGAGTGCACGCTCGATGCGGATGCGGAGCCTGTTGACGTCGTACCCGACGCCGCGGACGCCGTTGGGCCCGAGGAACGACAGGTCCTTACGCAATTTCGCTGATCCGACGCCTGACGCCTGGGCTAGTTCCTCGCTCGAGACGATGGAGGTACCCCGGTCGGACATCACTCCGAGGACCCGCAGGTATGCGGCCAAGCGCGTCACCGTAGCCTGGGGGATGACGCGATCCTGAGCGATCGGGTCGGTGACCGAGGCGCTGGCAGCGTCGGTGACAGAAGAGCCCGCAGCGCCGGTGACGCGCTGAGCCACAGGCTCATGCGTCTGGTGCGGTTCGGTCACGTCGCTGGCTCCTCGTCCGGTCGACACGACTGTCGACCTCCACGATGCTCCGGGGGAATGTTCACACCACGGTAACCGCTTGTGAACCCATGCACAAAGTTGCTCGAGACGGGTGCGATGTGCCGTTCACCTGCAAAGCGGCTCCGCGCACAACTTTGAGGGTTGCCTTACTTGCGTAAATCGTCGCGAAGGCGTTCTTCGTCAACTTCCCAGTAACCGTGCTCGCGTCCGTCGAGAAGAATGACCGGCAATCTGTCTCCGTACTCCGCTCTCAGCTCTGGATCGGTCGCGGCAGCTTCGTCTACGTCGATGCACGTCAATTCCAGCTCGAACTCGGAACAGACCCGTCGTAGTACCTCCGCCGCGCCGACGCAGGACGCGCATCCTGTGCGTGTCAACAGGGTTACTTCATGCGTAGCTGCAGTCATCGACGCATACCTTTCTTCTGCTGGGATGCCATCCACTTGATCGGTCGAGTGTGCCTCCAGAGCCCCACTCGATACCAAATCGGCGGAGAGGAACGTCACACACCACAGGGAAGGTCGCCATCCAACCCATCGGGCCTCATCGCGGAGGATAGGCTGACTCGAAGAGTTCTCTGCTCGAGAGTGCAACACGGGAGGTGCGGGTGCCTGCGCGATCACTACCGAACGGCTCCGGATTCGGATCAGGGCTGGCCGGGGTCATACTCCCCGGGCGTCGCCATGTGAAGAATCCGCTGGGCCCGAGTGAGTCGGAAGTTCGAGCCAATCTCGCCGGCGAGGCGAGTGCCGATGCAGCCCTGGCGTTGCACGAAGCTGCCAACCCCACAGAACCCGAAACCGGCGAAGAGCCGCCGACTGTTCCGCGCGACCTCACGGCCGCCGCATTCTTCGACGTCGACAACACCATGGTGCAGGGTGCATCGATCATCCACTTCGCCCGGGGTCTCGCTGCTCGCAAGTATCTCAAGACCTCGGATCTGGTCGATTTCGCGTGGAAGCAGATCAAGTTCCGAGTTACCGGCAGAGAAAGCAGTGACGACGTCGCAGAAGGCCGCGAGAAAGCACTGTCCTTCGTGGCCGGCCGATCCACCGCCGAACTCGCCCGCCTCGGCGAGGAGATCTACGACGAGGTCATCGCCGACAAGATCTGGCCAGGCACGAGGGCGTTGGCTCAGATGCACCTCGACGCCGGACAGCAGGTGTGGTTGGTGACGGCGACTCCGGTCGAACTGGCTCAGGTGATCGCCGAGAAACTGGGACTGACCGGCGCCTTGGGCACCGTCGCCGAGAGTGAGGACGGCGTCTTCACCGGCCGACTCGTCGGCGACATCCTGCACGGTATGGGCAAGGCTCACGCCGTGCGGACATTGGCCGTACGTGAAGGACTCAATCTCAAGCGCTGTTCCGCCTACTCCGACAGCCACAACGACGTTCCGATGCTCTCGTTGGTGGGGACGCCCGTGGCGATCAATCCCGACGCAGATCTTCGTGAACTCGCGAAGAACCGCGGTTGGGAAGTTCGCGATTTCCGCACCGGACGAAAGGCCGCCAAGATCGGTGTACCGACGGCGCTGGTGCTCGGAGCGGTCGGTGGGGCGCTCGCGGCAATTCTTGCCAGGCGCAAAGAACAGAACGCCTGAGCGGGTTCGGGGGGGGGGGGCCGGGGGGGCCGGGCCCACCAAACCCCCACAAAAAGATAGAAGCGTGGGGGACAACCCCTAAAAAAAAGAAAAAT
>NZ_JBHTSW010000062.1:0-24274 GCF_042794945.1 Rhodococcus sp. NPDC056506 | reverse complement strand
TATGTTCTGACTGGGTCGGATGTGTATTTGCAGAAGACTGCGACGACGTTCGATGTGTCGTTGTGGGGGTTCTTCTTGCCGTTGGCGGTGGGTGCTCGGTTGGTGGTGGCCACGCATGACGGTCATCGGGATCCGGGGTATTTGGCGTCGGTGATCGCTGATCAGGGTGTGACGGTGACGGATTTCGTGCCGACGATGTTGTCGGTGTTCGCGGGTGCGGTGTCTGCGGAGTTGTTGGGTTCGTTGCGTGATGTGTTCGTCATCGGTGAGGCGTTGCCGGCGCAGGCGGTGCGTGATTTCGGTGTGGTGTCGGGTGCGCGGGTTCACAACTTGTATGGTCCGACCGAGGCTGCGGTGTCGATCACGTTCGCGGATGTGACGGGCGCCGTCGATGGTGGTGTGGTTTCTATTGGTGTGCCGCAGTGGAATTCGCAGGTTTTCGTGTTGGATTCGCGGTTGCGTCCGGTGCCGGTGGGTGTTGCGGGTGAGTTGTATCTTGCGGGTGATCAGTTGGCTCGTGGGTATGTTTCTCGTCCGGATTTGTCGGCGGATCGGTTCGTGGCGAATCCGTTCGGTGGGGTGGGTTCGCGGATGTATCGCACGGGGGACTTGGTGCGGTGGGGTGTGTCGGGTGAGCTCGAGTACATCGGTCGTACCGATTTTCAGGTGAAGTTCCGTGGTCAGCGGATCGAGTTGGGGGAGATCGAGTCGGCGTTGGTGGCTGATGTGTCGGTGTCTGTGTCGTCGGTGGCTGTGGTGTCGACGGTGACCGGTGATCAGTTGGTGGGGTATGTGGTGCCGGCGTCGGGTGCGGTGGTTGATGCTGCGGCGCTGGTGGATTCGTTGGGTGTGGTGTTGCCGTCGTATATGGTGCCGTCGCAGATTATGGTGTTGGATGCGTTTCCGCTCAATGCTTCGGGGAAGTTGGATCGGAAGTTGTTGCCGGAGCCGGTGTTCGAGGTTGCGGTGTTCCGGGCGCCGGTGACGGCGGTGGAGCGACTTGTTGCTTCGGTGTTCGAAGAATTGCTCGGCATTGATCGGGTCGGTCTCGATGACGATTTCTTCGAATTGGGCGGAAACTCCCTGATCGCCACGCGGTTGGCAGCGAAGTTGGGCCAAGCGATTTCGGCTGAGATTCCGCTACGCATGCTATTCACCAGCTCGACGGTGCTGGAGATGTCCGACAAGTTGGTTACCGGTATGCACGTTGGATTTGAACTGGATCTTGATGCGGCACTCGCTGTCACGTTGCCATTGCGTGCACGCGGATCTGAGCTTCCTCTGTTCTGCGTGCACCCAATGGTCGGGCTGGCCTGGCCGTACGCACCTCTCGCCGCATTCGTCGACAGATCTGTGCCGCTCTACGGGCTGCAGACACCAGCGTTGACCGAGGAGGACTTCTCCGCGACCGCACTGACCGACTACATAGATCGGTATGTGTCCGAGATCCGATCAGTGCAACAGCAAGGGCCGTACAGACTTCTGGGTTGGTCGTTCGGTGGAGTTGTCGCACATGGAATCGCGGCAAGGCTCGAAGCCCTCGGCGAGAAGGTGAGTGCATTGGTGATCTTGGACGGCTCGCCCGTGAGCTTGGATGATGAAGCATTTGCGACGATGGTCAGACACGAAGTTGCTGGCTTGGGCGTCGTCATTCCAGATGACGAAGACCTCGAGAACCTGTCGATCGACTGTGCGAGTGATGTCTTGACCGCCGTGAACGGCGGAGCGATCGGGCTCAATGCCAGCGATATCAGGCGATTGTTCTCGAGCATCGCGCGAACCGCGGCGCTAACACGTGAATACGAGCCGGACACATGCACGGGGCCAGCGCTGTTCGTGGGATCGAATGAAACCGAGGCCGACGGGGTCGATCCGTGGCGTTCGCTGATCGACGGCGAAATCGATGTTCGTCAGGCAAGTGTGAACCATGTTTCGATGATGACGCCAGAGGGTCTGGAGGAGATCGGTCCGATGATTGCCGCCGTGCTGAATTCCTGACGCGATCTCGGTGATCCCCGATCTGTGGGCCGGGCTCGGCGTCATGTCGTCGAGCCCGACCCACAGACGTGCACGACGATACAAAAATAGGCTGGCGGCGCTGGATTTCTCCGCGCCGCCAGCCTACTTCGACCCTGCTGTTGCTTGTTCAGCGTGCCTATTCGCAAGGGAGCGAACGGTACTCTGGGTCAAGCGCTGACTTGACGAGATCAAGAGTGTGAGGATCTCTGACCAACTGTCCGTGGGACGCAGTGTTCCCGGCACAGTTATCTTGAGTCCAGACATTATGCACCACTGCGCCATCACCTGGACGAAGGAAAGTTGCCTCGGGCGGCGTCGATATTTCATCGTGAGCCGAAGCGATTACGGTGTACTCGATTCCGGGTTGCGTCTCGGATCCCGCGTTGAGTGCTGTCAAGAATGGTGTGCCGCTGAGTTGTTGGACGCCGGCCGGCCCCCAGATCGCTTGGACGAGAAGATCGCCAGGGAGACCCATCCCAGACAGTGATCGTGCGTTCGCTTGAAGACCGCCGAATGTAGTTCCGTGGTTTGTCGCGCCAAGACTGACGAGCGAGTGTACTGAATTCTTCGATGGATCTGCAGGGGTTGCTCCACTGTTGAACTTTAGATATTGGCGAGCAACGACGCCTCCCTGGGAATGACCGACGATGTCCACCTGTGTCGTACCGGTGTGAAATTTCACCGAGTCAACGAACATTGCAAGCTCCTCAGCGGAGCTTGCAATGTCGGTGATTCCCCAATGCACAGCATTGGGATTCAGAATTTCGCGCACACCGCCATAATTCAGCGCAAAGACGCAGTAGCCCAAATCAGCAAGCTGAGGCGCCATAACATCCCAGGTGTCGGTCATGCTCATCCCGGTCCCGTGTACGAGTACCACCGGACGGGGATGTTCGAGACTTGGCTTGCAATCCCAGTCGTTGGCGCCGGCAGGGGAAGGACCCATGCTGGACAATCCGGGCGTGGGTTCCGCCGGGTCTGCTGATGCAGCTGTTGGCATTCCGGCCAGCACCACACAGGCCGACAAAGACGCCAGCGTTGCCAGAGCGAATCGGTTCATTCTTTCCTTGCGTGCTGAATCTGGTTGCTCGCTTTGCTACTTGCTTACAGAATCCGCGTCTCGGGATCAGACCCCGAGGGACTGGGCGATGAACGGCCATGACTTGTGCAAGTCGTCTTGCCAGTAACCCCACGAATGCGTACCCACCGGCCGGAAGTCCACAGTTGCCGGGATATTCAGGTCGGCAAGTCGTCGAGCGAGGTTTCCGGTGCAGATGCTAGTCGCGAATTCGATTGGTCCTCCCACAACAATCTGGTCGAACATCGCGGCTCGGCCATCCTGGATGCGAGGGTTCTCCGGGGTATCGTTCGGAAAGCCGGGCAAGCCACTACCCGTGCTGATGTACAGGGGAGTGCCACGCAACTTTTCGGCGTTGACTACCGGGTCGTGTTCGACCCAGCCCGGACCGTCGAATGGGCCCCACATGTTCTGAATGTCGCCAACTCCGCCGATCCATTCAGTGGTCGCCCGTACGAAAGCCTGCCCCATCGGGTCGCTGGTCTGTGCACAACCTGAATAGGACGCAACGGACTTGTAGAACCCGGGGTATTCGATCGCAAGATTCAGAACAGAGGTCGCAGACATCGAGATAGCGGCGATCGACTGATCGCCGTTGCTGCCGAGTTCCTTGTTCAGAAGTGGAGGAAGCTCCTTGCCTAGGAAGGTGCTCCACATGTTCTTTCCGAGTACGGAATCTTCCTTCTCCCAGTCGGTGTAGTACGACATCAGGCCTTTAGCCGGAATCGCAACATTGACGTTCTTGTCGGCGAAGAAATCGACCACATCAGTTTGGCGGTCCCACGTGGCTGTGCCTTCTCCACCATCAGCGCCGTTGAGCAGGTACAGAATAGGGCGCGGCTGAGAGTTGTCTGCAGGCAAGATCACCTGGATGGGGACCGACTTGTCCATCGATGCTGCGTAGACATTTACGACGATCTGGCGATCATTGACTCGCTCGACAGATTCGATGTACGACCCGTCCGAATCGTCCTGTGCAGCGTCTCCCCCACCCTGGTGTGCAATGGGTGCGGCACCGGCGATGCCCACGCTGCTGGAAACAAGGACGACGCTTGCCGCCATCAGTGCACCTGCGACGGTGCGCCTCCAGGGGGACCGAAGTTTTCGAGTCAAGACAACGCCTTTCGGTTGGTTCAACTGTGCCGCCGAAACTGCTCGGCAATCGTGTTTCGTGAGTCTGAACTACTTGTAATTCGGATGGTCAGCCGTAGACGTTACCGCGCGTACGGATCCACCAGGCAACACCCAGGTGGTTGTCAATCCGAAGCGGCGCGTCGGTATCCGAGTATCGCCGGATACACGAAGACCACGACCATCCCGAATGACCAGGCCAATGTCTTGAGCAGAGGTTCGGCGACGGGTCCACCCAAGGAGAGGCCTTTCATCGCATCGATTGCCACGGACATTGGTTGCTCGGCAACAACTGGTTGCAGCCACTTCGGATAAGCCATCACCGGAACAAAGCCGGAGTTGAAGAACATCAACAGCGTGCAGGAGATCGACACGATCTCGACAAGTGGCAGATTGTCAGCCACGGTTGCCAGCGCCGTCACCATCATTGCGAAGCCGATGCCGAAAACGATCGGCAATACCAAGAGTGCAACTGCGGCCAGGGGACCCTGGTTGAACCGGAATCCCAACAGATAGCCGACACCAAGGATGACGATGGAGGTGACGAGAACTCGCACTGCTTCTGCGATCATGCGTCCGACCAGACCGGAAGCACGATGCGCAGGGAGAGTCCAGAACCGGCTCAAGAGTCCAGATGCTCGTTCGCCTTTGAGTCCGACCGCGCTGGCGATCGAGCCGAACATGGCGCCAACGAGGATGATCAGCGGGACCGTTCCGAAGATGCTCGATTGGCCCGTCGCTGCTGTAATCGAATTGCCCAGGACGACTCGGAACATCAACAGCATGAACGCTGGATACACAAGAGCTTGGATGGTGGTTGATGGATCGCGCAGCCACGTGAGCAACAAACGCTTGGCCTGAATCCCGCTGTGCACGACCAGAGCCTTGAAAGAGCTTTCAGGGAGCGCTTTGTCCGGGTAAGGAAAGTTAAACCCCTCGGCGGGTCGGACGGCCGCCATGAAACGATCTGTCGGTTCGCTCATGACCGCCTCATACTTGCCCAGAACGCTAGTGGCGCGAAGAAGACGATCAACCCGATCGTCCACGCAACGACGGGAAACAGGACGCCCCAGGTGACTCCGCCCTGCGCAAGATCACGCATGGCGAATGAAAACTGCGATACCGGTTGATTGCGCACGAACGGCCGAATCCATTCGGGGAAGCCAGTCTCGGGCGCGAAACCGCAGGACAACATCCCCAGAATCAATTGGGGGAGTGTCAGCGCCTGACTGGTGGCTTGTGGACTTTTCGACAGTGAACCGATTGCATCACCGGCGAAGGACAGACAAGTGCTGAACGCGAGGGCGATCGCACAAAACAGAACTGCCTGACCCATGCCTGCTGAGAATCGGAAACCGATCAAGTGGCCGAAGGTCAATGCCGCGGCAAGTGAGACTGTCGAACGGACGAAGCCACTCGATTGACGAGACAACAGCGGCACGGGGCCGACTACTGGCATGGTTTTCATGCGGTTGCTGAAGCCGGTGATCGATTCGGTCGAGGACATCTGAGCGGCGGAGATCGACGTGAAGGCCATGGCTTGCAGCACGATGATCGGCATCAGAAACTGGGCATAGTTGATGCCCTGAAGTTGCATGACGAACTTCAACGGAAGGTAGAAACCGATCGTGAAGATCAATGGCGCGACTACCGCGATCAGTAGTTCGTAACGCTTCACCATGGATTTGACGGTGCGTGCCGTCAGCACCCACCACTGATTGATCGCCGACGGATGTGGTCGGCGGTGCTTTCCAACGCTCAATGCCTCGGGGACTGCAATCTTGCTGCGAGTGTCCTCACGGACAGTCACTTGATCGACCCCGAATTTTGTAGTTGTCGTCACGGTGTCTCGCTTACGTGCTGTTCACCTGTGAGTGAAAGGAAGACGTCATCGAGTGACGGGCGACGAAGCGCGATGTCTGCAAGCGGAATCCGTGCGTGGTCCAGACGGCGCAGTGCTTCGGAGAGGGTTCCTGCGCCGACAGGTGCGGGGATTGCGATCCGCCCGCTCTCTTGAGCCAGATCGAATCTGAAGTCACGGGGGACCAGATTGCCCAGTGCATGGACCGCGTGAGGCAGCTGTTTGAGATCTGCGGGCACGATCTCGCAGAAGCTTGCGCCGGTTCGAGCCTTCAACTGGTCAGCAGTCCCCTCGGCAATGACTGCGCCTTTGTCGATGACGATGATGTTGTCGCTCAGTAAATCTGCTTCTTCGAGGTACTGAGTTGTCAGGAGCACGGTGATTCCCTGCTCCTTCAGCGACTGAACCAGCGACCAGACGCTCTGCCGACTGCGCGGATCCAAGCCGGTGGTCGGCTCGTCGAGGAAAACGACCTCGGGGCGGACAACCAGGCCACACGCGATATCGATTCGTCGGCGCATACCGCCGGAGTAGTTCCTGACTACTCGGGATCCAGCCTCGACGAGGTCGAATTGAGACAGCAGGTCGGCAGCGCGCACCTTGGCGGACATTCGGTCGAGCCCCATCAACCTGCCGAACAGTTCGATGTTCTCCCGGCCGGTGAGTGCATCATCCAGGGCGGCGAACTGCCCGGTCATCATGATGGAGCGTCGAACCTCTGGAGCATTGCGCACGACGTCGTAGCCAGCCACCATCGCGCGTCCACTGGTGGGACGAATAAGCGTGGAGAGGACCTTCACTGTCGTTGTCTTGCCTGCGCCGTTGGGACCTAAGATGCCGAGCACTGTCCCACGTGGGGCGGTGAAGTTGATCCCTCGCAGCGCGTGCACGTTCTTGAAGGACTTGTGTACGTCCTCCACTAGTACCGCTGCGTCCGTGGAAAAGGGCATCAACACTCCGCTGTCTGCATTGTCGGAACGGGCACGCGCTCCCGACGGGCGCACAGATGCCTTCTGTCTTCTATCTGTGATCTCCGCTCAGATGTTACCGGAGGGTCAAACCGACACTCGGGCAATCGGACGCGTGACAGGGAGTGTGTGGCTCCTGCCAGGAACTCTCACCCTCAATTTCACCTTGTGGCAAGAATCACAAATATTCTTTGTAACGGGAGGACCTCCTCTAATTGAACGAATGACCAAATAGATTTTCAGCGCATCTGCGCAGGTGGGTATTCAGATGTGTGGCACGGAGGTCTTTGATTTGACCGGTGATGAAAGTCCTCCGATTCCTCCCGATTGGTCCCTGGGCCCGCTGCTCAATGTCTTGTGGAGAGATTCGCGATACCGTTGGGAAATGGTGAATGCGGCGTTGTCGGTGGTTGTTCCGGCTTTTAATGAATCTGAATACATCGAAACGTGCATCGAAGCGCTCATTGCTCAAGGTGAATATGTCGACGAAATCATCGTCGTTGACAATAATTCCTCGGACAACACTTCCGAGTTGATCAAGAAATATCAAAGTAGTTATCCCAAGGTTCGGCTTCTCAATGAATCCCGCCCCGGGGTTGTGCATGCGAGAAACAAAGGGTTTGATGCGGCTAGCGGCGAACTCATCGGACGTATTGACGCAGATACGATCGTGGGGGAAGGCTGGGCCGTTGCGGTTCACGAATTCTTCGAGCGTCGCGACGATTTTTCGGGCGTAACTGGCCTGACTTACCTTTATGAATCTCCGATCGCCGGGCTTCAGCGCCGATGGACGAATTGGCGCCTCGGTCGCAGAGCCCAGGGGGCGGTTCGGCCCGTTGTTGCAGTTCCAGGCAGTAACATGGCGATGCGTCGGTCGGCTTGGTTGGCAGTTAGGGATGCGGTCAGCGATCGAACCGACATTCACGAGGATATCGATCTATCCCTCTGCATGGCGCATGTTCGTTGCGCAGTGGGGCAGATCTCGAGCATGGCCGCAAAGGTTTCGGGGAGACGTGGAGTTAGTTCGCCGCGAGTGTATGCGCGATATAATCGAGCATCGAAGAAAACCCTCGCGCATCATGGTGTATCGAATTGGAAGTTTACATTCTTGATTGCAGCGGACAGTATTCTACATGCAATCTTGTGGCCTCTTTATCGAATGTATGACAAGAATTCCGGACACCTCTCTTCTCGGGTCTTGGGTCGGAGGCAGCGGGCGCGGGACCTTCCCGTCTTTTCTTGAGAAATCCGTCCGGTATTTATACAAGAACGCTCGTATCTAGCTGAATAATCGGGAGTGCCCGATAATTGCGGAATATTTCTGGTTTGGGTTCGTTGCCGACTATTTCTTTTATTGCACGGGATTAACTGGCAGAATATTTTTCTACAGCGATTGTTACTTCCGGTGCAACTTGTAGCTTTTGAAGCAGGGACGTTATTCCGCTGTAGTCCTGCACGAACAACTCGTTGCGCGGCACCGATTCGACGTCGTCGAGCATTTTCTGTCCGCCGGGTATGGCTTCGATTTCCATGATTGCTCGCCACGCGCCGAAGTCGGTCCCGCTGAATGCGCGCATGGCGCTCTCGAAGCCTTCGAGTAGGTAGCTGCGATCCCCACGATCTAGGGAATCCCACACCAGTACGGCCAGTTCCCCGGCAATGGAGGCATGGCAGTACTCGTCGCGAGCGTGCAACCGGATTGTCGCGCGGTTGATCGACTGAACGCCCGGATCGTCCGAGATCAGGTCGAGGTACGCGGTGATCGACACCTCCGCGACGGTCATGAACGCCAACTCGGTGAGCGCGATCTTGCGCGGCCCCTCGGCTGCGTCGAGAGCTTGCGCCCGCGTGCGGACCGTCAGGACGTCGGGCAATGCCCTCGACGGAAGCTCCCAGCCCCTGCCTCGACGGGTCGCTGAACTGGCATTGAAGTGCATGAGCGTGTGATATTGCTCGTCGACCATCGCCTGATTGACGGCAACTGCAGCCCGATCTCCGAGTCCGACGCCGAGACGGTCTTCGGCGAGAACGTCGAACCCGGGGTTGACGACGTACTTCTCGATGTCCATGACGTTCTTGTTGAACGCGATCCATGCCCAGGCCTGCAGGCGTTGCTTCTGCTCGGGACGCAATGCCAGGTAGGTCGGATGCCCCGCGAACGGGAGAAGTGCTTCGGGGTAGTCGGACAACGACGAATCGAAGAGATCGTCCAGTTCCGGCTCCGCCTTCTTCACGGTTGCCCGGCGCGCCCAATTGCTCGCAAGGCGGCGGACGATTGCACTCTCGACCGGATCGGAGGCGTCGTACTCCGGGAGGCTGGGCGGACTCACTCCAGGTCTCATCGTGCCCTACTCTCTGTGCCCTTCGGCAATCTCTCCGTGCCCTTCGGCAGTGCGATTGAAGAGGCTCTGGCACTCCGCGTTCAATTCGTCTGAGCGATCACCGAGTGCTGCCTCTGCCACTTTCATCAAGCTCGTGAAGTCGCCGAGGGTCGCGGCCGCCGTGTCCACCTGCGCGGTTGCTTCCGCCAGCGCTTTCCGTGTCGCACCTGCGTACGGATTGCCCGCTTGTACGTCCCAGTACACCTCCGGTTCGCCGCCGGCTACACGCGCCAGGAGCGCCAGCAGGGCCCGATGCGGGGGAGGGGCGACCGCGAGGAGTTCGTCCGCGGAAAGTCCGAGTTCGGTCAGGGCAACGCCGAAGGCCAGCACCGACGCGTGGGTCAGTACCTGGGTCGCTGCGGCCAATCGGTCGTGCCGATCGGCGTCCATCACCGCGACCGACGCTCCCCACGAGCGAACGACGTCGAGAAACTTTCTGGTTTGCGGACCGTCGACGTACGGCACCGCGATGACGGATCGTCCACGCGGTCCGAGCGACGGACGGAACATCGGGTTGAGTCCGAGGAACTCCCCTTCTCGGCCGGCGTCGGCGATTGCTGCGTCCATCCGCGATTTGACCGACAGCGTGTCCACGACGAGAGCGTGGGACGTTTGAAGCGTCGGCAGTGCAGCTAGGGCGACCTGTTCGGGAACCGCGAGCACGATGACGCTCGCGGACTCCACGTGCGCGAGGACCCGGTCACTGGGTTTCGTGATGTCACCGACGACTACATCTCCGTCAGGATCGCTGCCTGCTGGGTCGACGACGGTGACCGTCGACCCCTCGGCGCGAAGCAGTTCGACGAACATGGATCCGACGGCACCCAGGCCGCCGACAACCGTCGCGGTGCCTGATGCCGGCGTCATGGCTGGATCTACCCGCCGTACTCGAGGACCCGCGAGGACACCGCATCGAGCGCACGGAGCAGCGTGGACGCCTTGACCGTTGTCTCGTCGAATTCTTCTTCCGGGTCGGACAACGCGGTGATGGCACCACCGATTCCGAAGGTCACGCCGCTCTCGGTGCAGACCAGCGACCGGATCACGATGGAAAGGTCCGCGGCGCCACCGAGGGCGAAGTACCCGATCGATCCGGAGTACACCCCGCGCGGGCCGGATTCGAGGCGGTCGATGATTTCCATCGTCCGTACCTTCGGGGCGCCGGTCATCGATCCACCGGGGAAAGCGGCCCGGACACAGTCCACGGCCGACGATCCCGGACTCAGATGTCCACGCACGGTCGACACCATTTGATGAACGGACGAGTACGACTCGATCGCGAACAGCCTCGGAACGTGCACGCTTCCCGGAACGCAGACTTTGGTGAGGTCGTTGCGAGTGAGGTCGACGATCATCAGGTTCTCGGCGCGGTCCTTCTCGCTGTCGAGCAGGTCCTGCCGAAGGGCAGCATCTCGCGCCCGGGTGACGCCACGCGGGCGAGTGCCCTTGATGGGCTTGGACTCGACGTTGCCGTCCGCGTCGACACGTAGGAACCGCTCTGGTGAGGCCGAAACGACCGAGATGCCGGTGAAGTCGAGCAGTGCGCTGTACGGCGTCGGATTGATCGAGCGCAGGTACTCGAACGCCCGCAGCGCGTCGATCGTCTCGTCGACGCTCGCCATGTTGGTCAGACACACCTCGTACGACTCACCTGCCCGGATCTCCGAGAGCGCGGTCCCGATCAATGACAGGTACTGATCGCGATCATGCCGAAGTCGAGCCTGTGTCCAGACTGTCTCGCTGATCAGTGGAACCGGGGTGCGTTCCGGAAGGTCCGCGCCGATCCGCGCCAGGGTGTCGATGGTCGATTCGAGCCAGTCGTCGTGGCCGGCGTCGCGGACTTTCTCGCGCAACCTCAAAACGTGAGTGCGGCCGGCAGTGTGATCGATGACGACGGCGCGATCGGCAAACACCAGGGCGGCATCAGGAGTGGGTGCCGGATGTACTGCCCGCCCTCCGGTCTGTGCTTTCAGTTCGTAGCCGAGATAGCCCACGTAACCGAGGTTGAAGTCGAGTTCCGGATGCGAGGGCACGAAGCGCGTCGCGAGTTGCGCGTCCAAGTAGTCGAAGAACGGAACTCGAATGTGCTCGTCGGACAAGCCTTTTCGGCTGACCGTCAGCACCCCGGCTTGTACGTCGTACGTGATGAATTCAGCCAGCGGACCCGCGGAATCGCCCAGAATCGAAAAGCGTGCACTCGGCTCCGCGGTGGCCGCGCGGTCCAGCCAGAACGCGTTGGGGCCGTCGGCGAACAGTGCTGCAAACGCCGCCGACGGGTCCACGGCAAAATCGAGGGTCACGTCGTCGACGTCGTAGTTGATCGCCGGTCGCAAGTCGGGCGTTTGTGGCGCCGGTTCGTGTCGGATCACCGAATCCAGAGTTCGTCCGACAGACAGATCGCGGAAGTTCGCGAGCAGATCGATGCCGAACTCGGTACTGATGGACTCCGGATGAAACTGCACGCCCCACATGGGCTTGGTCCGGTGTCTGACACCCATGAGCAGTCCGTCGGAGGTCCACGCGGTGCGAACGAAGGCATTCGGCAGATTCTCGACGGTCAACGAGTGGTAGCGAACAGCTCGGAACGGTGACGGAAGTCCGGCAAAGATGCCCGAACCGTCGTGATCGATCAGCGAGATGCGGCCGTGCATCGGGACGGGCGCAACCACCACGTCGGCACCGAACAACTCGCACAGGCCCTGGTGACCTAGACAGACACCGAGAAGTGGGAGGGGTGCTTCCTCGATGAACCGGCGGCTGATTCCGAAATCGCGCTCGCGATCGGGCCGGCCGGGACCGGGGGAGATGACCACGTTGTCGTACGACACGAGATCGAGGGAATCCCAGTCCGCGTCGTTGCGGACCACGGTGGGCACAACCCCGTTGACCTCGGTCAACAGGGTGAACAGGTTGTAGGTGAACGAGTCGTAATTGTCCACCAGAAGGGTGCGGGAACTCATGTCGATGATCCTGATCTCGGTCCGACGGATTCCCGAACAGTGTCCTCCTCCTCAACGGGTGCGTTGATCACCAGGTCTTCGAGTCGACAGGTCTCGGCAATCATCAGCTCGTACAGCGAGTTGAAGAAGTCAGGGGAGAGGTCGTGACTCCGGGCGAATTCGCGTGCCCGTTCCTGCACGAGGCGGACTCGGCCGGGTTGCATCATCGGAATCTCGCGGGAGCGCTTCCACTCGCCGATACGCAGGCAGAGTTCCAGCCGCTGCCGCACCGTTTCGAGAAGTAGAGCGTCGATGGCGTCGAGGTCGCGCCGAAAGCTGTCCAACCCCTCGGCATTGTCCGGATACGCCCGGGTCTCCGTGCCTGATTCGGAACTCGTTGTGGTCAAGAACTCTTCCACGAGGCCTCCCGGTGCTCGGCGTGACGCGAGGTCGACAATGCGGTGTCCGGAACGTAAAAAACCTCCGGACACCGGCACCCCGACCGACCATCGCCGTTCGGGGAGGTGTTCCACGATCGTCTTTCGCCGAAACCTGCGGCGGCCCGAATTTCTGCGAAACCTGTTGGCGGGCGAATTAGCTTGCGATGCAGGCGGGTTCGTGGCCGCCTACGTGGGTGCCTATTTGGGGGTGACCCAAGTGGTGATCTCGGCGTGGACTACTTCCTTGCCGTCGCGGTCGAAGATCGAGATGGGAACGACCAGTTCAGTTCCGCTGTCGATCGCCGCGAAGTCCGGCAAGGTCTCGAGGCGGGCGACTGCTCGCAGACCCGTTTCGGCTTTGGCGAGGTAGTCGACCTTCATCGACTTGGGGATCCAGCGGTGCGAGTTCGGAACCGTCGCTTCGCTCAGCATGCCCATTGCGACCTCCGCGAGATTGCAAGCTGCGATGGCGTGAAACGTGCCGAGATGGTTGTGGACACCCCACCATTTGGGGGAGCGGACCTCGCAGAGCCCTGGTTCCAGCTTGGTCACCCGGGGGAGAACGGAGGCGAAATAGGGGACGCGAATGGACATCGCCGCCGAGAAAACTGCATGTCCGAGGGCGTTGTCCGGCAATTTCTGCCATCCGCGATAGGTAGGGCTAGAGGTAGTCATGGACCTATCTTACTTCTGAGTAAGGTTGTTGTCGCGCAACTCACTCGGAAAAGGCAGTTCGGGGGAGTTGAGGAATTGGGCCAGGTACGGCATACTGGTCGGGTTGCCTTGTCCGGGACGCGGTCGATTGCGGCCGTGATCGGGTAAGGGTAAGACGTCACAGACGATCGATCGCAGATCCCGTCAAGGGTAATCGGGTCTACGACTGTGACCATGCAAGACGAGAAGTAATGCAGGACGGAAGCAGTACCTACTTTGTGTTCGACATCGAACACGTCCGGTACGCATCACGCGCCAGATAATCGAAAGATTGTCCGGCGCAGGATGAGTGAGAAGGCGACACGCCCGACCGCGTGTACCGGAGAACAATGACAAACGAACAGCGGCAGCAGATCCTGATCTCGATCCGAATCTCGGTACTCCCGAGAACTTGGACTTGGTCCCGATCGCTTCAGTGTTCGTCGTGTCATCGTCCAGGCAAGGACTGTGCAGACGAGGTAGCTCGAGCCTGACCAGGCGGGCTACGAAACGCGGCAAGAAAAGGACACTAAGCGTGGCGGGACAAAAGATCCGCATCAGGCTCAAGGCCTACGACCACGAGGCGATCGACGCGTCAGCGCGCAAGATCGTCGAGACGGTAACCCGTACGGGTGCCCGCGTCGTTGGACCTGTGCCGTTGCCGACCGAGAAGAACGTATATTGCGTCATCCGCTCGCCGCACAAGTACAAGGACTCGCGCGAGCACTTCGAGATGCGTACTCACAAGCGGCTGATCGACATTCTCGACCCGACGCCGAAGACGGTTGACGCGCTCATGCGCATCGACCTTCCGGCCAGTGTCGACGTGAACATTCAGTGACGGCGGAGACAAAAACAATGACTGATACCAAGATCAAGGGAATCCTGGGCACCAAGCTCGGCATGACCCAGGTCTTCGACGAGAACAACCGGGTTGTCCCGGTCACCGTCGTGAAGGCTGGGCCGAACGTCGTAACCCAGATCCGTACCGAAGAGCGTGACGGCTACAGCGCCGTTCAGCTCGCGTTCGGCGCCATCGACCCGCGCAAGGTGAACAAGCCGACTTCCGGCCAGTTCACCAAGGCTGGTGTGACCCCGCGTCGCCACGTAGTGGAGCTCCGCGTTGCGGACACCTCCGACTACGAGGTCGGCCAGGAGCTCACCGCCGAGGTCTTCGAGGACGGCGCATACGTCGACGTCACCGGAACCAGCAAGGGCAAGGGCTTCGCCGGAACCATGAAGCGTCACGGCTTCAAGGGACAGGGCGCGTCGCACGGTACCCAGGCTGTTCACCGCCGCCCGGGCTCCATCGGTGGCTGTGCAACTCCCGGCCGCGTGTTCAAGGGCATGCGCATGTCCGGACGCATGGGTAGCGACCGCATCACGACGCAGAACCTCTCGGTCCACAAGGTGGATGCCGAGAACGGCCTGCTGCTGATCAAGGGTGCGATCCCCGGCCGCAAGGGCGGCCTCGTGATCGTCAAGAGTGCAGTGAAGGGTGGTGCACGGGCATGACCAGCACCGAGACCAAGTTGACCCTGGACGTCAAGGTCGCCGGCGGCAAGACCAACGGCACCGTCGATCTCCCCGCTGAGATCTTCGACGCTCCGGCCAACATCGCGCTTCTCCATCAGGTTGTCGTCGCGCAGCTCGCAGCTGCTCGTCAGGGAACCCACTCCACCAAGACCCGCGGCGACGTCCGCGGCGGTGGAAAGAAGCCGTACCGCCAGAAGGGCACCGGCCGCGCACGCCAGGGCTCGACTCGCGCACCGCAGTTCGTCGGCGGCGGAACCGTTCACGGCCCGCAGCCGCGTGACTACAGCCAGCGCACCCCCAAGAAGATGAAGGCAGCCGCTCTGCGCGGAGCCCTCTCTGACCGCGCACGCAACGAGCGCATCCACGTCATCACCGAACTGGTTGCAGGGCAGACGCCTTCGACCAAGGGCGCAATCGCGTTCCTCGGCGAGATCTCGGATCGCAAGAAGCTGCTGCTCGTCGTGGGTCGCCAGGATGTAGCCGCTTGGAAGAGCGTGCAGAACCTGGAAGGCGTGCATCCCATTGCACCCGACCAGCTCAACACCTACGACGTGCTCAATGCAGACGATGTCGTGTTCAGCGTCGAGGCACTCAACGCGTTCATCCACGGGCCCGCAGAGAGCGCTCAGAACAAGGAGGACGCCAAGTGAGCACCATCGCTGACCCCCGCGACATCCTGCTCGCTCCGGTCATCTCCGAGAAGTCCTACGGACTGATCGAGGAAGGCACCTACACCTTCCTGGTGCACCCGGACTCGAACAAGACGCAGATCAAGATTGCCGTCGAGAAGGTCTTCGGCGTCAAGGTGACCAGCGTCAACACCGCCAACCGTCAGGGCAAGCGTAAGCGGACCCGATTCGGTTACGGCAAGCGCAAGGACACCAAGCGCGCGCTCGTGACCCTGTCCGCTGACAGCAAGCCCATCGAGATCTTCGGAGGACCGGTCGCGTAAGCGCCGGGACTTGACGAGACATAGAGGACGAGAAGACTCATGGCAATCCGTAAGTACAAGCCGACAACACCGGGCCGTCGTGGCTCGAGCGTCTCGGACTTCGCCGAGATCACTCGGTCGACCCCCGAGAAGTCGCTGGTTCGCCCGCTGCACGGTCGCGGTGGACGTAACGCACACGGTCGTATCACCACCCGTCACAAGGGCGGCGGACACAAGCGTGCATACCGACTGATCGATTTCCGTCGCAACGACAAGGACGGCATCCCAGCAAAGGTCGCTCACATCGAGTACGACCCCAACCGCACAGCAAACATCGCACTCCTGCATTACGCAGACGGTGAGAAGCGCTACATCATCGCCCCCAAGGGCCTGGTGCAGGGTTCACCGATCGAGTCCGGTGCAGGCGCCGACATCAAGCCGGGCAACAACCTGCCGCTGCGCAACATCCCGACTGGTACCACCATCCACGGTGTGGAACTGCGTCCCGGCGGCGGAGCCAAGATGGCTCGTTCCGCAGGCGCCAGCATCCAGCTCCTCGGTAAGGAAGGCAGCTACGCCACGCTGCGTATGCCTTCCGGTGAAATCCGTCGCGTCGACGTGCGCTGCCGCGCATCCGTCGGCGAGGTCGGCAACGCCGAGCAGTCGAACATCAACTGGGGCAAGGCCGGCCGTATGCGTTGGAAGGGCAAGCGCCCGACCGTTCGTGGTGTCGTGATGAACCCGGTCGACCACCCGCACGGTGGCGGCGAGGGCAAGACCTCAGGTGGACGCCACCCGGTCAGCCCGTGGGGTAAGCCGGAAGGCCGTACCCGCAAGAACAAGGCAAGCGACAAGATGATCGTCCGTCGCCGCCGCACCGGCAAGAACAAGCGCTAGGAGGGAGTGAAGGATGCCACGCAGCCTTAAGAAGGGCCCGTTCGTCGATGACCACCTCCTCGCGAAGGTGGATGTACAGAACGAAAAGGGAACCAAGCAGGTCATCAAGACCTGGTCCCGTCGTTCGACAATCATCCCGGACTTCATCGGCCACACGTTTGCAGTTCACGACGGCCGCAAGCACGTCCCCGTGTTCGTTTCCGACTCCATGGTCGGACACAAGCTCGGAGAGTTTGCACCGACCCGCACGTTCAAGGGTCACATCAAGGATGATCGGAAGGCGAAGAGGCGATGAGCAACACCGAAACCGCCAACCCGACTGCCAAGGCCGTAGCGAAGCACGTTCGCGTTACGCCGATGAAGGCACGTCGAGTTGTGGACCTGGTCCGCGGGCGCTCGGTTGAAGACGCCCTGAACATCCTGAAGTTCGCGCCGCAGGCAGCGAGCGAGCCGGTCGCCAAGGTGATCGCCTCCGCAGCAGCCAACGCCGAGAACAACCTCGACCTCGACCCCAGCACGCTTGTCGTTGCTACGGCGTTCGTGGACGAGGGCGCGACCCTCAAGCGGTTCCAGCCGCGTGCACAGGGACGTGCGTTCCGTATTCGCAAGCGCACCAGTCACATCACCGTGATCGTGGAGAGCCTGCCGAAGACCGGAACATCGACCCGTAATCGCCGGAAGGGAAGTGCTCAGTAGTGGGCCAGAAAATCAACCCGCACGGCTTCCGTCTCGGCATCACCACCGACTGGAAGTCTCGCTGGTACGCAGACAAGCAGTACGCGGAGTACGTCAAGGAAGACGTCGCGATCCGTAAGCTCCTCGCCACCGGCATGGAGCGCGCAGGAATCGCGAAGGTCGAAATCGAGCGCACCCGTGACCGTGTTCGCGTGGACATCCACACTGCACGTCCGGGCATCGTCATCGGCCGCCGCGGCGCCGAAGCCGATCGCATCCGCTCCGAGCTCGAGAAGCTGACCGGCAAGCAGGTTCAGCTGAACATCCTCGAGGTCAAGAACGCAGAAGCTGAAGCACAGCTCGTCGCACAGGGTGTGGCCGAGCAGCTCTCGAACCGCGTTGCCTTCCGTCGTGCAATGCGCAAGGCCATCCAGTCGGCCATGCGTCAGCCCAACGTCAAGGGAATCCGCGTTCAGTGCTCCGGTCGTCTCGGCGGCGCCGAGATGTCCCGGTCGGAGTTCTACCGCGAAGGCCGTGTGCCGCTGCACACGCTTCGTGCGGACATCGACTACGGCCTCTACGAGGCCAAGACCACCTTCGGTCGCATCGGCGTCAAGGTCTGGATCTACAAGGGCGACATCGTCGGTGGCAAGCGCGAGCTCGCCGCCAACACGGCCGCACCGGCCGGGGATCGCCCGCGTCGTGAGCGTCCGAGCCGTCCGCGTCGTTCCGGTGCCACCGGTACCACTGCGACCAGCACCGAGGCCGGCCGCGCAGCGACCGCAACCGCCGATGCTCCCGCAACTGAACAGAATCAGGAGGGCTGACGCATGTTGATCCCACGGCGGGTCAAGCACCGCAAGCAGCACCACCCGAGCCGTTCGGGTGCCGCCAAGGGCGGTACCCAGGTGACCTTCGGTGACTACGGCATCCAGGCTCTCGAGCCTGCCTACATCACCAACCGGCAGATCGAGTCCGCTCGTATCGCCATGACTCGGCACATCAAGCGTGGCGGCAAGATCTGGATCAACATCTTCCCGGATCGCCCCCTCACGAAGAAGCCGGCCGAAACCCGAATGGGTTCCGGTAAGGGTTCGCCCGAGTGGTGGATTGCCAACGTCAAGCCCGGACGCGTTCTGTTCGAGATGACATACCCCAACGAGGAGATTGCTCGTGAGGCCCTGCGCCGCGCGATGCACAAGCTCCCGTGCAAGTGCCGGATCGTGACCAGAGAGGAGCAGTTCTGATGGCTACTGGAACCCCAGCAGCAGAGCTCCGCGAGCTCAGTGAAGACGAGCTGGTCACCCGGCTCCGTGAGTCGAAGGAAGAGCTTTTCAACCTTCGTTTCCAGATGGCTACCGGCCAGATGGACAACAACCGACGACTGCGCACCGTTCGTCACGAGATCGCGCGCATCTACACCGTCCTGCGTGAGCGTGAGCTCGGACTCGCTGTGGGTCCGGATGCAGGTGACGCGGCATGAGTGAGGAAAAAGCAGTGAGCACAGAAGAGCGCGCGAGCCGTAAGGTCCGTGTCGGATACGTCGTGTCCGACAAGATGGAAAAGACGATCGTGGTCGAGCTCGAAGACCGCGTCAAGCACAAGCTCTACGGCAAGATCATCCGCCGTACGACCAAGGTGAAGGCGCACGACGAGAACGGCGTTGCCGGCGTCGGCGACCGCGTTCAGCTGATGGAAACCCGTCCGCTGTCCGCGACGAAGCACTGGCGTCTGGTCGAGGTCCTCGAAAAGGCCAAGTAAGCCTGATCGAATCCTCGAGCTGATCGAGTATCACCGAATGGCCCGCTTCCCGTTGGGGGAGTGGGCCATTCGGCGTTTCAGGCTTTCCGGGATTCTTCCGGGTGAGGGGTTCGAGTTGCGTCGAGCAGTGCTGATTTGGTAATCGGCGAACCCTTCCCTACAATAGAACGGTTGCCTGTGGCAGAGGTGTGTCTTCACGTGCGCAGCTCGAACGGTGCTTGCAGTGATCGTCTCCCGGCGTCAGTCGGTGGGACTGCAGCTCAGACACGACGCAGGTGGCAACAATGACCGCGCGCACCGGGTCGGTAATCCGTTGCGTACGAAATTCCAGGTCTAGGGAGATCAAGTGATTCAGCAGGAGTCGCGAGTTCGCGTCGCTGATAACACGGGTGCCAAGGAAATCCTTTGCATCCGCGTTCTCGGCGGTTCGTCACGTCGCTACGCCGGGATCGGTGACGTCATCGTCGCCACCGTCAAGGACGCAATCCCCGGTGGAAACATCAAGAAGGGTGAGGTCGTCAAGGCCGTCATCGTTCGTACGACCAAGGAGCGCCGTCGTCCGGACGGTTCCTACATCAAGTTCGACGAGAACGCTGCAGTGCTTATCAAGGCTGACAGTGATCCCCGTGGAACCCGCATCTTCGGACCCGTCGGCCGTGAGCTGCGCGAGAAGAAGTTCATGAAGATCGTTTCGCTTGCCCCGGAGGTGCTGTGATGAAGGTGCACAAGGGTGACACCGTTCTGGTCATCGCAGGCAAGGACAAGGGCGCGAAGGGCAAGGTCATTCAGGCCTACCCCGCGACCGACAAGGTCCTCGTCGAAGGCGTGAACCGAATCAAGAAGCACACCGCGGTTTCCGCGAACGAGCGCGGAGCATCCTCCGGCGGCATCGTCACGCAGGAAGCCCCGATCCACGTTTCCAACGTTGCAGTCGTCGACTCGGACGGAAACCCCACTCGCGTGGGCTACCGCACTGACGAAGAGTCCGGCAAGCGCGTTCGGATTTCCCGGAAGAACGGGAAGGACATCTGATATGACCTCCACCGAAAACAAGGTCCAGCCGCGCCTCAAGGCACGCTACCGCGCTGAGATCAAGGACGCGCTCAACAGCGAGTTCGACTACTCGAACGTCATGCAGATCCCCGGCGTCGTCAAGGTTGTCGTCAACATGGGCGTCGGCGACGCTGCCCGTGACGCCAAGCTGATCAACGGCGCTGTCCATGACCTGTCGCTGATCACGGGCCAGAAGCCCGAGATCCGCAAGGCACGTAAGTCCATCGCGCAGTTCAAGCTCCGCGAAGGTATGCCCATCGGCGCACGCGTCACCCTCCGTGGCGACCGCATGTGGGAGTTCCTGGACCGCCTCGTGTCTGTCGCTCTGCCCCGTATCCGCGACTTCCGCGGTCTCTCGGGCAACCAGTTCGACGGCAACGGCAACTACACGTTCGGCCTCAACGAGCAGTCGATGTTCCACGAGATCGACGTGGACAAGATCGATCGCCCCCGCGGTATGGACATCACCGTCGTGACCACCGCAACCAACAACGAAGAAGGCCGTGCACTGCTCAAGCACCTCGGCTTCCCGTTCAAGGAGAACTGAGCGCATGGCTAAGAAGGCATTGGTCAACAAGGCCAACAAGAAGCCCAAGTTCGCGGTTCGCGCCTACACCCGCTGCCAGCGGTGCGGTCGCCCGCACTCGGTGTTCCGCAAGTTCGGCTTGTGCCGTATCTGCGTTCGCGAGATGGCTCACGCCGGCGAGCTTCCCGGAGTTCGCAAGAGCTCTTGGTGATCTGAGGCCCTCGGGCTTCGTCACACCACGCATCTGAATGGGCGTGGGTTCCTTTGGGACCCACGCCCATTCGGCGTTTGAACCGAGATGTGCGCTGAATGTGCATCGTGTTGATCCTGAAAAGAACTGTCCCGCTGCAACTCTGGGTCGAAATGATCCGTCGGCCGTCGACGTCGATCTTCGGACGCGAACGAGCAGTTCAGATTTCGGGATGCCTCGATACCTGGCCCGGCAGTGTCTTCCGGGCGATGGTGAGGTAGGCGACGTGGCATCTCGGTGGACACCTGCGCCAAAGTTCCCTACACTAGAGCGGTTGCCGTGGCTGACGCATGCGTTCAGCTCGGTGCGGTAACTTACGCCGTCTGACAGAAGTCGGACGGCCCAGCCGAATTGCTGGAGGCCCACGATCGGATTCGTCCGGTGTTGCATGGGAACCACAGCGAGAAAGGTGTCGAGGTCGACCTATGACCATGACTGACCCCATCGCAGACTTCTTGACGCGTCTGCGCAACGCCAACACGGCGTACCACGATGAGGTGAAGCTTCCCCACTCGAAGATCAAGGCGAACATCGCCGAGATCCTCAAGCGTGAGGGCTACATCTCCGATTTCCGTACCGAAGACGCTGAGGTCGGCAAGACCCTCATCGTCGACCTGAAGTACGGACCCAGCCGCGAGCGTAGCCTCGCCGGCGTGCGTCGCGTTTCCAAGCCCGGTCTCCGGGTTTACGCGAAGTCCACCAACCTGCCCAAGGTCCTCGGAGGCCTCGGCGTGGCCATCATCTCCACGTCGTCCGGTCTGCTCACCGATCGCCAGGCGGCCAATCAAGGAGTAGGCGGGGAAGTCCTCGCCTACGTCTGGTAAGGGAGGCCACCACAATGTCGCGTATTGGAAAGATTCCGGTCACCGTCCCCGCGGGCGTTGACGTCACGATCAGCGGCCAGGATGTCACCGTCAAGGGTCCCAAGGGCACCCTCGCGCTGACCATCTCCGAGCCCATCGCAATCGAAAAGGCAGAGGACGGCTCGCTGAGCGTCACCCGCCCCGACGACGAGCGTCGTAGCCGCGCGCTGCACGGTCTGTCGCGGACCCTCGTTGCGAACATCATCACCGGTGTTACCGAGGGCTACACGAAGAAGATGGAGATCCACGGTGTGGGTTACCGTGTGGCACTGAAGGGCAAGGACCTCGAGTTCGCGCTCGGCTTCAGCCACCCGGTGCCGATCGAGGCTCCCGAAGGCATCACCTTCGTCGTCGAGTCGCCCACCCGGTTCTCGGTGTCCGGCATCGACAAGCAGAAGGTCGGGCAGATCTCGGCCAACATCCGTCGTCTCCGTCGTCCGGACCCGTACAAGGGTAAGGGCGTGCGTTACGAGGGTGAGCAGATCCGCCGCAAGGTCGGAAAGACGGGTAAGTGATATGAGCCAGACTGCAAACCAGAAAGCCAAGCGGATTCCGCTGGGCAAGGATGCGTCCACCAAGCGTCGTCTCTCGAAGACGCGTCGTCACTTCCGTCTCCGCAAGAAGGTCTCCGGCACGCCCGAGCGTCCCCGCTTGGTCGTCAACCGGTCCTCGCGCCACATCCACGTCCAGCTTGTGGACGACCTGGCAGGCCACACCTTGGCCTCCGCGTCGACCATCGAAGCCGACGTGCGCGTGGCAGAGGGCGACAAGAAGGCTGCGAGCGCGAAGGTCGGTCAGCTGATCGCCGAGCGCGCCAAGGCTGCCGGCGTGGAAGCAGTTGTCTTCGACCACGGCGGACACGGCTACCACGGTCGCATCGCGGCCCTGGCAGACGCGGCTCGCGAAGGCGGGTTGAAGTTCTGATGACCAACATTTTCAACGGAAGGACAGCCTGATGCCGGGACGTCAAAGGCGTGACGGCGGAAGCGGACCCGCCGGACAGAATGGCCCCAACAGCGGTGACAACAGCAACGCTCGTGGGGACAACCGTGGTGGCGGCCGTGACCGTCGCGACGGTGGCCGTGGCGGAAACGCTGCGGAGAAGTCACAGTTCATCGAGCGCGTTGTCACGATCAACCGCGTTTCCAAGGTCGTCAAGGGTGGTCGTCGCTTCAGCTTCACCGCTCTGGTGATCGTCGGAGACGGCAACGGACTGGTCGGCGTCGGCTACGGAAAGGCCAAGGAAGTTCCCGCGGCCATCCAGAAGGGTGTCGAGGAGGCTCGCAAGAGCTTCTTCCGCGTCCCGATGATCGCCAACACCATCACTCACCCCGTTCAGGGTGAGGCTGCTGCCGGCATCGTCATGCTTCGCCCGGCAAGCCCCGGTACCGGTGTTATCGCCGGTGGCGCTGTGCGCGCCGTGCTGGAGTGCGCTGGAATCGCGGACATCCTGTCGAAGTCGCTCGGTAGCGACAACGCCATCAACGTCGTGCATGCGACCGTTGCTGCGCTCAAGGGTCTGCAGCGTCCCGAGGAAGTTGCGGCTCGCCGCGGCCTCACCCTCGAAGAGGTTGCACCCGCCGGCATGCTTCGCGCTCGCGCACAGGCTGCTGGGAGTGTGAAGTAATGGCAGATCTCAAGGTCACTCAGATCAAGAGCATCATCGGGACCAAGCAGAACCAGAAGGATTCTCTGCGCACGCTCGGTCTCAAGGGCATCCGTCAGACCGTTGTTCGTGAGGACAACGCACAGAACCGCGGTCTGATCAACGTGGTGCGCCACCTCGTAACAGTTGAGGAGGTCTAACCATGACCATCAAACTGCACCACCTGCGCCCCGCTCCCGGATCCAAGTCCAACAAGATTCGTGTTGGACGCGGTGAGGGCGGCAAGCGTGGTAAGACCGCAGGTCGCGGTACCAAGGGCACCAAGGCACGTAACACCGTGCGCGTGGGCTTCGAGGGTGGACAGATGCCGCTTCACATGCGTCTGCCCAAGCTCAAGGGCTTCAAGAACCCCTTCCGCACCGAGTACCAGGTCGTCAATGTCGGCGACATCGCCCGTCTGTTCCCCGAAGGTGGAGCAATCACGGTCGAGGATCTCGTTGCCAAGGGCGCAGTCCGCAAGAACCAGCTCGTCAAGGTTCTGGGCGACGGCGAACTGACTGTTGCCGTTCAGGTGACCGTCGACAAGTTCACCGGTTCCGCCAAGGAAAAGATTGCTGCTGCCGGTGGTTCCGCTACCGAGCTGTGAGTGATCACGCTTAGCTAGTC
>NZ_JBHTSW010000061.1:0-26223 GCF_042794945.1 Rhodococcus sp. NPDC056506 | reverse complement strand
TTCTGTGTATTTTTTCGTCCCCCCCCCGCTGTTTTTGGGATTACCAGCTTACCGTGCGTCCCCGCGCCGGCCCGGTGGGGGCCCCCCCGCCTCCCTCTGAGCAGGCGATTTGTTGCCCAGGATCGAAGTGGTGTAACTTTCTTCAAGCAAGCGGAAAGCAGAAAAGCCGCTGCGAGTTCGACTGTTAGAGTTAATTGAATACGGGGCTATGGCGCAGCTGGTAGCGCACCACACTGGCAGTGTGGGGGTCAGGGGTTCGAGTCCCCTTAGCTCCACCCAAGACAAATGCTCTGCACCAATCGGTGCAGAGCATTTGTCGTTTTCGGAATGGGGAGTCATGCGCGCACACGTGGTGATAATCGGTGCAGGATATGCGGGCGCCATGGCAGCGAAGCGGCTGCTGAGAACTCGTTCGGACGTCACGGTCACCGTCGTGAATCCGCGCCCACACTTCGTGCAAAGAATCAGGCTCCATCAGATGATCGCGGCTGGCTACGATACGACGGTCTCGTTCGACAGGGCGCTACCGCGTGCGGCACACCGAGTCTTCGGAGAGGTGACGACGATCGAGGCGAGGCTCGGCAGGCTCACCCTCGACGACGGCAGTGTGCTCGACTACGACTATCTGGTCTACGCAGTCGGAAGTGGGCAGTCACCCACCACTGGGGCGGCGGAGCACAGGTTCATCGTTTCCGAATTCGAGGACGCGGTACGCCTAAAATCCAGGCTGGCGGCTCTCGATGAGAAGGCTGCAGTCTGTGTTGTCGGCGGCGGTCTCACCGGGATCGAGACTGCCGCAGAACTGGCTGAGCATCGAAGCAGCCGAATCACTTTGGTGACGGGTGGAATCGTGGCCCCGGACCTGTCAGAGCGTGCGCGATCGGCAATTCTCAGAACATTGACCGATCTTGGGGTCGATATTGTCACCGAATCCCGGGTGACTCGGATCGATGATGCGTTTTGCGAGCTAGCGGGAGGCGTGCGGGTGGAGGCAGATTGCACGATTCTCGCGACAGAATTCGGCGTCCCGGAGCTGGCGCGCCGAAGTGGCCTTCCCGTGGACGATCTCGGTCGCCTGAAACTCGACGACCGACTCGAATGCCCGTCCCACCCCAACATCGTCGGTGCGGGCGATGCGGTTGCGGTCGGTGATCTGTCACTGAGGATGAGTTGTCAGGCCGCGATTCCCTTGGGAGTCCATGCGGCCGAGACGATCCTGCATCGACTCGAAGGTTCCGCGCCGCGCCCGGTGGCTCCGAAGTTCGCAGGCCGGTGCATCAGTCTGGGGAGGCGGCGAGGTGTGTTCCAGCGGACCAATGGTGTCGACGACGCAACGGGCATGTTCGTCGCAGGCAGGGCGGGTGCGTTCGTCAAGGAAAGAGTGTGTTCGTCGACGACCGACTGGGCACTCTCTCCGCGCCGCTCTTTCTTCTACAGCTGGACATGAGCGGCGCTGGTCACGCTCGATCACAGACTCGATCGATGATCGCCGCAGTCTTGCGGACGTACGGTTGGCGGACGACGTCTTCGTGACACGCGTCGACGTCGTCGAAATCGAGTGAGCCCGTGGCAATGAGTGACCAGATCTCGCGTCCACGGTTGTTGGTGGCTCCACGGATCACGGTGACGGGCGCAGAGCACTCCCGCATCCGATGCTTCCGGAGCGCCTGGCCTCCGATGTAGAGGAACACTGTCCACTGGGTGGCCGGTGGGTACTGCAGAATGCCGGCGAACAGCGTGCGGATCCACATCGCGGCTACGGTGCGTCTGGTCGGCTTCCAGCGGGTATTGGTGGATGGTTGTGGTGCGAGGTCGACGATCGATGGATCCAAACTGATGCCCGCACGGTCGGCTAGTCGTGCGGCAGTGTCGGTGGGGATTCTGGTGTCGAGAACGGTGACGTGCTCGACAGTGTCACCGGTCTCGGACAGCTGTGACGCCATTTCCAGCGCCACGTAGCCGCCGTACGAGTAGCCGGCGAGGAGGTAGGGGCCCGTGGGCTGAATCTTCTTGATTTCGAATATGAAACGGCGAGCGCTTGCCTCTACCGACCGATCGGGCAGTCCGCGAGATTCGAAGCCGTGTGGCTGAAGTGCGTAGACCGGGCGATCGGTGTTGAGCGCGTTCGACAAGGTGGACAGTGTTGTCGAGGGGCACCCTGCACCGTTCATGATGAACAGCGGTCGCCCTGACCCTTCGAGCTTCAGTGGAACCATCATGTCGTGAGAGACGCGATCGTCGGGATCGATTGTGCACCGATCGATCAGCGCTGCAAGGTCTTTGACGGTGCTCGCGGTCGCGAACTCTGCCGCCGTGATCCGGACCCTGAACATGTCGTGAATTTTGGCCACCACCTCGGTCGAAGCAAGGGAGTCGCCGCCGAGCTCGAAGAAGTCGTCCTCACGGTCGATGGAATCGATGCCGAGAATCGACTCCCAGATCGAGGACAGCCACAGTTCGGCAGGTCCGGCGAGAGTTGGGGGAGTGTCCCTCACCGCGACGGATGGCAATGTTGTTCTCTCGACCTTCCCCCTTTCGTTACGGGGCAGCTCGGCCATGAGAACAAAATGTCGCGGAAGCATCCAGGCGGGCAGGTATTTCGCCAATTCCCGCCGCATCTCGGCCCCCGACCGTGTCATCACGGATTTGGTCAGGACCACGTAAGCGACAATCTCCGGTCGATCGTTCTCGAGTACGGCAGCGACGAAAACATCGGCGACGCCGGGAATTCGACGAATATGCGACTCGACTTCCATCGGTTCTACCAGGTAGCCCCGAATCTTGACGGCGTCGTCGACCCGTCCACGCAGTTGTAGTTCGCCGTGTTCGTCGATGCGGCCCCGGTCACCGGTCCGGTAGATACTCACCCCCTCGCCGAGACGTGTGAATCGTGCTGCAGTTCGATCCGGGTCGCCGTGGTATCCGTCGGCAAGATCGCTGGAGACAACCTGAATCTCGCCGATCTCCCCGTCGGGGAGAGGCACGCCGTTCACATCGACGATCTGTACGTCCTTGCCATCGCGAGCACGTCCGGCCGGCACCACTCCGTCGGGCAGTTCGGAATGCGGCGGGAACGCGTTGTATGCGACGACGCCGGTCTCAGTGGTGGCCAGCCAGTTGACGTAGGTGACGCGTGCAAAGCCGTGACTGCGATGGCGCGCGTAGTCCTCGCCGTGAACCGGTTCCCCGTACGTCACGACGACCCTCAGCGATCCGAGCGAATTATCGGGTGCTTCATCGGATTCGAGATCCGACCACGCTCGCAGGAATGACGGTGCGCAGTGCGCGGTCGTGATCGAGTTCTCGATCAGCCAGTCATCGATTCCCGAGACTCCGTCTGTGCGTGGATCCCAGCAGAAGACCGTGACTCCGTTCATCAGTCCCATGATCAGGGCTGTGATTCCGGCTCCGAAACTGACGGGCAACAGGTTCCCGATGTGATCGTCGGGTCGCAGGTCGATTGCTGCGGCAAGTTCGTCGGCTTTGTTCAGGCACATGGAGTGGCTCAGCACGACTCCCTTGGGGGCTCCGCTGGTCCCGGACGTGAACGCGATCATGGCAGGGTCGGAACTGGAGGGTTCAAGTGCGTTGTCGAAACGGAAGCCGGTTGCGGCTGATTCGTCGAGTATCGACTGCAGCGCGACGGCACCCGAGGTGCTCATGATGTGCGCTCGCCGGGCCTCGGGGAGTTGTGGGTCGATCATGACCAACGGCCGACCGGAAATCAGAGTGGCGAGGATGGCGGGTACCGACTCGGCGGTTGGTTCGAGATCGACCGCAACCGGGCAAGCCCCGTGTGACCCGCGCAGGCGAAGTTCGCGGACCATTGCGTCGGTCCGGAGTTCGAGTTCGGCGAAAGTGATCCGGTCGCGCGGAGTCACGACGGCAACGGTGTCGTGCTGCATCGAGGTAACTCGGCGCCACCTCGATTCGATCGTCTCGTCGATGACTGCGTAGCGCGTGCGCTCTAGACCTAAGTCGATAACCTTCATCACAGTAGCTCCGTCCGACTTTCAGCTATCTTTTAGCAAAGACTACATAAGGTATGTGAAGTAGGTCCATAACAAACCAAAAGTAGTTTTACATACGTTCCCATCCTCCAGTCCGTCAGCTCCGAATGCTTTGAGGAACCAATGCCGATCGAGCGTTGTACAGACGAGGAGCAGTGATATGAAGTGGTCGGGGCGAAGTGCGATTGCGATTGCGGGAGTGTGCGCCGCAGCGGCGATGTTTTCGGGAACCGCGCAGGCGAGCCCACTCTGGGAACCCTTGCAGCCCGTGGCGAACCTGGACGCCGCGCGCTACGTAGGGGAATGGAACCAGGTGGCGGCGATTCCTCAGCCCTTCAACCTCGCGTGCGCGAAGGACACCCGGGCGAGTTACGGGATAGTCGATTCGTCGAACGTGAGCGTGAAGAACACGTGTACGACGTGGACCGGCCAAGCCAACGAGATCGTCGGGAATGCCCGAGTTACCGATCCAGCAACGGGTGCCCAGTTGCATGTGAGCTTCCCCGGGGTGCCCTCACAGGAAAGCTTGGACGGTCCGCCCAATTACATCGTCACGTATATCGCCGACGACTATTCGTGGGCCCTGGTGGGCGATCCGCTCAGGCTTTCCGGGTTCGTGCTCTCACGGTCGCCGGTCGTCGACGCGGCAGGCTGGAGTGAGATCCGTCGGGTCGCCGAATCCCGTGGATACAACGCGTGCACGATCTTGACGTCACCGACCACCGAAGGCACTTCGGACATCCGCCCACTCTGCACGGTGTGAGTCTGCTGTCAGCGTGAACCTTCCGAAGCCACACTCCACTACGATCACTGATCGGTACGTGTGGTTTCGGAAGGTTGTGTGGTGGCGAAGAAGCAGATTCCCGTAATAGTCGTCGCAGGCTTTCTCGGTTCGGGCAAGACGACACTGCTCAACCATCTTCTGCGCAACAACGACGGTGTGCGCATCGGCGTGATCGTCAACGACTTCGGCTCCGTCAACATCGACTCGATGATGGTCGCCGGTCAGGTCGATTCGATGGTCACGCTCAGCAACGGCTGTTTGTGCTGTGCTGTCGACGTCTCCGACATGGACGAGATGCTGAACAAGCTGGCGCACCGGCAATCCGGGATCGACGTGATCGTCGTCGAGGCCAGCGGGCTTGCCGAGCCGCGGAACATGATTCGTCTCGTCCTCGGAAGTGAGAACCCGTCCGTCGTCTACGGCGGCCTGGTGGTCTTGGTCGACGGAGCCAATTTCTCCACCGTTCGCAGCGAACATCCCGAACTCGATCAACATGTCCGCCTGGCAGACCTGGTGGTAGTCAACAAGATCGACAGCGTTCCCGCCGCCGATCGCGATCAATTCACGGCCGGAATTCGTGAGTTGAATCCGCGAGCACCGATAGTGGAAACGTCGCACTCGCGGATAGACCCCGCTCTGTTGTTCGATTCCGGTGAGGTGACCCCTCCCGCTCCGGGTGATCAACTGAGCCTCGACGAGCTCCTGCGCGACGGACTCGACCACGATCACGGGCACGATCACGAGGACGGCTCCTGTGGCCACGATCACCTGCACCATCGCTACGAGTCGGTTGATTTCATATCGGAGACACCACTCGATGCCAGGGCTCTGACGCACTTTCTCGAGAATCAACCGTCGGGTGTTTACCGCATCAAGGGATTCGTGAACTTCGAGATTCCGGGCTACACAGGAAAATTCGAGATCCAGTCGGTGGGTGATCATGTCCGGGTCACCCCGCTGCGATGGAAGTCGGGCGAAGCTCGAACCACGCAACTGGTCGTGATCGGTACCGGGATGGATTCGGGAGCGGTCGGCAGCGCGCTCCGCGCCTGCGTGCGCGAAGAAACGGCCGAACCGCACCCCGACGCCATGCTGGGATTGCACCGCTATACCGTCGGAGCGTGAGTGAATCAGATGTATCCGTGTACGAAGCGATTCGGCGACGGCGAGACGTTCGCGCCGAGTTCTCGGGAGAGGTCATCCCGGACGAAACCCTGATGCGAATTCTCGACGCCGCCCACCGCGCGCCGAGCGTGGGAAACACGCAGCCGTGGGATTTTGTCGTCGTTCGTAATCCGGAGACGCTCAACACCTTCGCGGCGCACGTCGCCGATGCCCGGATGAATTTCGCGCAGTCTTTGCCCGAGGATCGCCGCTCGACGTTCGACCCCATCAAGATCGAGGGAATTGCCGAGAGCGGTACCGGGATCGTCGTCACGTACGACCCGTCACGCGGTGGCCCGAACATCCTCGGCCGCCACACCGTCGACGACACCGGCCTGTTCTCGGCAGTGCTCGCGATTCAGAATTTGTGGCTCGCCGCGGTAGCCGAGGAGATCGGCATCGGCTGGGTTTCGTTCTACGACGAGAAGTACCTCACCGAACTCATGGGCATTCCGTCACCCGTTCGCCCCATTGCGTGGCTGTGCGTCGGGAAGGTGACTGAATTCCAACAGGTT
Source organism: Rhodococcus sp. NPDC056506 (assembly GCF_042794945.1). Taxonomy (NCBI): domain Bacteria; kingdom Bacillati; phylum Actinomycetota; class Actinomycetes; order Mycobacteriales; family Nocardiaceae; genus Rhodococcus; species Rhodococcus sp. NPDC056506. The sequence continues at coordinate 19,750 of NZ_JBHTSW010000061.1, read as the reverse complement.
CCGGATCTCGAGCGCTTCGGATGGCGACAGCGCCGGCCATTGGCCGACGCTGTCCACTACGAAACCTATTGAATTGTGCCTGTGCGGCCTAGCGCGCGGGACGGCCACCGGTGGAGCCCGCAGTGCGAGCGCCGCCGACGGTGCGGGGACGGCGAGCGCCGCCGCCGGCATGTTCCTGACGGGCAGCGCCGCCGGTGCGTGCACCGCGTGACTGACCGCCCTGTCCGGAGCGAGCCTGACCCGAACGTGCTGCGCCGCCGCGTCCACCCTGGCCGGCGGGGCGCTGTCCGCGTCCACCGTTCGGCTGGGCCGGAGCCTTCGGAGCCGGAGTGACGTGCGGTGCGATGTCGCCGACCAACTTGACGACGTGCTCGGAGTTGGCCGTCGAACGGACCGGGGTCACCTTGATGGCTGCCTTGCGCATGAGGATCGCAAGATCCTTACGCTGCTCGGGCAGAACCACGGTGACCACGTCGCCGGCGCTGCCTGCGCGAGCCGTGCGACCACTGCGGTGCAGGTAAGCCTTGTGCTCGGCCGGCGGATCGACGTGGACGACCAACTCGACGTCGTCGACGTGGACGCCGCGCGCTGCGACGTCGGTGGCGACGAGGACGCGCGCTTCACCGGCGGAGAAAGCTGCCAGGTTACGGTCGCGAGCGGCCTGGGAGAGGTTGCCGTGCAGGTCGACGGACGGGATGCCCGACTCGGTGAGCTGGCGAGCCAACTTGCGAGCCTGGTGCTTGGTGCGCATGAACAGGATGCGACGACCGGTACCGGAAGCGAGCTTCTCGACCAGAGCCTTCTTGGCTTCGACGCCGTCGACGTCGAACACGTGGTGCGTCATCGCGGCGACGGGGGAGTTGGCCTCGTCGACCGAATGCATGACCTCGTTCTTGAGGAAACGCTTGACGAGCTTGTCGACGCCGTTGTCGAGCGTCGCCGAGAACAGCAGGCGCTGCCCGTCCTGCGGCGTGGACGAGAGGATGCGGGTGACGACGGGCAGGAAGCCGAGGTCGGCCATGTGGTCGGCCTCGTCGAGCACGGTGATCTCGACGGCGTCGAGGCTCACGAACTTCTGCTTCATGAGGTCTTCGAGGCGACCGGGGCAGGCGACGACGATGTCGACTCCGGCCTTCAGAGCCTGAACCTGGCGGTGCTGCGAGACGCCGCCGAAGATCGTGGTCACGCGCAAGTCGTATGCGGCGGCCAACGGTTCGAGGGTTGCGGTGATCTGGGTGGCGAGCTCACGCGTGGGTGCGAGCACCAAGCCGAGCGGTCGACCCGGGCGACGCTTGCCGCCGGACAGTTCGCCGGCGAGGCGAGAGACCATGGGGATGGAGAACGCGAGGGTCTTTCCGCTTCCGGTCTTTCCGCGGCCCAGTACGTCGCGACCCGAGAGAGTGTCGGGGAGGGTGTCGATCTGGATCGGGAACGGAGAAGTGATTCCGCCGTCTTCGAGAGCTTTCACCAGCGGTGCGCGCACACCGAGGGCTGCGAAGGTGGTAGCGGGCGTAGAGATGTCAGACAAGTGTGTTCAGAGCCTTTCGGGCACGTGTTCGTGCCCGGATGCCGACACGGGAATTAACCGGTCGAACAATCAAGCACAGTGGTGGCGGCGCTGCCGGTCGGCAGGCTTCTTCGCCGTAAGAAGAGCGGGTGCATTGAGCACTCAGCAAGAAATTTTGCGTTCTACGACGCTGGATGCCCGATTTCAGGCACCTAGTGATCGCAACTCTACCTTCCCAGAGCGTTCGACCTACAACCCGACCCATTCGGAGACGCCGTTCGCGAAGTGTTGCCGCTTCCAGATCGGTACCTCGTGCTTGATGCGCTCGACCAGTTCGGCGCACGCGGCAAACGCCTCCGCGCGGTGTGGCGCGGCGACGGCGGCGACCAGTGCGAGGTCTCCGATCTCGAGATGCCCGACGCGATGAATCGCGGCAACCGGTAGGCCGGTCGAGGCTGCAACTTCTTGGCAGCATGTCTGGAGGAAGCGTTCGGCATCCGGATGCGCTTGGTACTCCAACGCCGAAACCGCTTGGCCTCCATCGTGATTGCGCACCGTTCCCGTGAACACCACAACAGCACCGTTCTTCGGACCGGCCACGGCCGCGTCGACGGTGTCTGCATGGATCGGTTGCTCGGAGATCCGAGCCAGTAGCTCACTCATCGTGTGCTCCTCCGCCTGCGACCTGCGCGAGCAGGTGATCGATGATGGGTTCGAGGACGGCGAGACCGTCCTTCACTCCGCCGGGAGAACCCGGAAGATTGACGATGACCGTCGTACCTGTGAGACCTGCCACACCACGGCTCAGTGATGCGTGCGGGGTCTTCTCGAGTCCTTTGGTTCGGATCGCTTCTGCGACCCCGGGCAACTCACGGGTCAAGACCGAGCGGGTAGCTTCCGGGGTTGCATCCGTGGGGGAAGCGCCGGTGCCGCCGGTACTGATGACAAGCGACGGGGAGCCCTGCTTCGCGTCCGCTATGCCCGCCGCGATGTCTGCGTCGGCGTACACGAGCGGTCCACGCACCTCGAAGTCCCGCTCGCGGAGCCAGTCCGCGATCTTCGGTCCGGTGGTGTCGGGTCTGGTTCCGTTGGCGCCGCCAGTTGAAGCGACTAGCACGGTCGCGGACCTCGTCGAGGTGAAGACGTGCTCCGGAGTAGCCGGGGCGCCCTGAGCCTCGCGGGTCCAATGCCCGCGTTTACCACCGTCTTTGGTGAGCAGACGCACACCGTTCATGGTGGCGCCGGGATCGACTGCTTTGACCATGTCGTGCAAGGTCAGGCCGGCCACCGCGACGGCGGTGAGTGCTTCCATCTCGACGCCGGTCTGTCCGCGAGTCTTTGCCGTCGCTTCGACGGTGATCGAGGTTTCGGTGAATCCGAACTCCACCTTGACCGACGAAAGTGCGAGCTGATGACACAACGGAATCAGTTCGGACGTCTTCTTTGCGCCGGCGATTCCGGCGATGCGTGCGGTGGTGAGGACATCGGCCTTGGGCATGCCGTCGGCGCGGACGAGGCGGACTACCTCGGCGGTCGTGACAAGTTCACCGGCAGCGACGGCGATCCGCGTCGTCTCGGCTTTGGCGCTGACGTCGACCATGCGTGCGCGGCCTTCGCTGTCGACGTGTGTCAATTCGGTCATGAGTGTCCTTTGAATCAGATCGAGTGAATCAAATCGAGGAAGTCGAGAGCGGGACGACGTCGACGAGATCGCCTGCGCCGAGTTCGGTCACGGCGGCGGGGATGTCGATCAGGACGTCGGCCCACGCCATGGCTGCAACGAGGTGCGATCCGGGTCCGGCAACGAGTTCGATACCGTCCGCAGTTCTGCGTGCCCGCAGGAACTGCCGTTTGCCGTCCACCGAACGCAGCGGTGCAGTCAACGGGAGTCGCTCGCGCGGGATCTCGGGCAGGCCCGCGGCCCGGCGCAGTTCGCCCCGTGCGAAGACTTCGAAGGAGACCATCGTGCTCACCGGGTTGCCAGGGAAGCTCAGTACCGGCACTTCGTTCACCACGGCAGTGCCTTGCGGGCCCCCCGGTTGCATTGCGACGTGGCCGAATTGCGCCCCCAAGGGTGTGAGGGTCTCCTTCACCACTTCGAAGTCACCCATCGATACTCCGCCGGAAGTGAAAACCAGATCGGCGACCGAGGTTGCGTACGAGAGCAATTCGCGGAATTCAGCCGGATCGTCACTGCTTCGAGCGACGGAGACGACATCGGCACCGTTGGCTTCGGCCAATGTTGCCAAAGCTGCACCGTTGGAATCGTAGATCTCGCCGGGTTCGAGAGTTGTTCCGGCACTCTTGAGTTCGGCGCCCGTCGTGATGACGGCGACCCGTGGTCTCGTGTACGTGTCGAGTGAGGCCAACCCGACGGCACTCAGTGCAGCGATATGGCGAGGTTCCAAGTGCGTTCTCGCTGTGACCAGTAGCATTCCGGCAGTGATGTCACTACCGCGTTCGCGAACGAATTCGCCTACAGACCTGCCCCGTTCGATAGTGACCACGTGTTCGGTGACGCCCGTGGTGTCCTCGACGGGAACGACGGCGTCGGCACCTTCGGGGAGCGGCGCACCGGTCATGATGCGAAATGCCGATCCTGGAAGGTGTTTCGGTGGTTTTCCGCTTCCGGCGGCGATCACACCTCGAACCGTCAGCGTGGTGGGAACCGAGGCCACGGATGCGGCGTCGACCGCATATCCGTCCATCTGAGAGTTACGAAAGAGCGGGAGGTCCACCGGAGATGCGATATCAGAGCAAGTTATGCGCCCCAACGCTTCTGCCGTCGGAACCTCCGACGGAGAGAGGGTGTGCAGGCCCGAGAGCAATTCGGAGATGTGCGACGCGTGTTCCTCGACCGAACGCGCGCTCATGACAGTAACCTCGACAACCTCGACATGTTTTGATCCTAGGCGGTGTGGTCCGTCCGACACACGGAGTACGGCTTTCGGTCATACTGGAGCAATACGGAAGTTGGTGAAGTGATGACAGTGGTCTCGATGGGAATTCCCACCGTGCGGTTTGACGCCGCCGCCCTCACCGGCCGTCCCGAGACCGATCTCCTGGTCGACAAGTTCGGGCGTGTTGCCCGAGATCTGCGAGTGTCGATCACCGAGAAGTGTTCGCTTCGTTGTACGTATTGCATGCCGGAGGAAGGCCTACCGGCCATCGCCGCGGAAGATCTTCTGAGTGCTGACGAGATCATTCGAATGGTCGGAATCGGCGTCGAACGAGCCGGTATCCGTGAAGTGAGGTTCACCGGCGGGGAACCACTGATGCGCAGCGACCTCGAAAAGATCATCGCCGGGTGCGCTACTCGCGTGCCGGGTATTCCACTTGCCATGACTACCAACGCGGTTGGGCTCGAACATCGGGCTGCGAAGTTGGCCGCAGCGGGTCTGACCCGCGTCAATGTTTCTCTGGATTCGGTTGACCGCGCCCACTTCGCAGAATTGACCCGTAGAGACAGGCTGCCATCGGTTCTCGCGGGAATTCGAGCAGCTGCGGCGGCCGGACTCGCGCCACTGAAGATAAATGCGGTTCTCATGCGTGAAACGCTCCACGGAGCGGCGGACCTTTTGCAGTGGTGTCTCGATGCCGGCGTCGAATTGCGTTTCATCGAGCAAATGCCTCTGGATGCAGATCACGCATGGGCCCGCGAGAATATGGTGACCGCCGCTGAATTGTTGTCCGTATTGAGTGGTCGTTTCGAATTGGAAGCAATAGGCCGCGAAGACCCGTCGGCTCCAGCTGAAGAATGGCGTGTCAATGGGACCTCGATGACGGTAGGAATCATCGCTTCCGTGACCCGTTCTTTCTGCAGTGGTTGCGACCGGACCCGAATGACCGCCGAAGGGACAATTCGGTCATGTTTGTTCAGTGACCGCGAAGTCGATTTGCGTGCGGCGCTCAGGTCGGGAGCAAGTGATGACGAACTTGCGGATTTGTGGCGCGGTGCGATGTGGAACAAGTGGGCAGGGCACGGCATCGACGCCGCGGACTTCGTTCCGCCGGAAAGAAGTATGGGAGCGATTGGTGGCTGATTCGCATTCGATCTCGGTTCGATACTTTGCTGCTGCAGCGGATGTGTCCGGGTGTCGCAGCGAGGTAGTCGCTATCTCGCCCGACAACACACTTGCAGAGTTGGTGGCGGTGCTGGTCGGGCAATACGGGCCGGAGATGGAGCGAGTGCTGTCGGTCTCGGCGTTCCTCGTGGGTGACGAGTTGACTCGCGACGTCACTCGGCCCTCCGGTAGTGCTGTCGATATTCTTCCGCCTTTCGCGGGAGGATAGTCCGAGGATTGTCGGCGTAGCTATTTGTCGGCGGCAGATTTATTGTCGGATTTCAGCGGCCCGGTTCAAATGGGCCGAGTGATATTTCTGCACTTCACGTAGCGTTTATCCCCATCTTCTCTGTTCTTGGTCAATTGTCCAGAATTGGTCGTTTTGTTTCAATTCTCCTACTTTTAGGGGAGTGATTGCACTTTTGTTTGCCGATGCAAATTGTCATCTGTTCGGATGACAAAAGAAATTCCTCCGCTGTTGGTAATTGTCGGCATGTGTTAATTTTGGCGCAATTCCAGTCGGGATATGCGAAAGGTATTTCAATGTCGATTAATTCCACGCGCCGTGTCGGAGTCGTCGTAGCACTCCTCGGAGCAGCTGCACTCACTGCTCCGGCAATTGCTACTGCACTTCCGGCCACCGGTTCGCTCGGCTCTTCTGCTCCGGAAGCCTCGTGCTCGACCCTGTCCACCGAAACGACGCCGAACGGATGGGGCATCCCGTTCGCCGACGAGAAGGACCAGACCGCGTCGTACTCGGCCGAAAATGTCCTGGACAAGGACGGCTCACTGAAGCTGGCCGTCGACGGTACCGGCGATCGTTCGGTTTCCTACCATTCGGCCGGCGGTATCAAGCTGTCCGACGCAGTCGGCAAGGCGATCGGCTTTGCCGAGCGCGCCGCCACGCCGACTGCGGCGTTCCAGCTCCGCCTCACCGGAACGACCGGCGGAAAGTTCGAGAACGGATTCACCACCCTGGTGTGGGTCCCGGGACCCGACGCGACGCCGACGGCTGACGGCGGCGTTCACGCGGATATCCAGAAGGGCGTGTGGTGGAGCACTCAGAACATCGACGGTGCCAAGGACCGCGTGTCAGTGCCTTTGGCGGACATCGTCGCGGCGAACCCGAAGGCGGTTGTCGATCACTACGGAGTCAGCGTGGGCACCGGATCCGCAGCCACGTCGACTCTGGTCGATGCGGTGCAGTTCAACGGATGCACCACCAACTTTGCGAAGAAGGATCCGGCCTCGGGAACGGGTTCGCTGGGCAACATCTTCGGCAGCCTGTTCGGTAGCTAGTCGCTGGTAAGAGCTACTGCCACCAGTTATCCAGGGGGGTGACCGGCACCGTCCGCTTGTGACGAGTGTTGGTGAACATCTTCTCGAGCTTTTCGGCTACCTCGGAGGAAACGTCCTTTCCTTCGAGGTAGTCGTCTATCTGTGAGTAGGTGACACCCAGGGCAACTTCGTCGGGCAGTGCGGGCCGGTCGTCCTCGAGGTCGGCGGTCGGAACCTTGCGCCACGTGCTCTCCGGTGCGCCCAATTCCTGCAGGAGCGCAGCGCCCTGACGTTTGCTCAGACCGGTGAGCGGGGTGATGTCGACACCTCCGTCGCCGAATTTCGTGAAGAACCCGGTGATCGCTTCCGCAGCATGGTCGGTACCGATCACCAGGTAGCCGAGCTGCCCGGCAATCGCATACTGAATGACCATGCGTTCGCGCGCTTTGATGTTGCCGCGGACGAAGTCGCGCAGTTCGCCGTTCCCCAACGCCTCGGACGCCTCACGGGCTGTGGCGTCGGCGCCCGGCTTGACGTTGACCGTGAGCGAGCGATCCGGCTTGATGAAGCCGAGTGCGATCTGCGCATCGGATTCGTCGGCTTGTGCGCCATAGGGGAGTCGGACCGCGACGAACTCGGCGTCGTGGCCTTCTTCGCGAAGCTCGGTGACGGCGCGTTGGGCGAGAGCCCCGGCGAGCGTGCTGTCCTGGCCGCCGCTGATTCCCAGAACGAACCCTGTGGCGGGGGTCGAGCGCAGGTAGTCCTTCAGGAACTGGACTCGCGCGCGAACCTCCGCTGCGGCGTCGATTGTCGGCTTTGTGCCGAGTTCTTCGATGATGCTTTCACGCAGTGTGGCCATGAATGGACTCTAGCGATGTGAGCAGGCGCGTGCAGTGCCACCGCAACCTGGGCGGTACGGTCGCGCACATGAGTGCGAACAACGTTCTGGTGGTCAGTGCGACGAAGTCGGAAGCGGCCTATGTGCCGCAAGGATACGAATTGCTGATCACAGGGATCGGAAAGGTCAGTGCTGCAACAGCAGTCGCCTCCGCTCTCGCGCGGTACGAGCGCGAGAACCTCCCGCTGGTCGTCAACATCGGGACAGCCGGTGCGCTGCATGCGCACCACGGTGGTCTTTATGTTCCCGGCGTCGTCGTCAATCACGACATCAGCAGCACCGCGATTCGAGCGTTGGGACACGACGTCGTGGATCGTCTGGTGCTCGACGGTGGGGACGACTCTGTATTGGCCACCGGCGACGCATTCATCGCCGACGCGGTGACCCGCGATGCCCTCGCTCAGCGCGCCGATCTGGTCGACATGGAGGGCTTTGCCATCGCGTTTGCCGCGAAGTCCGCGGGTACCACCTGTCGCCTCGTCAAACACGTCAGCGATCACGCAGACGACTCGGCCTTGGACTGGCCGGCGATGATCGATGCCAGCGCCCGTGAGTTGGGACGCTGGCTGCTCGACAACGTCTGATCGAGCCTGCAGCGTCTGATCAGGCCTGCGCAGTCAGTATCAATCCGGTGTTGTCGGGCTTGCGCAGGGTCAGCGTGTCGGCGTCGATGGTGTAGCTCACTTCACCGTCGAGCACGGCCAGGACCTGACGCTCGATGTCCATGTTCTCCTCGGGGCAAGCCATGCGAGTGGTACCCATCGGCGCGAACGTGACTGTGGTGTCGGATACCTGGGCGCTCCCGGTCATGCGATTGCATCCGGTGGTCCCGCTGACCGAACCATCTGTGGCGATCGTGAGCTGGGGAGCTGACGTCTCCAGCGCCAGACTCGTACTGATCGCGTCGGGGCTGATGAGAGACGTGACGGTCCACGTCGTGCCCTGGAGCGCTCGATCCGGCGTGACGACTTTCTTGTCCTGCAGGGTGACGGTGGCATCGCCGGAGGTAAGGGTGAGGGTGTCGCCGTCGAGGCTCCATGTCGGCGCGGCGGTCAGCAATGTTGTTGTCCAGGCGTCCGATTCGGCGATACCGGGAGGGCAGCCCATCATGGTCGACGCCATCGTGCCTGTGGTCAGCTTGCCGTCGGTGAACTCGACCGAGCCGTTCGCGGTGTTGCATCCGGCGCTCGCGGACACTCGACCGGCTTGGCTGAAGTCGAGAGTCAGTGGGCCGCCGCCGGGAATCGGTGTTCCGTCGACCGAGGTCGAGATGAAGACGCGCCCGGAGGGGTCCGACTTGTCCTCGGGGGAGTCGGACGAAGCGGAGCAACCGCTTACCGCGGCGATGGTCAGGAGGCCGATGACGGCTGCAGCGATGCGCATGGGCTCACATTAAGTGGTGGGACGGATCTGGGGAGTCAACATCGAGTAACGCGTCGGGCAAGGTCTTCCCAGCCGGCCGCCAGGCGCTCGGTGGTCATCCCGAGATCGCGTACCTGATGAAGGACAAGCGACGCTTCGAGTGGTGCCAGCAGCGCCGAAGCGAGCAGATCCAGGTCGCCCTCGACGCCGGCTCCTCGAAGAAGTCCGATGACGTGAGCGATGCCGAGTGCTCGGGCCGGACCGCCGAAGCGGTATTCGGGGGCATTCTCCGCGGCGCGGAGAACTTCGCCCTGTACTTCCACCATGGCGATCCGGGCGCGGCCGAACGCGATGAGGCGCTCGATCGGCGGCGCACCCGGGCCCAACGGTGGGGGGCCGAACATGAATGCCTGCTGCAACTCTCGCTCCGTGTGATCGAGCAGAGCCTGCATCAGTCCTGATCGATTGCCGAAGCGCCGAAAAACTGTGCCCTTGCCCACACCGGCTCGGCATGCGACGGCATCCATCGTCACCGCGTCGACACCTCGCTCGGCGACGAGGAGGGCTGCGGCGTCGAGCAGAAGTGCGCGGTTACGTGCTGCGTCACCGCGCTCGACCGGCGCGGCGCCGATCTGGGGAAGGGGGATTGCGCTCACGGGATCAGGTTACAGGGCTGGGGAATGTAAGTGGACCGCGGTCCGTTTAGTTGATATAACTTTCAACCGGAGCCACCAACCGCACCACTCTCGAAGGAAACTCGTTATGTCACAGACCAATGTTCTCGTTCTCGTCGGCAGCCTGCGCGCCGGATCCGTCAATCGCCAGCTTGCCGAGACTGCTGTGTCCGCCGCGCCCGAGGGTGCTGCGCTGACGGTCTTCGAAGGCCTCGCCGACGTTCCCTTCTACAACGAAGACATCGACGTCGAGGGTGCTTCCATCCGCGCTGTCGACGCGCTGCGCTCCGCTGCGAGCAACGCGGACGCGTTCCTGCTCGTCACCCCCGAGTACAACGGCACCATCCCCGCAGTGCTGAAGAACGCCATCGACTGGATCTCGCGTCCGTACGGCGTCGGCGCAGTCAAGGACAAGGCTGTCGCAGTCATCAGCGCTTCGCCCAGCGGCAACGGCGCCAAGTGGGCACACGAAGACACCACCAAGGCAGTCGGCATCGCCGGTGGCAAGGTCGTCGAGGACACCGCACTGAGCATCGGTGGAACCGGCGCACTGTTCGGCGAGCTGCACCCGCGTGAGAACGCAGAGGTGCTCGCTCAGGTCTCCAAGGTCGTCTCCGACCTCGTCGACGCCAGCAAGCAGCTCGTCAACGCTTGATCCGTTTCACAGCCGAGGGCCATGCCGAAAGGTGTGGCCCTCAGCCGTATGTGGACTAAAGCCCTTGTGTATTTAGAGCCCTTCGCGTTCCATCGCGTCGTCGACGGCGTCGCGCACCGACTCGAAATCCTTGCCCGCCATCATCGCTTCGCCCATCGCGGCATCTATCCGGTCGGCGACCGCGGCGTACCGACGCTCCCAGTTCTCCTTGTCCTCTCGCCAATAGCCCATCACGTGCATGTGTGCTGCCGGAATGTTGATCGTTCGACGCAGATGGGTGCGGATGCGTCTGGCAGCCGCGGCCTCGACTGCGCACCAGATATAGCCGGTGCCGGGCGGTGGGGGATAGGCGGACAGTTCGGTGAGGAGAGAGCCCGCTGTGTCGAGCCATCGGTAGTGAACGTCGGCGCGCGTGGTGAACGTCTGCTGTTCGCTCGGCGCGGGCACCTGTGCGATGACGTGGATCGGCAGACCGCCTGGGGCCTCTTCGAGAATTCGCCCGACTGCCGGCAGTGCGGCGTGATCGGCGACGAGTAGGAGCCAGTCGCACTCTGTCGGCGGCTCGAACCATCCGCTGGCAGTCGAGAGGTGGACGGTCTCGCCTGCTTGCGCATTCTCGGCCCAGAGAGCGGCTCCGCCATGGCCGTGGAGAACGAAGTCGATCTCCAGTTCGTTCGTCGACGGTTGCCAGCGCCGGACCGTGTAACTGCGGGCGTGAGGGGGATCGAGAGGGAATCTGACGAGCACCCGTTCGTCGGGGCTTCCGCTCGTCTCGAAGTCGCTCAGGCCGTTGCCGCCGAAGGTGATTTTGCGCATCAGTGGTGTCACCTGCTGCGTTCTCGTCACGGTTGCCTGGTGGCGCGGTGCTTCGTCCTTCGGGGGTGTTTCCACGACGCTCATGGTAGGTCCGTGGCGCGGTTCCGAGAGGTCGGCGAGCACAAAAAGAAAATGTGACGGGCGACACGCCGACGCGCCGGGAAATGAGGGCGCTGAACTGGGGCGACCTGGGAATTCCAACGATGTGACTCACAACATCTCGCGTTATGTGTTTCTGTCGGCCACTAGGTGTAGTGTCTTGAGCACTGAGAGACCACAACGCGGAACGCCTCGAGCGAGACTCCGGCAATCGGTCGAATCGGTGCTGAACATCACTACATCGGCCTTTGTTGGCTAAGCGAAAGAGGGACTCTCATGAGCATCACCGTCTACACCAAGCCCGCTTGCGTTCAGTGCAATGCCACCTACCGCGCCCTCGACAAGGCCGGTCTCGAATACAACATCATCGACATCACCGAGGATGCCGAAGCCCGCGACTACGTCATGGCTCTCGGGTACCTCCAGGCGCCCATCGTGGTTGCCGGTGAAGATCACTGGTCGGGCTTCCGTCCCGATCGCATCAAGACCCTGACCGTCGCTGCTTGAAGCGCCGCAGTGTCGGCGGTGGACACCTCCGCCGACACATCTGAGTAGTTCCGGGCACCGTACAAGAAAATGGTGACAACCGATGACTTCGCTGGTCTATTTTTCCAGCGTGTCGGAGAACACCCACCGATTCGTTCAACGTCTCGGCCTGCCTGCGACACGTATACCCATCCATGACCGTGACGGCTCATTTCGCGTAGACGAGCCCTATGTGCTGATTCTGCCCACCTATGGTGGCGGAGCCACCGTGACAGGGCGCGACACCAGTTATGTGCCGAAGCCGGTCATTCGTTTTTTGAACAATCCACACAACAGGTCGTTGATCAGAGCAGTGATCGCGGCGGGAAACACCAATTTCGGTGAGTCCTTTTGCTATGCAGGAAACATCATTTCCCAGAAATGCCACGTTCCTTTTCTGTACCGGTTCGAACTCATGGGCACTGCCGAGGACGTAGACCGAGTACGAGAAGGCTTGGGGGAGTTCTGGAATCATCTCGAAACAGAGAAGGAGCACGGGCAGTGGCGCCAACCATCACTGACACGATCGCGGCAGGAAGCGTAGAGCGTGATGCACGCGGCGGTGATTCCACCAACGGTCTCGACTACCACGCACTCAACGCCATGCTCAACCTGTACGGCGCGAACGGTGAGATCCAGTTCGAGATGGATGTCGCCGCAGCCCGTCAGTACTTCTTGCAGCACGTCAACCAGAACACCGTGTTCTTCCACAACCTCGACGAGAAGCTGGACTACCTCGTAGAGGAAAACTATTACGAGCCAGAGGTTCTCGATCAGTACTCACGTACTTTCGTGAAGTTCCTGATCGATCACGCGTATGCCAAGAAGTTCCGCTTCCCGACGTTCCTGGGTGCGTTCAAGTACTACACCTCCTACACGCTCAAAACCTTCGACGGTAAGCGCTACCTCGAGCGTTTCGAAGATCGTGTCTGCATGGTTGCGCTCACGCTGGCCGCAGGCAACGAAGACCTGGCCGTCGAACTCGTCGACGAGATCATCGCCGGACGCTTCCAGCCCGCCACCCCGACGTTCCTGAACTCGGGTAAGAAGCAGCGCGGCGAGCCCGTGTCCTGCTTCCTGCTTCGCATCGAAGACAACATGGAGTCCATCGGTCGCTCCATCAACTCGGCACTGCAGCTTTCCAAGCGCGGTGGCGGTGTTGCCTTGCTGCTCACCAACGTTCGTGAGCACGGCGCGCCGATCAAGAAGATCGAGAACCAGAGTTCGGGTGTCATCCCGATCATGAAGCTTCTCGAGGACTCGTTCTCCTATGCCAACCAGTTGGGTGCGCGTCAGGGCGCCGGAGCTGTGTACCTGCACGCGCACCACCCCGACATCTACCGATTCCTCGACACCAAGCGTGAGAACGCCGACGAGAAGATCCGTATCAAGACGCTCTCTCTGGGCGTCGTGATCCCGGATATCACTTTCGAACTGGCGAAGAAGAACGAGGACATGTACCTGTTCTCGCCGTACGACGTCGAGCGCATCTACGGTGTTCCGTTCTCCGACATCAACGTCTCCGAGAAGTACTACGAGATGGTCGACGACAAGCGAATTCGCAAGTCCAAGATCAAGGCTCGTGAGTTCTTCCAGACCGTCGCCGAATTGCAGTTCGAGTCGGGCTACCCGTACATCATGTTCGAGGACACGGTGAACCGGGCCAACCCGATCGAAGGCAAGATCACGCACTCGAACCTGTGCTCGGAGATCCTGCAGGTTTCGACGCCGTCGCTGTTCAACGACGATCTTTCCTACTCGAAGGTCGGCAAGGACATCTCCTGCAACCTGGGTTCGCTGAACATCGCGAAGACCATGGATTCGCCCGACTTCGCCAAGACCATCGAGGTCTCGATCCGCGGTTTGACGGCAGTGTCCGACCAGACGCACATCTACTCGGTGCCGTCGATCGAGCAGGGCAACAACGACTCTCACGCCATCGGCCTCGGCCAGATGAACCTGCACGGATACCTCGCTCGTGAGCGGATCTTCTACGGCAGCGAAGAAGGCATCGATTTCACGAACATCTACTTCTACACCGTGCTCTTCCACGCTTTGCGTGCGTCGAACAAGATCGCCATCGAGCGCGGCTCGTACTTCAAGGGTTTCCCGGAGTCGAAGTACGCCTCGGGTGAATTCTTCGACAAGTACACCGACCAGGTGTGGGAGCCGGCAACCGACAAGGTCCGCGGACTCTTCGCCGATGCGCAGCTTCACATCCCCACCCAGGACGACTGGCGTGAGCTGAAGGCTTCGGTCCAGAAGCACGGTATCTACAACCAGAACCTTCAGGCCGTCCCGCCGACCGGCTCGATCTCGTACATCAACTACTCCACCAGCTCCATCCACCCGGTGGCGTCGAAGATCGAGATCCGTAAGGAAGGCAAGATCGGTCGCGTCTACTACCCGGCGCCCTACCTGACCAACGACAATCTGGAGTACTACCAGGATGCCTACGAAATCGGGTACGAGAAGATCGTCGACACCTATGCTGCCGCAACGCAACATGTCGACCAGGGCTTGTCCCTGACGCTGTTCTTCAAGGACACCGCCACCACGCGTGACATCAACAAGGCGCAGATCTACGCGTGGCGTAAGGGCATCAAGACGCTCTACTACATCCGTCTGCGTCAGATGGCACTCGAAGGTACCGAGGTCGAGGGCTGCGTTTCCTGCATGTTGTAAGGGCTTCGCCCCCCGTGCGCCTTTTTGGTAGTGACTGCTACCGAAAAGGCGCACAGGGGTATCAGGCCGGCGGACGGCCGGGGCCGTGCATCTTGCCGGCATTCTTCGGCATACGACCGTGTTCGGTGAGTGCGCGCCGAAGGAGAAACTCGATCTGGGCGTTGGTACTTCGGAGGTCGTCGGCCGCCCACCGGGCGAGCGCGTCGTGCACCGCAGGATCCAACCGAAGCAGGATCTTCTTACGCTCGGATCTCGGAGCTGGATCCGTGGCCATGTGGCCTTTCCTTTACTGGTAGAGCGAACCGGTGTTCAGCACCGGTTGTGCGTCGCGGTCGCCGCACAGCACGACCAGAAGGTTACTGATCATCGTGGCCTTGCGTTCCTCGTCGAGTTCGACGACGTGCTTTTCCTCGAGCTGCTTGAGTGCCATGTCGACCATGGACACCGCACCTTCGACGATTTGCTTGCGGGCGGCGATCACAGCACCCGCTTGCTGGCGCCGAAGCATCGCGCTGGCGATCTCCGGTGCGTACGAGAGCCTGTTGATCCGTGTCTCGATCACTTCGACACCTGCCGCCCGCACGCGGGCGTGAACCTCCTCCGACAAGGTGCTTGTGATGATATCGGCGTTCTCGCGCAACGAAACTCGGCCTTCGGCGTCGTACGGATAGCTGCCGGCGATATGGCGGACGGCCGCCTCGGTCTGCACCGAGACGAACTCCTCGTAGTCGTCCACCTGGAACGACGCGAGCGCAGTGTCGGCGACTTGCCAGACGACCACCGCCGAGATCTCGATGGGATTGCCGTCGGCGTCGTTCACTTTCGCCTGACCGGTCTCGTGGTTTCGGATACGCGTGGAGATCGATCGACGGACCGTCAGCGGGTTCGTCCATCGCAGTCCCGGCGTGCGCAGGGTGCCGCTGTACGAGCTACCCAGGAGCTGAAGGACTCTGGCTTGATTCGGTTGCACCAACGTCAGGCCCATCAGCAGGGGGAGTGACGCGATGAACAGCACCACTCCGACCGGAATCAGGGCGAAGAGTCCCAGAACTCCGCCTACGACGGACAGTGCGATTCCGGCCAGGAACAAAAGGACGCCGCCGAGAAGCATCCACCCGCCGGACAGGTCCCAGCCTGGGCGTTCGGCGATCGTGGTGGTGGCGACACCGGTCGGTTTCTCGGCCACGGTAGGGGTGCTGGTCATGCGAGACTCGCTTTCCATCGGTAAGTGATATTTAATTGATATCACATTTTTGATCCTTGCGGAGGGGCGCGTGCGACACATGTTGTTGTGTTGGCATCGCGGACCCGACACAACGGGTAGTGTTCAGGCAAGCCAACATTCGGCAGTATCTCTCTCGCTAGGTAGGAATTATGGTCAAGCTGGTCAGTCGCGTTTCCGCCATCAACTGGAACCGCGTCCAGGACGAGAAGGACGCCGAGGTGTGGGATCGCCTCGTCAGCAATTTCTGGCTGCCCGAAAAGGTGCCGGTCTCCAACGACATCCCGTCCTGGGGAACGCTGACCGCGCAGGAGCAGCAGCTCACGATGCGTGTCTTCACGGGTCTGACGTTGCTCGACACCATTCAGGGGACCGTCGGCGCAGTCAGCCTCATCCCCGACGCAATCACTCCCCACGAAGAAGCGGTCTACACCAACATCGCCTTCATGGAATCGGTGCACGCCAAGAGTTACAGCTCGATCTTCTCGACGCTGTGCTCCACGCCGGACATCGACGACGCGTTCCGCTGGTCGGAGGAGAACCCCAACCTGCAGCGCAAGGCGCAGATCGTTCTCGACTACTACAACGGCGAGTCGCCGCTCAAGCGCAAGGTCGCCTCGACGCTCCTCGAGAGCTTCCTCTTCTACTCCGGCTTCTACCTGCCGATGTACTGGTCCTCGCGCGCCAAGCTCACCAACACCGCTGACCTCATCCGCCTCATCATCCGTGACGAGGCCGTGCACGGGTACTACATCGGCTACAAGTACCAGAAGGGCCTCGAACAGCTCACCGAGGCCGAGCGCGAAGAGCTCAAGAACTACACGTTCGAGTTGCTCTTCGAGCTCTACGAGAACGAGGTCGACTACACGCAGGACCTCTACGACGGCGTCGGTCTGACCGAGGACGTCAAGAAGTTCCTGCGCTACAACGCCAACAAGGCACTCAACAACCTCGGCTACGAAGGCCTCTTCCCGAAGGACGAGACGGACGTCAATCCGGCTATCCTGTCGGCACTTTCACCGAATGCGGACGAGAATCACGACTTCTTCTCGGGCTCGGGAAGCTCCTACGTCATCGGCAAGGCCGTCAACACCGAAGACGACGACTGGGACTTCTAGAGCGACCCGCTCGGGACTTCCAGAGCGACCAGTACGCCGAAGCCCGACTCCTGCACACGCAGGAATCGGGCTTCGGTCGTCCATGGGGGAGTGGACTAGCGCTGAAACCAGGCTTCCGGCTTGTCCTGCAACGCTTTTTCGAGGCGTAGCCGCGAGGTTTCCGTCATGTCCGAGGGCAATTCGCTCGGCGAGAACCACGCCACCTCGAGGTTTTCGTCGTCCGCCACATGCGCTTCTCCGCCCGTCCACTTGGCCAGGAAGCACACGTCGAGGTACTGAGTCACGTCGCCGTTGGGGTACGTAATGGGCTCTGTGACATCGACACTCGTGATCCGAACCAATTCGGCGTCGACTCCGGTTTCTTCCTTCGCCTCCCGCACCGCCGCCGACGACGGTTCCTCGCCGGGCTCGAGAACGCCGGACACGACGGCCCATTGACCGTTGTCGGCTCGGCGGGTGAGCAGGACTCGGCCGTCGTCGTCGCGAATCACGACGCTCACTCCGGACAGCCAGAGCGGCGCATGACCGATCTTCTCGCGCAGGGCGACAATGAATTCCGGGATCGGCATGATCAGAATCCGAACATCACGGTTGCGGCGAGCTGTCTCGAATGTGGGAGTCGTGTTTCGTTCCGGTCAGCTCGCATATCCGTTCAAGGTTCCCTTCAAATCCGCCAATACGGCATGGGCGGCAGTCATCCCGTTTCCGTTCCAGATTTCGTCTTCCGCCACGAACACGCGCCGATCGGAGGCGGCGGCGAGGTCCTGCCACTGATCGCTTTTCATGACCTCGGTGCCGTAGGTACGACCGTTCGGCCCGTCGAAGAGGACGTAGATCAAGTCACCTTCTGCTGCGCTGAGATCGTCGGCCGGAATCGGTGCTGTGGTCGCATCGGTCAATCGCTGAGCCGGTGGGCGCCGGACGCCGACGTCGTTGAGGATCTGTCCGGCGAAGGACGCGGGACCCTCGATCTGCAGGTCCTTCGCACCGAACCGAACCACTGATGCCTGCGTCTGTGATGCATTCAATGCGTCGCCGAGTTGCACGACGTCCTGCTGGTATCGATCGAGCTCCGTCGCCGCCGCTGACGAGCGGCCCAGTGCCTGACCGGCGAGCGCGAACTGCGCTTTCCAGTACACGGGATCGGACCCGGCGAACACGGTGGGCGCGATGGCGCCGAGCTGCCCGTACAAACCGTCGGACGCCGGACTCGACCCGAGGATCAAGTCCGGCGCGGCGGCCTTCACGGCGTTGACGTCAGGTGCGCTCACGGGACCGACACTCGGAATCTCCGAGATGCCGAAACCGAGGTACGACGGTTGAGGCGAGTCGACGCCGGTCGCAGCGCCCACCACGCGCTCCCACAGTCCGAGGGCGCACACGGCGTCCATCGAGACGCTGTCGAGGACCACGATCCGTTGGGGATCGGAAGGAACCTCGGTTTCACCCGCAGTGTGTACGACTCGACGATTCACACCGGGGCCCGCTCCCGGGTCGGCTTGCGTCGGCGTCGGGCACGCGGTGGCGGTGTCGCGTTCGATGCCCATCACGCCGGCGCCGGCGATCGACGTGGTGGTCCGGACGATGGTGCTCGCGGGATCGTCCGACGAGTCGGACGAGCAGCCGCCGAGAACGAGCATCGTGGCCGCGATCCCCAGGATCGAGACACGACGAATGGACGTGCGGGCAGTCGTGCGTGAGAGAACAGTCGTGCGTGAGAGAACAGACGTGCGTGAGAGAACAGACAAGTCGACGGCTTCCTGTGTGAGCGGGCGCCGTTCAGGTTAGCTGCTCGACTCAGCTGTTCTGCTTGTCCACCTCGAACGTGTCCGAGAGGTCGTCGAGGATCATGTGCGCGCCCTGGACGCTGACCGGCGACATCCAACGTGAATCGTCCACGTCTACCTTGCGTCCTCGAAGTGTCTGCCACAGCGGGCTCTCGAGGAACGGCTTCGCAGCTTCGGCGCTCTTGCCCTCGGCGTCCTGCCAGGTGCTGATGAAGATGACGTCCGCGTCGGCCTCGTTGATCAGCTCGGGGCTGATCTTCATCATGATGTTGCCGGCGTCGGCGGGGTCGGGCCCCTGGTTGTCGGGGCGCTTCAGTCCTGCGTCCTGAAGAACGATGCCGCTGAACGAGGTGGTGCGGTAAAGGCGTGCGGTCGGTTCACCGGCGAATCGGACCACCGAGATGACCGGGTTGTCGGCCTTCTCGTTGATTTCCTTGCCGACGGTGGCCGCTCGGGTTTCGTACTCGGTGATCTTCGACTCGGCCGAAGACTCCTTGCCGAGGGCTTCACCGACCAGACGAATGTTGTCCTTCCACGTCGGACCGGTCGTCTGGGTGAAGACAGTGGGTGCGATCGCGGACAGCTGTTCGTAGTTCTTCCCGTCGCGGACCTCGGCGGAGATGATGAGGTCCGGCTGCAGTGCGGCGATCTTCTCGAGGCTTGCGCTGCTGACCGTGCCGACCGAGACGGCGTCCGCGGCGAATTCCTCCCGGGAGGATCCGAGGTAGTCGGGCAGACCGGGCTCGCGGTAGTCGACATAGCCGACGAGCGGGGATTCGAGGAGGAGGACGGCGTCGGTGAAGCTGTTGTCGAGCGCGACGATCCGCTGGGGCGCAGCCGGGATTTCGGTGCTTCCGCGGAAATGTTCGACGGTGCGGGGGAATGCACCCGACTCGGTCGAGGTGGTGGTTGCAGCCGGCTCGTCGTTGCTCGAGCAGGCCGGGACAACCAAGGCGATCGAGGCTGCGACCGCTACCAGCGCGGCACGGCGGGGAAAGAATTTCACCGATTGACTCCTGAGATGAGTTAGGCGAGGGTGACCTTATCAGTGGAGGAGCTG
>NZ_JBHTSW010000060.1:0-26834 GCF_042794945.1 Rhodococcus sp. NPDC056506 | reverse complement strand
GCCACGACGTGACACCGTGCACCGTGCGATCCTCGTCGACGGCGATCAGGCAGCGCACCGCCTCGTCGTCGACCTCGTCGAGCCCGCCGAGAGTGAAGCCCATCTCGGGCATCCCCTTGTCCGCCACCCACTCTTCCGAGATCGCGACGATCTGATCCTTGATCGCGAGAGGCGCGTGCGGGAAGGAAATCCACTCGGCCGTGATCCCGGACTTCTTCGCCCGATTCAGTGCCGTGCGCACGTCCTGGAACCGCTTGCCCGTGAACGCGATTCCGCCCAGATCGAGCACTGTTTCCTCGGCGACCTGTAGGCCGCTCCAGCCCATGGAATCGGTAATGGTGCGCGCGTCGTCGGTCACCGAGTAGAAGCACGGAATCCAACCGTTCGACGACGCGAACTCGGCGAACCCCTCGATCGCTGCGCGCATCCGATCAGGAGGACCGACCGGGTCACCCGTGGTGAGTGCGACTCCGGCGATGACGCGGTAGGCGACGTAGCTCGAACCGTCTGCACTGAACCAGTAGGTGTTGCCCTTCCACGTCGTCATCCACGACAACGGACTGCCGGTGCCGGCGAGCAACATCGATCGCGCGCGTTCGGCGGCTTTCGGATCAGCGGTCTTGACGGGCTTGAGGAAGCTCACGAAGACCAGCACGGCAGCAACGCCCCAGAACACGACGCCGGTCCACTCGAACAGCAGCGTCGACTCGATGTCTACAGGGAGCAGGCGCGGGTCGATCAACTGCAGGTACACCGGCGGTACGAGGCGCTGAGGGAAGTCTGCGAGCAGCATGGTGACAGTGGGCTCGCGGTCGAACCCGTGCCTGGCGAGCATTCCGCCGCCCACGTAGATCACGGCCAGGACCCCGAGCAACGTCACGATCGCAACGCCCAAGCGTCTGTATGTCCTGGCCGGGGCCGCCACGTCGAAGTATCGGCGTGTGGAGATCAAGAGGATCAGCACGAACAGCGGCGTCAGGAACGGCACGAGTGTCCGGTACACGTTCGGATCGCTGATTCCGTAGAACAGACTGTCACTGTCCACGGCGTCGACGAACCTGATGACGAAGTTCCCGATCGAGAGGACGAGCAGGACAACCTGAGCGCACACCGTCGCAATCCAGGCGAATCTGCGGCCACGCCGAAGCCCGTCGCTCAGCACCAGGACAAAAATCGACGGCATCAGCGAGAGCAGAGTCGGCCCGATACCCGAGAGTCTGAGCTCGAGGAGTCCTCGCCGGCAGTCCGGGTCCGACGCGGACTCCTCGCACAGTTCTCGAACCTCGGCGACGGTCCACGGAACTCCGCGGAAGAGGTCACGCAGGACGGCAAGTGGACCTACCGCTTGCGGAGACAGTGCGGCGATCATCGGGCCGATCGCGCTGGCCGCCACGACGATGGCGACGAGGACGCGGCCCTCCCGCTGGGTCCCGGCGATTCGCTCACCGCGAGCCGACCGTCCCACGATCCACTGGCCGATCACCAGACCTACGACGGCGGCGAAGAACCTGATGACATCTTGAAGTTGGCCGCTGAACAGGGCCAAGGTGATGGTCAAGGCCAGGGTTCCGACGCGGATGCGTCGACGCCACAGTGTGCCCATGTTCGAGCTGGCGGCCATGACGGCGCCGACGATCCATGCACTCGTGCCGACAGCGGAGCCGACGTGTAGGCGGAATCCCCAGTTGGAGTCGAACACCTTCGCGAACGATGCCCAGCCGAGTCCGAGGAGCACACCGAGGATTTGGGTGCTCGCTCCGGCAATTGCGAGCTTGAGCGTCCCCATGCGCCGCTCGAGGGGCGCAGCGACCGCGATCAGGAGCACGCTCGCACCGATGTACCCGAGCAGGTTTCCCGCCCACAGAGCGGAGGTGAGCGGAGTCCAGATGCGTCCGTGCTGGATCGAGCCCATTCCCGCGCCGATCGCGTGCTCGAGATCGCGAGACGGTCCGTGCACGAGACTGCCGCTGGCAGCGCCCAGGATCCACATGGTGAGAAGTAGAACGACCGTCAACGGTGCGTCGCGAATACCGAAACGAACGATGTCGCCAGCTTTCTGCGCGACTGCCCGTGCCCGTGATGTGGATTCTTCGGTGCCCGGCGAACTGTCGATCGTCATCTACGTGCGGCTACTTTCTGCGGATCGACTAGGGGCTTGCTCAGTATCGGGCATTTCTCTCTGCGATCACCACCGTAACCGTCACGCAGATCACTATGGCCAATACCACACCCCCACCGAGGCGGTTACTACTACCAGTAGTACGTATTTCGTCGTGGAAGTCCGTAGAATCGAAGAATGGCAGGTCTAGGTGAACTCGAACGCGCGGTGATGGATCATTTGTGGTCCACATCAGAACCGCAAACTGTGCGACAGGTGCATGAAGCACTCGCGACGCATCGCGAATTGGCGTACACGACGGTCATGACCGTTCTGCAGCGCCTGGCGAAGAAGCATCTGGTGATTCAGCAGCGCGACGATCGCGCGCATCGCTATCTTCCCGTCAACAAGCGCGAAGAACTGGTTGCGAGCCTGATGGTCGACGCTCTCGCCCAGGCTCCGGAGTCCGGCGGTCGCGCTGCGGCACTCGTTCACTTCGTGGGCCAGGTCAATGCAGACGAAGCAGATGCTCTCCGCGAAGCGCTCGCTGCCCTCGAGGTGCGCGAGTCCGCGAAAAAGGCTGCGCAGCCCGGAATTTCTAGGCCGAACTGAATTCGTCGTGCATGATGTGTAGGACATGAACGCCACTACTGCACTGGTTTTCGGACTGCTTGCCTTGTTGCTGGCCGGTCCGGTACCCGCACTCCTGAGCCGCTCCACGTGGCCTTACCGCGCTCCACGCGCGGCGTTGGTCCTGTGGCAAGCCGTCGCGATCGCTGCGGTGTTGTCGGCATTCAGCTCGGGCCTAGCCATTGCCAGCCAGCTGCTCGTTCCCGGCGCTGACGGAAGGCCGACGACGGCCCCGACGGCCGAAATCGATGCACTCGGACTCCCTCTGTGGATTCTGTACGTGGTTGTTTTTGCCCTGACACTCCTGATCGGCGCAAAGCTGATCTTCTCGGTCATCCAGGTCGCCGTGAGAACCCGACGTCGCCGTGCACGTCACCGCGTGTTGGTGGACCTTCTCGACGACTGCGCCATGCCCGCGTCGGTGGAACGCACACCCGATCTGCGAGTGCTCGACGTCGACGAACCGATCGCCTATTGCCTGCCAGGTCTGCGCCAACGCGTGGTTCTCAGTCAAGGCACCTTGCAGAACCTCGATCATGCCGAGGTCAAGGCCATCCTGACGCACGAGCGTTCACACCTGCGAGCTCGTCACGATCTGGTCCTCGAGGCATTCACCGCGGTCAACCACGCGTTCCCCCGTTTCGTCCGTAGCAAGTCGGCTCTGGGATCGGTACAACTCCTGGTGGAGTTGCTCGCCGACGATTCAGCTGTGCGGGCTACCGGTCCCACTCCCCTCGCGCGGGCACTGGTCGCGTGTGCCGGATCGACGGCACCCCGCGGAGCGATGGCAGCAGGCGGCCCGTCAACGCTCATCCGAGTGCAGCGCCTCTCGGCTGACGATGCCGATCCCCGGATTGCGATTTTCGCGTATCTGGGGGCGGTCGCCATTCTCGTGGTGCCCACCGTGGCTGTGGCAGTGCCCTGGCTCACGGAACTTCGCCTGCTTTTCAACGCCTACTGAGTCTTGACCAGCGCAACCACGTGTAGTAGTGCAGGTCACAGGCGGGGTTACCTGACTTCGACCTAGCCGGTGGCGTAGAGTGGACCTCGGCCACCATCGTGGTCCGTCAACATATAACGGCACACAGCCCAATTCCCCGCAGTATGCGTTCGGATTGCCAGGTGACATGTGCCCTGGCTCGTCCCTTTGCGAACTGTGTCGTGTATTTCAGCATGGCTTCTTCCGCTCCGCGACGTGCCCGTAGTCCGGAGAGGTTTCCGCGTGACCAACGCTGTCCAAATGTCGTCTTCCGAGAACATCGAAGACACCACCGTCAACACCCCCGCTGCCGAAGAAGCAGTCGCCACCGAGCCGGGTATCACCTTCGCCGAGATCGGCCTGCCCGAGCAGCTTGTTGCCGCATTAGCGCGCAACTCCATCACCGTCCCGTCCCCCATCCAGGCGCAGTCCATCCCGGACGCGCTCGCCGGAACCAACGTTCTCGGCCGCGCACAGACCGGATCGGGCAAGACCCTCGCATTCGGCCTGCCGATGCTGACCCGCCTCTCGCGCCACGAGGATCGCCCGGCCGCCAAGCGTCCCCGTGCACTCGTGCTCGTCCCCACCCGTGAGCTTGCTTTCCAGGTGGTCGACTCCCTCAACTCCTACGCCGGCGCACTCGGACTCACGGTTCGTCCCGCTGTCGGTGGAACGCCGTTCGCCAAGCAGGTCGATCAGCTCCGCCGCGGCGTCGACGTCCTCGTCGCCACCCCGGGTCGTCTCGGCGACCACCTGCGTCAGGGCACTTGCATCCTCGACTCGGTGGAAATCACCGCACTCGACGAAGCCGACCAGATGGCGGACATGGGCTTCCTGCCCGAGGTTCGCTCGATCCTCGGTGAGACCCCCGCAGACGGACAGCGCCTGCTGTTCTCGGCGACCCTCGACCGTGAGGTCCAGTCGCTGGTTCGTCAGTTCCTGGCCAACCACGTCACGCACTCCACCGAAGACGGCCGCGCGAGCGTCGACACGATGGAGCACTACGTCCTCCTCGTCGACCGCGGCCAGAAGGATTCCGTCCTCGCCGAGATCGGTGCCCGCGACGGACGCACGATCATGTTCGCCCGTACCAAGCTCGGTTGCGAGGGAATCACCGACCGACTCCGCGCAGTCGGCATCGCTGCCGAGTCGCTTCACGGCGGCAAGGCTCAGAACCAGCGCACCCGCGTCCTCGAGCGTTTCAAGAACGGCCGCACCCCGGTCCTCGTCGCAACGGACGTCGCAGCGCGCGGAATCCACGTCGACGGCATCGACCTTGTCGTTCACGTCGATCCCCCGGCTGACCACAAGGACTACCTGCACCGCGCGGGTCGTACCGCTCGCGCCGGCGAGAAGGGCACCGTTGTCGCAATCGTGCTGCCCAACCAGAAGCGTCAGTTCAAGCGTCTGACCGGAATGGCCGGCGTCAATGCCGCTGCCGTCGCCGTCACCCCGGGTTCTGCTGAGCTGGCTCGTATCACCGGCGCCAAGAAGCCGACCGGAGAACCGTTGCGCGAGAGCTCTTCTCGTGGCGAGCGTTCCTTCGGTGATCGTGGCGGAAGCCGCGGCGGCTACCAGGGCAACCGCTCTTCCGGCGGATACCAGGGCAACCGTTCCTCGGGTGGGTACCAGGGCAACCGCGACGGCGAGAGCCGCGGCGGCTACCAGGGTGATCGCTCCAGCGGTGGATACCAGGGCAACCGCGACAGCCGCCCCTCGACCGGATACCAGGGCAACCGCTCTTCCGGTGGATATCAGGGCAACCGTGACGGTGAGAGCCGCGGCGGCTACCAGGGCAACCGCTCTTCGGGTGGCAGTGGCTACCAGGGTGATCGCTCCAGCGGTGGATACCAGGGCAACCGCGACAGCCGTCCGTCCTACGGAGACCGCGACAGCCGCCCCTCGACCGGATACCAGGGCAACCGATCCTCCGGCGGATACCAGGGAAGCCGTGACGGCGAGAGCCGCGGCGGATACCAGGGCAACCGCTCTTCGGGTGGCAGCGGATACCAGGGCAACCGCGACGGCCGTCCGTCCTACGGAGACCGCGACAGCCGCCCCTCGACCGGATACCAGGGCAACCGCTCCTCCGGTGGATACCAGGGCAACCGTGACGGCGGCGACAACCGCGCAGCCTCGACCAGCGGTGGTGGCTTCCGCAGCCGCACCGACCGTCGTAGCTATGACGGATTCGACGGCCCGAAGCGCGATCAGCGGTAATACCTGCGCTGAGCTGCGGCTCGACAACTGAACACTGAGAACCTTCCGGCTGCGCCGGAAGCTGTATCGAGACGGATGCAGGTCACTGCAATTAAAGTGATCTGCATCCGTGTTTTGTATGCACGGTCTGATGTTCACGCGCGTCGCGGCCGCACAGTTTTCGGCTGCGCACAGCGCAGGATTTCACAGCCGCGGACCGAGAGGGAAAGCTGTAAGCATGTCAACCACTAGCACCGAATCACCCCGGGCTCAGATCGGCGTCACCGGCCTGGCTGTCATGGGTTCGAATATTGCCCGCAATTTCGCCCGCCACGGTCACACCGTTGCCCTGCACAACCGCAGCATCGCCAAGACCGATGCTTTGATCGCCGAGCATGGTTCCGAGGGCGATTTCGTGCGCACCGAGACCGTCGAAGAGTTCGTTGCCGCACTGCAGAAGCCGCGACGCGTCCTGATCATGGTCAAGGCCGGCGCGCCGACGGATGCTGTCATCGAAGAGCTCGCGAACGCCATGGAGCCCGGCGACATCATCATCGACGGCGGTAACTCGCTGTACACGGACACGATCCGCCGTGAAGCCGCGATCCGCGCCCGCGGTCTGCACTTCGTCGGCGCTGGTATCTCCGGCGGCGAAGAAGGCGCACTCAACGGTCCGTCGATCATGCCGGGCGGCCCGAAGGAGTCGTACGAGGCTCTCGGCCCGCTTCTCGAGTCGATCTCCGCTCACGTCGACGGCACACCGTGCTGCACGCACATCGGCCCCGACGGCAGCGGTCACTTCGTCAAGATGGTGCACAACGGCATCGAGTACGCCGACATGCAGCTCATCGGTGAGGCGTACAACCTCTTCCGTGACGCGCTGGGCGACGACGCCGGTCAGGTTGCCGACGTCTTCACCGAGTGGAACAAGGGCACGCTCGAGTCCTACCTGATCGAGATCACCGCCGAGGTGCTCCGTCAGGTCGACGCCGAGACCGGCAAGCCGTTGGTCGACGTCATCGTCGACGCTGCCGAGCAGAAGGGCACGGGCCGCTGGACGGTCAAGTCCGCTCTGGATCTGGGCGTGCCGGTCACCGGTATCGCCGAGGCCGTGTTTGCTCGCGCACTGTCCGGTAGCCGCAATCAGCGCGCCGCAGCCCAGGCGCAGGGATTGGCTTCGGGTTCGCTCGGCGACAAGCCGGCTGACGCCGAGCAGTTCGCCGCTGACATCCAGGCCGCGCTGTACGCGTCGAAGATCGTGGCGTACGCGCAGGGCTTCGACCAGATCGCTGCCGGTAGCGCCGAGTACGACTGGAACCTCAAGCCTGCCGACCTGGCAACGATCTGGCGCGGCGGCTGCATCATCCGTGCGCAGTTCCTCAACCGCATCAAGGACGCGTTCGACGCGGATCCGAGCCTGCCGAGCTTGATTCTGGCGCCGTACTTCCGCGAGGCCATCGAGGCGGGCATCGACAGCTGGCGCCGTGTGGTCGCCACCGCGACGATGCTCGGCATTCCGGTACCGGCGTTCGCGTCTTCGCTGTCGTACTACGACGGTCTGCGCGCAGAGCGTCTGCCGGCCGCCCTGACACAGGGTCAGCGCGACTTCTTCGGCGCTCACACCTACGAGCGCATCGACAAGCCCGGCAAGTTCCACACGCTGTGGAGCGGTGACCGCAGCGAAATCGAGGCCTGATTCACAGCGGGTATCGGTAGATGCGGTTATCTGCCTCTACCGATACCCGGTAGCCTGGACAAATGCAGGAATCGACGATCGACTCGCCCACCTCGACCGAAGGGCGTTCGTTCGTCGACCTCGGAATCCCCGCCGTGATGGTGCACGCGTTGCGTCGGAGCGGCATCGATGCCCCCTTCCCCATTCAGTCGGCCACCATCCCCGATGTCCTTGCCGGCCGGGATGTGCTCGGGCGTGGCGCGACGGGTTCCGGAAAGACTTTGGCCTTCGGGCTTCCGATGTTGGTGCGCCTCAAGGGTGGGGCGAGCAAGCGGAATCGTCCTCGCGGCTTGGTGCTCGCTCCCACCCGCGAACTGGCGATCCAGATTCACAAAGCACTCGACGACGCCGCCACCGAAATCGGTTTGCGGGTGGCCAACGCGGTCGGTGGTGTTCCCATCAAGCGCCAGGCCGACATCTTGACCAGGGGCGTCGATCTGCTCATCGCGACTCCCGGCCGTCTACTCGACCTGCTCGAGCAGCGGTCGGTCGTGCTCGACGACGTCGTGATCACGACTATCGACGAAGCCGACCACATGGCAGACATGGGCTTCATCGACGAGGTCGCGAAGATTCTCGACACGACGCCGAAAGATGGTCAGCGTCTTCTCTTTTCGGCAACCCTCGACGGCAAGGTCGACGATCTGGTCGCGGATTACCTGCGCAATCCGGCGTCGCACTCGACTGCTCCCCCGGTTGCCACCGTCTCGACCATGGAGCATCACCTGCTCTTCGTCGACCGCGACGACAAGAGATCCGTTGTCGCACATATCGCTTCGCGCGCGGGGCGGACCATCATGTTCGTCAAGACCAAGCACGGCGTGGATCGGCTTGCGCAGCAACTGCATTTGATCGGTGTCTCGGCCGGGGCCCTGCACGGCGGCAAGACGCAGAACAATCGGACCAAGACCCTCGCGTCGTTCTCCGACGGGACAACCCCCGTCCTGGTCGCAACTGATGTCGCGGCCCGCGGAATCCATGTCGACGACGTGACGCTCGTTGTTCACGTCGATCCCCCGGCCGAGGCCAAGGACTACCTGCACCGCGCAGGCCGAACCGCTCGCGCCGGTGAATCGGGCGTCGTCGTCACCATCGTCACCGACGAAGAACGTGACGCGGTCGAGAAGTTGACCAAGCAGGCAGGCATCAAGGTTCACGGTGTGCGGGTTCGTCCTGACGATCTTGAACTGACGCGCATCACCGGTGCGATGGAGCCGACGGGCATTCCGGTCGAGGCTCCCGATACGACCGTCGCCGTCAAGCACACCGCAAAGCGTGGACGCCAGGAACACGACACCGCAGGTCGGACGGCTGCCGGTGGCCGCATGAAAAAGGACGGCGACAAGCGAGCCGCCTCCTCGCGGCGCGTCACCGATCCCAAGAGTGTGAAGAAGATCCGGGCCGACGGCACCCCGGTCCCGACCCGTTCGGAACGTTTGGCCTCCAAGGGCCTGACGTCGCGGCGGGGCGCACCGGGCGCAGGAAAGCCGTCTGCCGGAAATCGGGCGGGCAAGCGCGCACACTGAGGACATGGGTGATCTTCCACTGATCTCGGTTCTCTGCGCACTCGTCGCCGCACTGCTCTTCGCGTGCGCGTCCGTCGCTCAGCAGCGGGCAGCGTCGGCGGTTCCCGAGGGCGAGGCGCTAGTGGCGTCGCTGATTCGGAGCCCTCGGTGGTGGGCCGGATTGATCGGCGACGGCGGCGGTTACGTCATGCAGGCCGTTGCACTGTCGTTGGGTTCGGTGTTGGTGGTTCAGCCGCTGATCGTGACCTCTCTGCTGTTCGCGCTGCCGCTCTCGGCCAAGTTCTCGGGAATCCGTATCACCCGTTCGGCGTGGTCACTGGCGATCATGCTCGCGATTTCGTTGGCGATCTTCCTCGTGGTCGGCGATCCCACCGAGGGTGACAGCAATGCTCCGTGGTCCGATTGGGCTGTGCCCCTGACGATCACGGTCGCAGTCGCCGTGGTCGCGACCATCGGCGGCTTGTCCAAACTCGACGGTGGTTGGCGCGCACTGCTTCTCGGCTCCGCGGCCGGCATCTTCTACGGCGTTGCGGTCGCGTTCACCAAGTACGTCACCGACCTACTCGGACACGGCGTCGTCGGAGTGATTTCGGCCTGGCAGACGTGGGCTCTGATCGCCTCGGGCGCGATCGGCGTCTACCTGCAACAACGCGCATTCCAGGTCGGGCCGTTGTCGGCGTCGCTGCCCGCTCTCACGATCGGCGAGCCGATTGCGGCCATCTTCCTGGGGATGACGGTTCTGGACGAACGCCTACGCGTCGACGGCCCCGGAATTGCTCTCATCGGGTGCGCTGTCGCCGTCATGGTCATGACCACGATCGCCCTCTCCCGTTCACAGGCACGCGATACCGAGGGCGCTGCGGCGGAATCGACGGTAAGCTCGTGAAACGTGCAGTTCCTCGAAGGGCAACGCCCCCCATACGACCTGACCTACGACGACGTTTTTCTCGTCCCTAACCGGACAGAGGTCACCTCCCGGTTCGACGTCGATCTCACTTCTTCCGACGGATCCGGAACCACCATTCCCGTCGTCGTCGCCAATATGACCGCAGTGGCCGGCCGCCGTATGGCCGAGACAGTTGCCCGCCGCGGCGGGCTGGTCATCATTCCGCAGGACGTCCCCACCGAAGCCGTCGCCGAGACCGTGGCATTCGTCAAGAGCCGCCACCTCGTCGCCGATACGCCGGTCACCTTGAGCCCCGACGACGCCGTCTCCGACGCGCTGGCGCTTCTGCCCAAGCGCGCTCACGGCGCCGTCGTGGTCGTCGAGGACGGTAAGCCGCTCGGTGTCGTCACCGAGGCCGCCTGTGCGGACGTCGACCGGTTCACGCGTCTGCGCTCGGTCGCCATCACCGACTTCGTCACCGCCCCGGTCACCGCTACACCTCGCGAGGTGTTCGAACTCCTCGAAGCCAAGCATGATCCGCTGGCGGTCATCGTCAACGAAGACGGCACTCTTGCCGGAGTCCTCACCCGTACCGGTGCGATTCGTGCGGGAATCTACGATCCCGCAGTCGACGAACGGGGCGCACTCCGGGTCGCCGCGGCGGTGGGTGTCAACGGTGACGTGGGTGCCAAGGCAAAGGCACTCGTCGACGCCGGTGCCGACGTGATCGTCGTCGACACGGCGCACGGTCACCAGCAGAGAATGATCGATGCGCTCACCACTCTCAAGGCGCTCGACCTCGGCGTCCCGCTGGTCGCAGGCAACGTGGTGTCGGCACAGGGCACCCGCGATCTGATCGCGGCCGGCGCGGACATCGTCAAGGTCGGAGTCGGGCCGGGCGCCATGTGCACGACGCGTATGATGACCGGCGTCGGACGCCCACAGTTCTCGGCCGTCGCGGAATGTGCTGCAGCGGCACGTGAGCTCGGCAAGCACGTCTGGGCCGACGGCGGAGTACGCCACCCCCGCGACGTCGCACTCGCCCTCGCAGCGGGCGCGTCGAACGTCATGATCGGCTCGTGGTTCGCCGGCACGTACGAGTCCCCCGGCGACCTCAAGGTCGATCAGGCGGGCAATGCGTACAAGGAGAGCTTCGGTATGGCGTCCAAGCGCGCCGTTGCCGCTCGCACAGCCACCGAAACGGCTTTTGATCGCGCTCGTAAGGGATTGTTCGAGGAGGGCATCTCCAGTTCGCGGATGCGTCTCGATCCCGAGCGCCCGGGAGTCGAGGACCTGATCGATCAGATCTGTTCCGGCGTGCGCAGTACCTGCACGTACGCGGGTGCGCGCTCCCTCGAAGAGTTGCACCAGAAGGCAGTTCTCGGTGTTCAGTCCGCTGCCGGATTCGCCGAAGGACGGCCGCTTCCGTCAGGTTGGTGAACAGGGTTCCGTGACAGTCGGCGGGTGCTCGGGTCCCTACTCCCGGGCGCCCGCCGGTATCATTGGTTCCGTAAACAGAAAACAAAACTCGGTCGGGTGCCCTTCGGCGACCCGACCGAGCCCGCTACAGCCGAGAAATCCTCGGCTCTGACGAGAGGAACCCGGTGCCCGAGGCACCCACACACTTACCCGGCGCTACACCCGTCGTTTTATCCGAGGAATCGTCTGATTCCGCCGGTTCGGAGGGCTCCTCTAGCGAGCCGGGAGACAAACCCGGCGGCCCCCGTGCACAACTCAGGTGGCGATGACACATGGACATCGTTTTCACCATTCTCAGCCTCTTCGGCTTCATCGCGCTGACTGCAGGCACCGCCCTCTTCGTGGCGGCCGAATTCTCACTGACCGCGCTCGAGCGCAGTACCGTCGACGAAGCCGCTCGCGACGGCGACCGACGCTCGCGCCAGGTTCAACACGCGCACAAGACTCTCTCGTTCCAGCTCTCCGGTGCCCAACTCGGCATCACGATCACGACACTGATCACCGGTTACCTGGCCGAGCCCGTTCTGGCGCGGTTCATCACACCGGTTGCGAAGGCCGTCGGACTCAGCGAATCCGCTGCCTCGACAACGTCTTTGATCTTGGCGCTGGTACTCGCGACGTCGTTCTCGATGATCTTCGGCGAGCTCGTACCCAAGAACCTCGCAATCTCCAAGCCGATGCCCACCGCCCGTGCAACTGCGGGCCTGCAGGCCGGCTTCTCGCTGATCTTCAAGTGGGCAATCAACGGTCTCAACGGAACTGCCAACTGGATCGTGCGACGCCTGGGCATCGAACCCGCGGAGGAACTGCGCTCGGCGCGTTCACCGCAGGAACTCGGATCCCTCGTGCGGACGTCCGCGCAGCGCGGTTCCATCGACAAGGGCACGGCGATGCTCGTCGACCGTTCGCTGCAGTTCGGTGACCGTACGGCAGAAGAACTGATGACCCCGCGAGTGAAGATCGAATCGCTGGAACTCTCGGACACTGTCGCAGACCTGATCGTGACGGCGTCGCGGACCGGCTACTCGCGCTTCCCGGTCGTTCGCGGCGATCTGGACGACACGGTCGGCGTCGTACACATCAAGCACGCGTTCACGGTTCCCGCCGAGCGCAGGCGCACGACGCGAGTCGACAGTCTGGCTCAACGTGTTCCGGTCGTGCCGTCGAGCCTGGACGGTGACACCGTCATGGAGCGGATCCGCTCGGACGGCATGCAGGTCGCTCTGGTCGTCGACGAATACGGCGGAACTGCGGGCATCGTCACGATGGAAGACCTCATCGAGGAAATCGTCGGCGATGTGCGCGACGAACACGACGAGCCCGAGCTGGACGTGCAACGCGTCGGCGACGGATGGTCGTGCTCCGGTCTCCTGCGTATCGACGAGGTCACTTCGGCTACCGGATACACCGCGCCCGAAGGCGACTACGACACCCTCGGCGGATTGGTGCTCACCGAATTGGGGCGCATCCCCGATGAAGGTGACGAAGTGGAGTTGCCCGACGTCGACTCGTCCGGGGATTCCCGCGGAAAGTGGATCGCCCGAGTGACCAGCATGGACGGCCGTCGCATCGACCGAGTGACCATCATGCCGGTCCCGGCGGACGTCGAACCCGAATCCGCCGACCACGACAAGAAGGAGTCCGACGATGAATAACCTCTTCGGCGTTCTCCTGACCGTCGTGTTGCTCGCGAGCAACGCATTCTTTGTCGGCGCGGAATTCGCGCTGATCTCCGCTCGCCGTGACCGTCTCGAGGCACTGGTCGCGCAAGGCAAGAAGCGGGCACTCACAGTCATCAAGGCCGGTGAGAACCTGTCGCTGATGCTCGCGGCGGCTCAGCTGGGTATCACGATCTGCTCGATCCTCCTGGGTAAGGTCGCCGAACCTGCCATTGCGCACCTCCTCGAGGTGCCGATGGAAGCCGTCGGCCTGCCTGACGGGCTGCTGCACCCGATCTCGTTCGCGATCGCGCTCTCGCTCGTCGTCGTACTGCACATCCTGCTCGGCGAGATGGTTCCGAAGAACATCGCGTTGGCCGGCCCCGAGAAGACGGCCATGCTGCTCGTTCCCGTGCATCTGGCCTTCATCAAGATCGCTCGCCCGATCATCGCGTTCTACAACCTGTGCGCAAACGGCGTGCTGAAGCTCCTGCGCGTCGAACCGAAGGACGAACTCGACGTCACGGTCTCTGCCGTGGAGTTGTCCGCGATGATCGGTGAATCGCGATCCGAAGGTCTGATCGACGCCGAAGAACACCGGCGGTTGAAGCAGGCTCTCGAATCGACCGATCGCACGGTGTCCGAGGTTCTGATCACCCTCGACAAGGTTCGGACCATTCCCCTCACACCGTCGGGAACGACACTGGGAGAGATCGAGCGTGCGGTCATCGAGACCGGATACTCGCGTTACCCGGTGCGGGCGAGCGACGGATCCCTGGCTGGGTACGTGCACCTCAAGGACGTGCTCGACGAGGTTCTGGACGAAGCTGCCGGACCGGACACCGTCGTTCCGACGTCGGATATCCGCCCACTGCCCATCGTTCCGCTGAGCACGCCGCTGGCCGAAGCGTTGGCCGGCCTCCGTCGGGCCAGCTCGCACCTCGGTGCAGTCACCGACGCTGACGGAGTTGTGATCGGTATCGTCGCGCTCGAAGATCTCCTCGAGGAGTACGTCGGCACTGTTCGCGACGGCACACACCGCGGCACGGATGCTGTTCCCGGACAACGAAACAGCTGATCGATGACACGTTCGGTGCACTCACTCGCACTCGCGCAGAGCGAGTGGACGGCTCGGCGGGCACTTCACCTCGAGGAGGTGGAGAAGCTCGTCGAGCCGCACCGAGCGCGTCGTAGCGCCGGTATCTCTCACCCGGTGCACGACTTCCTCTTCACGTACTACAACTTCAAACCCGCTCAACTGCGCCGCTGGCACCCCGGGTACGGAGTCGCGCTCGAGAACGCCGCCGAATACGCAGCCTTCTCCGGCTACCGCGTCGACGATTCGGGTACTGCGACAGTCGAGGCCTCAGTGCTGGAGCGTCGGTGTCACACAGTCGAATTCGTGTGGAATCTGTTGAATCAGACGTCTGCGCGGCCCGCTGTGCTGGGTTGCTTCGGCCTCCACGAGTGGGCGATGGTCTATCGCGGCGGCGAGGACGCAATCCGTCACCAGTCGGTGCCGCTTCGGCTCGGGTTCGCCGGTACCGACGCGGTCGTCGAATCCCTGCCGCTCAAATGCACGCACTACGACGCGTTCCGGTTCTTCACACCGGACGCGGCCCCCAAGAACTCGCTCCCGCTTGCACGCGAAACTCAGATCGATCACGAACAGCCGGGCTGCCTGCACGCCGGTATGGACCTGTACAAGTGGAGCTTCAAATTGTTGCCACTCGTCGATTCCGACCTGGTGATGCGGTGCTTCGAACACGCGCTCCTGGCCCGTGAACTCGACATGCGCGCGAGCCCATACGACCTCGCCGAGTACGGGTACTCCCCCATTCGTATCGAAACTCCCGCGGGCCGCGCCGAATACGTGCGTCAGCAACAACAGTTGGCGGATCGTGCTGCGCCGCTCCGCGATACGCTGGCAGAGAAGTGCCGGGAGCTTCTCGGCCACTGAACTGCCGAAAGGCGTCGCATGGATCACGGGTACGGGTTCTATCTCGACGAATACCAACGCGACGTCGGGGTGCATACCGAGGACCGGCGCGGGCACATCGAATGCCCGGACTCGGCGGGCTTTCTCGCGGCCCACTTGCCGGTGTTCGACCTCGCTGCGGGTTCGGTTGGGGCGTTCGCCTCTGCGATTGATCGAGCGGCCGGGCACTGGACGCTGAATCCCGAGCGTATCGCCGCGTCCTTCTCGAGCGATCGCCTGTTCCGCACCGGAGGCGAACCGATCAACGGGTTTTCCGAGTACTCGGGATTCTTCGCCGCCCGTGACGGTTGGGTCCGCACGCACGGCAACTATCCGCACCATCGCGACCGACTGCTCACCATTCTGGAACTCGAACCTGGGTCGCCCAAAGAGGCAGTGGCGCAACGTATATCCGAACTCTCTGCTATCGAGATCGAACAGCAAGCCGCCGAGATCGGTGCCATCGCGGTCCGCGCGCGTACCGAGACCGAGTGGCGCCTGAGTGAGCAGTGTGCAGCCGCGAGGTCTGCGCCCCTGGTATCCATCCGAGCACGCGAGATGGGGGAACCCCGCGCACTCCCCACGCGCCCACGTGTTCTCGACCTGACCCGCGTCATCGCCGGCCCGGTCGCGACCCGCGCCCTCGCACTGGTCGGTGCCGAAGTTCTACGGATCGATCCCCCGGCGATCCCTGAAATCGGATGGCAGCACCTCGACAGTGGCCAGGGCAAGCGCTCGGCGCTTCTCGACCTGAAATCCTCGGAGGGTGCGACAGCGTTCCGCGAACTCCTCGAAACAGCCGACGTGCTGGTCACCGGCTACCGGCCGGGTGCACTCGAAGCGCTCATCGGGCAAGATCTTCCCGCGCACCTGATTCACGGGCGTGTCAGCGCATGGGGTTGGCAAGGTCCGTGGGCGGATCGGCGCGGCTTCGACAGCATCGTGCAGGCCGCGTCCGGTATCTCGTTCCTCGAGGGGGGAGAGAAACCCGGCGCCCTTCCCGCACAGGCACTCGACCACGCAAGCGGGTACTTCCTTGCAGCAGGGATCCTCGACGCGTTGACCATGCGCTCGCACGACGGCCGTGGCCGCGCTGTCGACGTGTCGCTGGCAGGTACCTGCGCCCGTCTTCTGGACGCGCCTGGGCGGACCCTCCACCCCGGCCTGCCGACGGCCCCCGGCTTCGGTGCTGTTGTCAACCACGGCGACGTGACCACCGCACGACCCGCGTTGGCAGAGTTCGAGGACTACCCTTCACCGGCACATTCGTGGGGATCGGATCCGGCGGAGTGGGCACACTGAGGGACCGGCACATTCAGGGCAAGATGGACCTGTGAAGTCACATACCTACACACTCGACCTGCAGTGGACGGGCGATCTGGGATCCGGAACGTCCAGCACACAGGCATATTCGCGCAATCACGCAATATCCGCGGTCGGGAAGCCGGAGCTTCTCGGCAGCTCCGATCCCTCGTTCCGCGGTGACGCGCAGCGGTGGAATCCCGAGGAACTGCTCGTTGCCTCGCTCGCCCAGTGCCACATGCTCTGGTACCTCGGCCTGGCAGCGGCCGCAGGGGTCGTCGTTCTCGACTACAGCGATCAGCCGGTCGGCAGCATGATCGAGGAATCCGATGGCGGCGGCCAGTTCATCGAAGTGACGTTGAATCCGACGGTGTTGGTCGCCGACGCGTCGATGGTCGAGACGGCCGAGGATCTTCACGGCCCGGCACACACGAAGTGCTTCATCGCTCGTTCGGTGAACTTCCCGGTCCTGCATTCCCCGACGATCCTGGTGGCCACCGATGAGTGATGTCCACAAGCTCATTGTCGACGTCGACACCGGTATCGACGACTCGCTGGCACTGCTCTATCTACTCGCCAGCGCCGAGGCCGAGATTCTGGGGATCGCGAGTACCGCCGGCAACGTTCCCGTGGAACAGGTCGCGGCCAACAACTTGAACTGGCTTGCGCTCTGCGGCGCCCCGGACATCGAGGTTGCACTCGGTGCCCGCGCGCCCCTGGTCATCCCGCTGCGCACCACCGAGGAGACTCACGGTCCGCAAGGAATCGGGCATGCCGTGCTCCCCGATTCGGGTCGTGAGCTCTCGGTTCGCACCGCCACCGACCTCTGGGTGGATCTCGTCCGTGAGTACCCCGGACAACTCACGGGGTTGGTGACGGGACCGCTCACCAATCTGGCCCTGGCGATCAGACGCGAACCCGACCTTCCCTCTCTACTGAAACGACTGGTCGTGATGGGTGGGTCGTTCAACTATCCGGGCAACACGACGCCGACTGCGGAGTGGAACGTCTCGGTCGATCCGCACGCCGCCAAGGAAGTGTTCGACGCGTTCTCCGCAGTACCCGCGCACCGACGTCCGATCATCTGCGGCCTCAACGTCACCGAATCCATCGAGATGTTCCCCGAACATGTGCGTCGACTCGCCGACGCTGCCGGGAGCACCCCGGAAGAGATCATCTCTCCTGACGACGGCCCCGATGTCCGCAGCTCCGCCTCCAACAGCGTGATCCGGCACATGTCCGACGCGATCCGGTTCTACATGGAGTTCCATCGCGAGTACGACCAGGGCTTTCTTGCTCACATGCACGATCCCTTTGCGGCTGCCGTCGCGCTCGACCCGACCCTGGCGACCCTGAAACCGGCAACGGTAGACGTCGAAACCGAAAGCCCACTCTTGATCGGAACCACCGTCGCGGACTGGGTCGGACACTGGAAACGCGAACCAAACGCGGACATCGCCGTCAGCACCGATCCGGCGGAATTCTTCGATCGACTTGTCCACCGAGTGGGAAATTACGCCCGCGCCGTGGGTTGATCGAGCGCGGCACCGGCTATGCTCGCATGGACAGAACACCAACGAACGAGAACCGAAGGACCTTGACGTGCAGATTTCCAGCCACGATGCCTCCCCGGCATTTGCGCTCGGATTGATGGCGTTCTGGCCCACTCGTCGTAGCGCATGCTTCGATCAGGCGTGTTGCTGAGCGGCGATTTCTCGCTGCCTGCACCCCTGACTTTGTCGCTTCTTCGCTCGGAGTCTGTCTTCTCATGTTCAACCTTCTTTTGTTCACCCTTGTCGGCGTCGGCGCCCAGCTCGTCGACGGCGCCCTCGGCATGGCCTTCGGTGTCACCGCAACGACCCTGCTGATGATCGGTGGCCTCGGTCCGGCTCAGGCGAGCGCCGCGGTTCACCTGGCCGAGGTCGGCACCACCCTCGCTTCAGGGGTGTCGCATTGGAAGTTCAAGAACATCGACTGGAAGCTGGTCGCCAAGCTGGGCGTGCCCGGCGCTGTCGGTGCATTCATCGGTGCCACCGTTCTCTCGGGTCTGTCGACCGAAGCGGCAGTCCCCATCACGGCGACAATTCTGCTGGCAATCGGTGTCTATGTGGCACTTCGCTTTTCGGTCCGTCCACCGGCCGTCGCGAATGCTCGCACCACCCCGCATACCGCTCGCTTCCTGTCCCCGCTCGGCCTGTTCGGTGGTTTCATCGACGCATCCGGCGGCGGCGGTTGGGGCCCGATCACCACCAGCACACTGCTCTCCCGCGGCAAGACCGCACCGCGCACGGTGATCGGCTCGGTCAGCGCCTCGGAGTTTCTGGTCGCGTCAGCCGCGTCGCTGGGATTCCTTGTCGGATTGGGACGTGAGTCGGCGGGAAACCTCCTCGTTGTCGCCGGTCTCGCGCTCGGTGGTGTCATCGCTGCCCCGTTCGCGGCGTGGCTGGTCAGCCGCGTACCTGCAACCTTGCTCGGAACGGCAGTGGGCGGCGTGATCGTGTTGACCAACGCGCAGAAGCTGTTCAAATCCTTCGACATCACCGGAGCGGTCACGGTGGCCGGATACCTCACCATCATCGCCGCCTGGGCAGCGTTGCTGTTCTACGCGTGGAAGCGGTCCACGCTCACCCCAGCCGAAGCAGAAGGCGACTTCACGGGAGTCGAACTCGCGGTCGAGACCGAACTCACCGAGCCTGCAGCCAAGCGCGAACGATAACTCGTCACAGAAGAAATCCCGGGTATCCGAGCTCGGATACCCGGGATTTCCTGCTTTCGCTTTAGTTGCTTCCGTCGAACGCGTCGAGAATCCGCCCCGCAGCCAACGCCGCTGTCAGCGAACCGTCGCGCACGCTCTGCTCGACGTCGGCCCGGATCGCACGCACCCGATCGTTGCTGGAGAGTCTGCGCAGCAGCTGATCGTTGACCATCGTCCAGGTCCAGTCGACCTGCTGCTGTCGACGCTTCTCCTCGAACTGTCCCGCTTCGGTGAGCACCTCACGGTGCTTGGTGACAGTTCCCCAGAACTCGTCCAGACCGACACCTTCGAGGCCGCTCATCGTGATGACGGGCGGCTTCCAGATGGCGTCGTGCGGGTAGATCAGGCGCAGCGCTCCGGCCAGTTCGCGGGCTGCGCCTTTCGCCTCGCGCTCGTGCTTGCCGTCGGCCTTGTTGACCGCGACCAGATCCGCGAGTTCGAGTACACCCTTCTTGATCCCCTGCAGCTGATCGCCCGTACGAGCGAGGGTCAAGAACGTGAAGCAGTCCACCATGTTCGCGACGGTGACCTCGGACTGCCCGACGCCCACCGTTTCCACGAGGATGACGTCGAAACCGGCAGCCTCGAGAAGCACGATGGTCTCGCGGGTTGCCTTTGCAACACCGCCGAGGGTGCCGGACGTCGGTGACGGACGAATGTATGCGTTCTTCTCGACCGTGAGGCGAGCCATGCGCGTCTTGTCGCCGAGGATGGAGCCACCGGTGCGGGTGGACGACGGATCGACCGCCAACACCGCAACCCGATGCCCCTTCTCCAGCAAGTACATTCCGAGCGCATCGATGAACGTCGACTTTCCGACGCCGGGAACGCCGGTGATGCCGATTCGGTGTGCTCCCCCGGCCTCGGGCAGCAACTTCAGCAGAAGCTGCTGTGCTAGAGCCCGGTGGTCGTCGCGAGTGGACTCGACGAGGGTGATCGCCCGAGCGAGGCCGGCACGCTGATTTCCACGTACCGCCTCGGCGAGAGAATCAACTGATGGCCTTGCCGCTGGCGACGGCGTGTCGATGGGCTGACGTGCCATCTTCAGTGACCCCCTTCTCAGCTGTTGTCGTGACCCAGTTGGGCGGAGAGCTTCTCCAACAATCCGCTGGCGGCGTCGGCGATGACGGTTCCGGGCGGGAAGATGGCAGCAGCGCCGGCCTCGTAGAGTTCGTCGAAGTCACCGGGCGGAATGACGCCGCCGACGACGATCATGATGTCGGGACGACCGGCCGCAGCCAGAGCTTCCCGCAGCGCCGGCACCAAGGTCAGGTGACCGGCTGCCAACGACGACACACCGACTACGTGGACGTCGTTGTCGGCCGCCTGGTTGGCGACCTCTTCGGGGGTCTGGAACAGCGGTCCGACGTCGACGTCGAATCCGATGTCGGCAAATGCCGTGGAGATGACCTTCTGGCCACGGTCGTGACCGTCCTGGCCCATCTTCGCGACGAGGATGCGGGGACGACGTCCCTCGTCCTCGGCGAACTTCTCGACCAATTCCATCGCCTTGCTGATGTTGCTCACCGATCCTGCCTCGTCGCGGTACACACCACTGATGGTGCGGATCTCCGCCTGGTGGCGTCCGTACACCTTTTCGAGGGCGTCGGAAATCTCGCCGACGGTGGCCATGGCGCGGGCGGCGACGACAGCGAGGGCGAGGAGGTTGTTCTCCATGCCGCCTTCGGTGGACGCTGCTGCGCGAGTGAGGTCGGCGAGCGCAGCCTCGACGGCAACCGGATCACGTTCTGCGCGAAGACGAACCAACTTCTCGAGCTGTTCCTTACGCACCTTGGAGTTCTCGACCTTGAGAACTTCGATGGTGTCGACCTCGTCGGGAACGTATTTGTTGACGCCGACCAACGGCTGACGACCGGAGTCGATGCGTGCCTGGGTGCGGGCGGCAGCTTCCTCGATGCGCAGCTTCGGGATGCCCTCGTTGATAGCCTGAGCCATTCCGCCGGCTTCCTCGACCTCTTCGATGTGCTTACGTGCCCGGTTGGCGAGCTCGTTGGTGAGCCATTCGACGTAGTACGAGCCGCCCCACGGGTCGATCGGGCGAACGGTGCCGGACTCCTGCTGCAGCAGCAACTGGGTATTGCGGGCAATTCGCGCCGAGAAGTCCGTCGGCAGAGCGATGGCTTCGTCGAGAGCGTTGGTGTGCAGCGACTGGGTGTGTCCCTGCGTGGCTGCCATGGCTTCGACGCAGGTACGCGGAACGTTGTTGAAGACGTCCTGAGCGGTCAGCGACCAGCCCGAGGTCTGCGAGTGGGTACGCAGCGACAAGGACTTGGCGCTCTTGGGGTCGAACTTGGCAACCAGCTCGGCCCACAGGAGGCGTCCGGCGCGGAGCTTGGCGACCTCCATGAAGAAGTTCATACCGATGGCCCAGAAGAAGGACAGGCGAGGCGCGAACTTGTCGATGTCCATCCCGGCGTCGAGGCCGGCGCGGATGTACTCGACGCCGTCGGCGAGGGTGTATGCCAGTTCCAGATCGGCCGTCGCTCCGGCTTCCTGGATGTGGTAGCCCGAGATGGAGATGGAGTTGTACTTCGGCATTTCCGCGCTGGAGTACGCGAAAATGTCCGAGATGATCCGCATCGAGGGCTTGGGCGGATAGATGTAGGTGTTACGAACCATGAACTCTTTGAGGATGTCGTTCTGGATCGTTCCGGCCAGCTTGTCCGGAGTGACACCCTGCTCGCCTGCCGCTGCGACGTACAGCGCGAGGATCGGCAGCACGGCACCGTTCATCGTCATCGAAACCGACACCTGCGAGAGGTCGATCCCGTCGAAGAGCTGACGCATGTCGAGGATGGAATCGATTGCGACACCGGCCATTCCGACGTCGCCGGCCACACGCGGGTGGTCGGAGTCGTAGCCGCGGTGTGTAGCGAGGTCGAAGGCGACCGAGAGGCCCTTCTGACCGGCCGCAAGGTTACGTCGGTAGAACGCATTGGACTCGGCGGCAGTGGAGAAGCCGGCGTACTGACGAATGGTCCACGGCTGGTTCACGTACATGGTCGGGTACGGACCACGCAGGAACGGAGCAGCACCTGGGAAGCTGTCGAGCGGGTATCCGGATTCGGCAGCGGCCGTGCGGTCCGCACCGGTGTACACCGGCTTGACGTCGATGCCTTCCGGCGTGGACCAGACAACCTGCTCGGCGGCGTAGTTGTTGGCGTTGGCGCCCTCTTCGATGAGCGCCTGGGCCTGCTCGACCGACGGCGGTGTGGGTGCCGGAGACTGCGGGTCCTCGAGTGGGACCTCGGCGAAACTGCCGATCACGTGCTTGACCTCTCGTGTCGTCACTTGGAGCTTCCCGTCTCGATGAAGTCGAGCAGTTCGGTCAGAGCCGACACTGCGTCGATGCGGGCGGTGAGGAATCCGTCCGGGCGAGAATCGCCGGTCGCGTCGGCGACTGCCTTTTCCGGGCCGGCCAGCAGCACCTTGGTGATACCAGCGGCGCGAAGTTCGGCGACGGCCGCTGCGGCACTCTCGCCGTAACGCTTGTCCGTGCCGCACAGCACGGCGACGGTGGCGCCGGATGCCTTGACGGCTGCGGAAATGGCCTCTGCGCCTACCTCGAGCGGGCCGGGGTTGACTGCGTCGATACCACCCGAAGCGAGCAGGTTGGACGCAAACGTGGTGCGCACGTTGTGTTCTGCAACCGAGCCCAGCGGCGCGAGAAGCGCAGTGGGACGGGCGCCGCCGGCGGCGAGGAACGCATCCGAACGGTCGCGAAGCGCTTCGAACGCAGCTGCGTAGCGGGCGACGGCCTGGCCCGGCTCGACTGCTTCGGCGGACAGCGGTGTTTCACCGAGGTTCGGGAACTCGTTGACACCGGTGACCGTGGTCTTGCGGTGTGCGATGTCGGAGTCGCGCTTGGCCTTGGTGGCCGCGATGCGATCGGAGACGATTCCCGCTTCGAGTGCGGCAAGATATCCGCCGGCCGCTTCGATTTCCTGGAAGAACTCCCACGCGGTGGCGGCGATCTGCTGTGTCAGGTCTTCGACGTACCAGGATCCGGCCGAAGGATCGAGGACACGGCCCAGGTGCGACTCTTCGAGCAGGAGCAGCTGTGTGTTTCGGGCGATGCGTGAGGAGAACGACTTGCTGACGCCGAGGGTGCCGTCGGCAAGCGCGACGTCGAACGGAAGAACCGTCACCGCGTCTGCTCCGCCGACACCGGCGCCGAACGCGGCGAGGGTGGTGCGCAGCATGTTCACCCAGGGATCACGCTGAGCCATCATAGCGGCGGAGGTGACCGCATGCTGGGGTG
This sequence comes from Rhodococcus sp. NPDC056506, assembly GCF_042794945.1. Classification (NCBI taxonomy): domain Bacteria; kingdom Bacillati; phylum Actinomycetota; class Actinomycetes; order Mycobacteriales; family Nocardiaceae; genus Rhodococcus; species Rhodococcus sp. NPDC056506. Next base: position 3,327 of record NZ_JBHTSW010000060.1, on the reverse strand, counting down.
CTCCACCGAAATCGGAAGCTCCGCAGACCTGGGCGATGCGTGCCCACACGAGACGTGCGGCTCGGAACTTCGCGATGGTCTGGAACTGATCGTCGGTTGCCGAGTAGCGGAAAGCCAACTGCGACAACGCAGCACCGATACTCAGGCCGCTCTCGGCGGTGAGTGCGCGGAGGTATTCGAGGCCTGCGGCAATCGCGGCTCCGAGTTCTTCGGCATCCCCGGCACCGGCGTTGTGGAACGCCGTGCCGTCGACGGTGATCGCGTGCACGGTTTCCGCGCGAGCTGCAGCGAGGGCGGCCAACTCGACGGCGTCGGCAAGTTCGACGTCGGCTGAGCCGGAAAATGAACTGGTCAGCGGAGCAGCACCGAGGTGGATGCGGATACCGGCGCGATCGCTGACGCCGTCACCGGCTTCGGCACGCGCGTCGAGGAGTGAGAAGAGTGCGCGGACGCCATCGCCGGCCTCCGCGCCTGCGTCGAGCGTCAGCGGCGCGAGATCGAGAAGCACGCCCTCGAGCGCAGCGGCGAGGTCGGTGACCGGAACGCCGTCCCCGCCCACCTTCAACCAGAGTGCGCTGACGCCGTTTTCGAGGGCGTCCAGGACGCTGCGATTCGTCTCGGCTGCGGAGGAGGTTCCGAATGCAGCGGAGACCAACCAGCCTGCATTGACGTCACGGTGAGCATCGACACCCCGCACGTACGGGAACGTGCCCGGCAGGGTCTGCTCGGGGCGTTCGTCGCGGGGGCTGTAAAGCGGTGCGACAGTGACTCCGTCGTAGGTGACGGTTTCAAGCAGTTTCTGAGGCTCGGGGCCCAGTTCTGCCGCATCGACTCTGCGGGACTTGGCGAGCACACCGGCTACGGAGCGCTGCCACTCCGCGTATGCCTGCTCGACAGCCTCGGCTTCTGAAGCTAATGACACTGTGTCCGCTCCCTCTCATTTTTAGCGTGAGCGCTTTACCGATAATCGGAATTGTTCGTTAGTTCTGTGATGCTAACCCGCGTCTGAGCTCAGATATCGTGAGGATCACGTCAGGTTCTTCACAGTGCCGTTCACGACGCGGTTCACGACCACTTCCCGACCGGTCCGCCGGCGTGCGTGTTCAGTGATTCGGACACCTGCAACTGGTCCTTACCTAGCGATTGTTCAGCATGTATGTGAGTTACTCGCGAGTTCGTTTCACTGGCCGGGACTGCAGGTGTGGACCACCTGGAAAGCGTAGTGGTTTTCGTCACAGCACAGCTTTCATTGTCGCCTGGAGCACGTGAATTACCAGCATTCGGGATGGTCTTCGGCACACCGTTCCCAGCGCGCAAACGTCTCGGTTCACCGTTCACAGGTAGCCTTGTGACCTGTGATGGGACGCCTGCTGGACCGAAGATTGATCGCAATAGTCCTGGTAGTGCTCGCTTTGTTCCTCGCAGCCCTCCTCGCCCCACATCCCACGGTGTCCCAGGTGCGCGAGTGGGCGGACTCGGTTGGCCCGGCGTTTCCCCTCGTGTTCTTCCTGGTTCATTCGATAGTCACCGTCGCGCCGTTCCCGCGCACCGTCTTCACCCTCAGCGCGGGCGTTCTCTTCGGTTCGGTGACCGGCATCGCCCTGACCGTGGCGGCGACGACGGTGAGCGCTGTTCTGGCCCTCTACCTGGTGCGCGCCATCGGCCGCGACGTCGTCTGGCAACGGATTTCGAGTCCGACGATCCGGCGGGTGGACGAGCGGATCGAGAAGCGGGGCTGGCTGGCCGTCGGCTCTCTGCGCTTGATCGCGTTCGTCCCCTTCTCGGTGGTGAACTACTGCTGCGGCATTTCGTCGATCCGGATCGTGCCTTACGTCCTTGCCACCGTTGTCGGCATTTTGCCCGGCACCGTGGGGATCGTCGTTCTGGGTGACGCTCTCTCCGGTGAAGCCGATCCTCGTCTCCTGATCCTGTCGGGGGTCTGCATCGCAATCGGCATCGCCGGTCTGGTGTTCGACGCTCGCCGCCAGCCCCCGCTGGGCGAAACTACCGCCGACAATGGTCAACCCGACGACACTGGTCAACCCCACGGCGTTGGTCAACCCCAAGAGATTGATTTAATGAAGTCAACCCAAAACGATTGACTAATGAAAGTCAACTATTTAGCATTGACTAATGTTCGTACTGACAGTGGATCAGCGAGGTAGCCGACGGGATGTCGATCGCGTCGGGGACATCATCGACGACATGGCCGATCTCAGGCTCTTGCGGCCGTTCGAGCGCACTGCAGGCGACGAGATTCAAGCGGTGACCGACGATCCGGCGCTGCTCGTCCTCGTCGCACTGGAGCTGATTCGGCGCGAGCACTGGAGTGTCGGGATCGGGATCGGCCCAGTCGAGCAGCCCCTCCCACGGCAGACCCGAGCCGGACGCGGACCGGCGTTCGAAGCTGCCCGGATCGCCGTCGAGCGAGCCAAGCGAGCCCCGGCCAGAATTGCCGTCGAACAAGCGCCGGCGGATAGCTCACGCGACGAACTTGCCGCAGATGTCGATGCCGCGTTCACCTTGCTCGGAACGATCGTCACGAGACAGACGAAAGACGGACGCGAAGCCATCGCTCTGATGGACAGCGGACTCACTCAGATCAGCGCGGCGGCCCAGCTCGGAATCACCAAGCAGGCCATGTCGAAGAGACTCTTGACAGCCGGGTGGCACGCAGAACTCGCCGGGCGCAGACTCGCAGAACGACTTTTGGTCAGACTCCAGCCCTAGACTGCTCACGCTCGCACCGGTACAAACTCGTCGACACAGCAGGGGGCTCGAATACATGGTCGTTCTGGCGTTGATCGCGCTCGCCGTCGCCGCCGCGGCACCAGCAGTTGCAGCGGCGCTGGGACCGCTCAGTCGTGGTCGACTCGAAGTCCCCGAATGGGCGTCGTCCGTGGTCGCTCTACCAGCGCTCGGTGTTGCCGCGCTGGCATCGACCCGAACGAGCCCGGTCACCGGATTTGCACTTGGGGCGACGCTTGTCCTGTGCCTACTTGCCGCCGCCACGGCCGGCGCACCGATGGTGCTCGCCACCTTCAAGATCGCCCGCCGCCAACCAGACGGAAGCCCGGCACCGGATGCTGGACCTCTTCGCGGCGGACGTGTGATCGGGATACTCGAGCGGCTCGCGGTGGCGGCGTCGATTCTCGCGACCTGGCCGGAAGGCATCGCGATCGTCTTGGCCGTCAAGGGACTCGCACGGTACCCGGAACTTCGCGAACCGCACGCGTCCGAGCAGTTCATCATGGGAACCTTCGTCAGCGTCCTCTGGGCGATCGCTGTATGTGGAACGGGACGGGCACTCATCACATAGGTGATGAG
>NZ_JBHTSW010000059.1:0-31056 GCF_042794945.1 Rhodococcus sp. NPDC056506 | reverse complement strand
CGCCTTTATTAACCCCCGGCGGTTAATAAAGGCGCACAGCAGTTGCTCAACCGAACAGCGGCCGGGAGTCGATCTTTCTCGACGCGGCCCCTGACGCGCGCCATGCCTTCGCTGTCAGATCGGCGTCGGCGTCGGTGACGAGGTTTCCCATCACCCGAACGGCGACCGTCATCAGTGCCCGCGAGCGCATCGCAATCGGACCCGACGCGGGCAGGAACTGCGGAACCGTCAGCAGCCCTGCGAGTCGGCGCGCGACCGAGAACGCCTGCCCGTAATGCTCCCGCAGCACCTTCGGCCACAGCTGCGTCAGATCGTCCGCGCCGAGCTGTTCGATCACCAAACGTCCGCCTTCGAGGCCGTAGTCGATGCCCTCACCGTTGAGCGGGTTCACGCACGCTGCGGCGTCACCGATCACGGCCCAGTTGCGTCCGGCGATGTTGGAGACGGCGCCGCCCATGGGAAGCAAAGCCGAAGCGACGGAATGTATTTCGCTGCTCCACTGCCACTCGCTTCGGCGCTGATCGGTGTAGAGGTCGAGCAAAGGTCGCAGGGCACCTGGTGCCGGACGTTTGGACGTCGCCAGTGTCCCGACCCCGATGTTCACCTCGCCGGTACCGAGCGGGAAGATCCAGCCGTACCCCGCCTGCAACGTGCCCTCCGCGTCCCGCAGCTCCAGATGCGAGGTGATCCACGGGTCGGCGCTGCGCGGCGTCGCGACATACGCGCGTGCTGCGACGCCGTACGCGGTGTCCCGGTGCCACTGCCGTCCCAGCTTCTTGCCGAGCGTCGAGCGAACGCCGTCGGCGATGATCAGCGTCCGACAGCGAAGGGTGCTGCGTCCCGAGGGGCCGGCGAGTACGACGGCGGCTACTCGATCGCCGTCGAGTTCGACGTCCACTGCCTTGGTGCCCTCGACCATGACCGCGCCGGATTCGACGGCACACCGGCGAATGGCGTCGTCGAGTTCGGTGCGGGGGATCGCACTGCCGATCGGCGGGAACGACGTCCCCGGCCACTCGAGTTCGAGTTCTTGTCCGAAGCCGGACAACCGCAGGCCCTTGTTCGTCGTATGTGACCGAACCCACTCGCCGAGGCCGAGGAGATCCAGTTCGGCTACGGCGCGCGGAGTGAGTCCATCACCACAAGTCTTGTCTCGCGGGAAGACGGCAGCGTCCACCAGAACGACGTCTCGGCCGCTGCGGGCGGCCCATGCCGCGGCCGAAGAACCCGCGGGACCTGCGCCGATGACCACAATGTCGGTTTCGGTCGGAAGCGAATCGACGACGGGGGACTGCTCATCTACGGACACACTCACATCTTCCCAGGCTCGCGATCGCCACCGTGGCGAGGCCGTCCCGAGTGCGAACCGCTAGGTTCACTACCGTGGGAACCGAGCCGTCACTGACGACAGGAATGGGTACTGACATCGTGAGCACCGAAAAGACTGCTGCCGACGCAACCGCATCGAGCACCGTCGTTGCAGGCATCGATCTGGGCGACGAACAGCTCGCCGCAGTAGTGCGTGGTGGACTCTCCGATGTCGAGGAGTTGTTGGTCAGCGAGCTGTCCGACGGCGAAGACTTCCTCACCGAGGCCGCGCTGCACCTCGCGCGAGCCGGTGGAAAGCGCTTCCGTCCGTTGTTCACGATCCTGACCGCGCAGCTCGGACCGGTGCCGAACGATCCGTCGATCATCACCGCAGCGACCGTCACCGAACTCGTTCACCTCGCGACGCTCTATCACGACGACGTCATGGACGAGGCGTCCATGCGCCGCGGGGCACCCAGCGCCAATGCCCGCTGGGGCAACAGCGTGGCGATCCTGGCCGGCGACTACTTGTTCGCGCACGCGTCACGACTGGTGTCGACGCTCGGACCAGAAGCAGTTCGGATCATCGCCGAAACCTTCGCCGAGCTGGTCACCGGCCAGATGCGCGAGACGATCGGCGTCAAGAAGGAGCAGGATCCGGTCGAGCATTACCTCAAGGTCGTGTGGGAGAAGACCGGTTCGCTGATCGCTGCCTCGGGACGCTTCGGCGGCACCTTCTCCGGCGCCGACGCAGCCCACATCGAGCGCCTCGAGCGCCTGGGTGATGCCGTCGGCACCGCGTTCCAGATCTCCGACGACATCATCGACATCTCGTCCGTCTCGGCGCAGTCCGGCAAGACGCCCGGCACCGACCTGCGTGAGGGCGTCCACACCCTGCCCGTCCTGTACGCATTCCGCGAAGAAGGGGCCGACGCAGATCGTCTGCGCGAGCTGCTCGCGGGCCCGGTAACCGAAGACGCCCTGGTAGAAGAAGCCCTCGAACTGCTCGAGCGTTCGCCGGGCATGGTCAAGGCGAAGGCAAAGCTGGGCGAGTACGCCGTCGCAGCCAAGGCTCAGTTGGCCGAACTGCCCCAGGGGCCTGCAAACGAAGCGCTGGTGCGTCTCGTGGACTACACGATCGAACGAGTCGGCTGACACCTCGACGAATCGGGGCTTCCGGGGGGAAACCCCGACGAGCGCTGGGTGGGAACCCTGATGGCCCTGTCCTTCGTTGACTGAACAGAACCGGTGCATACGCCGGGGAGTTCGGGTGAGCCTTCGGCTCCGGCGAGGCAAGAGGTGAGCGGTTTGCACGGCTACGCGAACGGTGCGAAGACATTCGGGTTGTTGGTGGGGATGTCGGCGCTGATCGTCTTCATCGGCTCGCTGTTCGGCAGCCCGGTGCTTCTGTGGGGATCCGTTCTCTTTGCCGTCGGCATGAATGCCTACGTGTACTTCAACAGTGACAAACTCGCGCTCCGATCGATGCGCGCCCAGCCCATCACAGAGGTCGAAGCACCGGCGATCTACCGCATCGTGCGCGAACTCGCCACGACGGCGCACCAACCGATGCCCCGGCTGTACATCAGCCCCACGAACGCCCCGAATGCGTTCGCCACCGGTCGTAACCCCCGTCACGCCGCCGTGTGCGTGACCAGCGGCATCATGCAGATCTTGAACGAACGCGAATTGCGGGCCGTGCTCGGGCACGAACTCTCCCACGTCTACAACCGAGACATTCTGATCTCGTCTGTCGCCGGCGCGATGGCCAGCGTCATCTCGGGCCTGGCCAACTTCGCGATGTACGCGAGCATCTTCGGCGGGCGAGGGAACGGGCAGGGAAGCAATCCGATCGCGCTGCTGCTCGTCTCCCTACTGGGACCGATCGCGGCAACCGTGGTCAAGCTGGCCGTCTCGCGCTCTCGCGAGTACCAGGCGGATCAATCGGGAGCCGAGCTCACCGGTGACCCGTTGGCGTTGGCGTCGGCGCTGCGCAAGCTCGAGTCGGGCGTCGCGGCCGCGCCGTTGCCGCCCGAGCCGAAGCTCGCGGCCCAGTCCCACCTGATGATCGCCAACCCCTTCAGGGCGGGGGACAAGGTGAGCAAGCTGTTCTCGACGCATCCGCCCATGGCGGACCGGATCGAGCGGTTGGAGAAGATGGCCGGGATGTAGGGCCTTCGGCCCCTGTGCGCGGTTAGGTAGTCCCAGGACTCCTTAACCGCGCACAGGGGCGCAGCCCCTACTACCGGTAGTTCACGAACTGCAGGGCGATCCCGAAGTCCTCACCCTTGAGCAGGGAGATGACACCCTGGAGGTCGTCGCGCTTCTTGCTGCTCACCCGAAGCTCTTCACCCTGGATCTGCGCCTTGACGCCCTTGGGACCCTCGTCGCGGATCTTCTTGGTGATCTTTTTCGCGTTCTCGCTGGTGATGCCCTGGACCAAGGTTCCGGACAGCTTGTAGATCTTTCCGGACTGCGCCGGCTCGCCGGCATCGAATGCCTTCAGCGAGATGTCACGACGGATCAGCTTCTCCTTGAACACGTCGAGGGCGGCCAGCAGTCGCTCCTCGGTGTCGGCGTTCAACGTGATCGTCTCTTCACCAGACCACTCGATCGACGCTCCCGTGTTTCGGAAGTCGAAACGCGTGGTCAACTCCTTGGCAGCCTGATGCAGAGCGTTGTCCACCTCTTGACGGTCTACTTTGCTCACCACGTCGAAGGACGAATCAGCCACTTCACACTCCCGCTTTCCGGTAGTTCACGAACATCGAGTTCCGCCCACCTTCCATACCGGTGGACACCTCGACGTTATCGGGTCGGCACCGCCCGTTACCACCCGGTTTGCAAAATGGGGGTGTGTTCGTTGTATTCTTCTCACCGCACCGAGGAAGCCGTTTTCGGCCGCCGCACGTCGCGATATACTTGCGAATGCGCCGGATCGAAGCCTGGTGCAAGCACGGCAGATTGCCCGAGCGGCCAATGGGAGCGGACTGTAAATCCGTCGGCTTATGCCTACGTAGGTTCGAATCCTACATCTGCCACACCAAGTCAGCCCCGATTCTCTTTCCGAGAATCGGGGCTGACTTTTTTGTGCTTGTTCCGATGTCGGCGGATGGCACGTGACGCGTACCTGCTGCGGCTCGGGGAGGACTCCGGGGGAGTGCGGGGCCAAGTTGGTTCTCGCAAATCCCTCGCCACAGGCCCCGATCGGTGCAAGAATGGGCTCCGGCACCATTTTTGCCCCGATGACCAGCGGATTTGGTGCTGGCGCTCGTTCGTGTGTAATCTTTCGGAGGCTTCAAGAGAGCGGCAACGCACTCCTGAGCCACGCCCCCTTAGCTCAGTCGGTAGAGCGTTTCCATGGTAAGGAAAAGGTCAACGGTTCGATTCCGTTAGGGGGCTCGCTGGATTGTGGTGCCGTGCTTTCCGCGCGACACTCGACACCGAGGCGGTGTAGCTCAGTTGGTAGAGCAAACGACTCATAATCGTTGCGTCGCCGGTTCAAGTCCGGTCACCGCTACACAATATGCATGATCCACCCTGATTGCTCGTAATCAGATACACCCGAAAGAAGGCATCCCGTGGCCTCCTCGACCGACGTTCGGCCCAAGATCACCTTGGCCTGCGAGGTATGCAAGCACCGCAACTACATCACCAAGAAGAATCGGCGCAACGACCCCGATCGCCTGGAGCTCAAGAAGTTCTGCCCCAACTGCGGAACCCACCAGTCGCACCGCGAGTCGAAGTAGTAAGTCCTTAACCGGACGACGATTTTCGCGGAAGACCCTCTCCGGGCCTGCGTCTTCGGGTCCTAGCTAGAAGAGAGTCTCACCGCGTGACAGATTTGCAAGAGAACCAGGCAGCGGCCGAGGTCCCTACGGACCCGGCCGCTCATGCCGTCCAGATGGTCGGTCATCACTATCGTGTCGAAGACTTCTACGAGGTCGGACGCGAGAAGGTGCGCGAGTTCGCTCGCGCCGTCCAGGACGCGCATCCCGCGCACTACGACGAGTCGGCAGCCAAAGGCCTCGGATACGACGGTCTTATCGCTCCCATCACTTTTGTCGCAATCGTGGGTGCCATTGCTCAGCGACGTCTGTTCGAAGAGATCGTCACTGGCTACGACTTGAGTCAGATTCTTCAGACCGATCAGCGTTTGGTGCTGCACAAGCCCATGCAGGTCGGTGACCGACTCTTCTGCGATGTCTTCCTGGATTCGTTCAGGCAGGCCGCAGGTAGCGACATCATCGTGACCAAGAACATCATCACCGATCAGAACGACGAGGCAGTTGTCACCACGTGGACAACGCTTGTCGCTCGAACCGGTGGGGAAGTGGACGAGAACATCGCCCACGCAGTCAAGGACGTGATGATGCATGTCGCTTCGTAAATTCTCCGACGTGAGTGTCGGCGAACTTCTCCCCGAGAAGTCCGTGACTCTGACACGCGGAAACCTCGCCAACTATGCCGGTGTCTCGGGAGATCCGAACCCGATTCACTTCAGCGACGAGGTTGCACGACTTGCCGGCTTGCCGGACGTGGTTGCGCACGGCATGCTCTCCATGGGCATCGGTGCCGGTTACGTCACCGAATGGCTGGGAGATCCGGGCGCAGTGACCGAGTACAACGTACGGTTCACGAGCCCGGTCATCGTGGCGGCCGACAAGGCTGCCGAGATCGATTTCACCGCCAAGGTGAAGTCGGTCGACGAAGAAAGCAAGACCGCAGTACTGGCAATCGTGGCCAAGTCCGAAGGTAAGAAGATCTTCGGTCGTGCCACTGCCACGGTCCGTCTAGCCTGATCGCAGGGCGGATTGTGTTTGTTCCGGGGCTTTGAAGTACACTGAGATTTCTGGGATTCCTCAGCGCTGCGCGCTGCCCTGAATGTTGCAAAGCATTCACCTCGGGTAGCGCGTATGTTGTGTGATCGCAGAACGGTTGATTCAGGCAGGGTCTACCTGTCGAGGTCAACCAAAGGGGCGTAGCTCAACTGGCAGAGCAGCGGTCTCCAAAACCGCAGGTTGCAGGTTCAAGTCCTGTCGCCCCTGCCCCCGGATGCCAGCGACTGAGAGGAACGACGTGAGCGAGGAGCGCGCCAAGCGCGACGCCGACACTTCGGATGCGGAGACTTCACCGTCTGCCGATTCGACCGGTGTCGACGACACTGCAGCTGACGCGACTACGCGTTCCGATCTGTCGCTGGACAAGGACGGTGCCGACGAGGCCCCCTCCGCATCCAGTGGGGTTTCCAACAAGCCGACCGGCAAGCGCGCTGCACGCGGCGCCTCGGTCAGCGCGTCCACCGTGAAGACTCCGGCACGGACGGCATCCCGGACATCATCGGCCAAGCCGACTGCAACGAACCCCGGCAAGAAGCCCAAGGCGAAGAAAGACAACATCTTCAAGCGCCTGCGCAAATTCTTCCGCGAGGTCATCGCAGAACTCCGTAAGGTCATCTGGCCGAACCGCAAGCAGATGATCACCTACACCAGCGTCGTGCTGACGTTCGTGGTCTTCATGGTCGCTTTCATCAGCGGCGTCGATATCGCTGTGATCAAGGGTGTCACCTGGCTGTTCGGCTGATCGCCGTAGCAGTCGGGCGTCTTTGCCTGCGAGCGCGACAAGACCCGACCCGGGTCCGAGTAACGAGAGGAAGCGAGTGCCCCAGTGAGCACCCCCGAGAACGACACGAATGAGGCTTTGGCCGAAGAGCGTGTTTCTGCCGAGGCGGCAGCCGAAGTAGACGTCGTGGTTGCCGAAGGCACCGATGCAGACGTTGCCGAAGGCACCGATGCAGACGCTGCCGACACTGCAGCGACCGAGGACGTCATCTCCGACGATGCCGAGAACTCCGACGAGGCCGCTCCCGCCGCCGAACTCGAGGTCGAGGATCCCGTTGCCGAACTCAAGGCTGCGCTGCGCCGCGCCCCGGGTGACTGGTACGTCATCCACTCGTACGCCGGTTACGAGAACAAGGTCAAGACCAACCTCGAGACTCGCGTTCAGAACCTCGACGTCGGTGACTACATCTTCCAGGTGGAAGTTCCCACCGAAGAGGTCACCGAGATCAAGAACGGCCAGCGCAAGCAGGTCAACCGCAAGGTTCTGCCCGGATACATCCTCGTTCGCATGGAGCTCAACGACGAGTCGTGGGGCGCAGTGCGCAACACGCCTGGTGTCACCGGTTTTGTCGGTGCCACGTCGCGTCCCTCGCCGCTGACCCTCAACGAGGTCGTCAAGTTCCTGCTCCCGCAGCAGGAGCAGAAGAAGCAGCAGGCTGCAGCGGCCGCCGTCGCAGCAGGCGAGGCACCGTCCGAGTCCTTCGGCAAGCCCCTCATCGAGGTCGACTTCGAGGTCGGCGAGTCGGTCACCGTCATGGACGGTCCGTTCGCAACCCTTCCGGCCAGCATCAGCGAGGTCAACGGCGAGCAGCAGAAGCTCAAGGTTCTCGTGTCGATCTTCGGTCGTGAAACCCCGGTTGAGCTCAACTTCAACCAGGTCGCGAAGATCTGACCACCCCAAAACTTGCAATTTGTTCGACGCAAGACACACACCCAAGCTAGAAACTAGGAACTAGAGATGCCCCCAAAGAAGAAGAAGCTCGCCGGGCTCATCAAGCTGCAGATCCAGGCAGGTCAGGCTAACCCTGCACCTCCCGTGGGTCCCGCGCTCGGTCAGCACGGCGTGAACATCATGGAGTTCTGCAAGGCCTACAACGCGGCGACTGAGTCCCAGCGCGGCAACGTTGTGCCGGTCGAGATCTCGGTCTACGAAGACCGGACCTTCGATTTCAAGCTGAAGACCCCTCCCGCCGCCAAGCTGCTCCTCAAGGCAGCCGGCGTCGCCAAGGGCTCCGGCGAACCGCACAAGACCAAGGTTGCCTCGGTGACCATGGATCAGGTGCGCGAAATCGCGAAGACCAAGGCTGAAGACCTCAATGCCAATGACATCGAGCAGGCCGCGAAGATCATCGCCGGCACCGCTCGCTCCATGGGCATCACGGTCCAGGGCTAGTAGCCCGCTCCACAGCATTACGTGGGAGGGCCGGCCAGGCCCCGACCACAACTGAACCATTCACCACTGCACCAAGTAACTCACTGCAGTGATAAGTAAGGACAGAACAAATGGCAAAGCGCAGCAAGGCGTACCTCGCCGCCGCTGAGAAGATCGACGCAGACAAGCTCTACAGCCCGCTTCAGGCTGCAAAGCTCGCCAAGGAGACGTCGTCCACCAAGATGGATGCAACCGTTGAGGTTGCAGTTCGTCTGGGCGTCGACCCCCGTAAGGCTGACCAGATGGTCCGCGGAACGGTCAACCTGCCCCACGGCACCGGTAAGACCGCTCGCGTCATCGTGTTCGCTGTTGGCGAGAAGGCAGCAGAAGCAGAGGCTGCAGGCGCTGACGTAGTCGGTGCAGAAGACCTGATCGAGCGCATCCAGGGTGGATGGGTCGATTTCGACGCCGCAATCGCGACTCCTGATCAGATGGCCAAGGTCGGCCGCATCGCCCGTGTCCTCGGACCGCGTGGCCTGATGCCGAACCCGAAGACGGGCACCGTCACGGCGGATGTCACCAAGGCTGTCAACGACATCAAGGGCGGAAAGATCAACTTCCGCGTCGACAAGCAGGCCAACCTGCACTTCGTCATCGGCAAGGCATCGTTCGACGATGAGAAGCTGGTGGAGAACTACGGCGCAGCCCTGGACGAGATCCTGCGTGCGAAGCCCTCGTCGGCCAAGGGCCGCTACGTGAAGAAGATCACGGTCTCGACCACCACCGGTCCGGGCATCCCGGTGGATCCGAACCGTACGCGCAACCTCCTCGAGGATGCTGCAGACGCGTAAGCAGTCCGCATACGAACAAGAAGGCCGGCAGGGATCACTCCCTGCCGGCCTTCCTGTCTGTTTCGGGAGGGGAGTGATCCCCGCCGGTGGTATCGGTCCAGCGGTGGTATCGATCTAGCGGTGGCATCATCGGGTGTATGCACGAAGCGTTCCAGTTCCTCGGAAATTTCTGGTGGCTGCTGTTCGTTTTCGGCGGCACCATCGGTGGGGCGCTGAAAGGTGTCGCGGTTGCCAACGAAAGGCGGATCGAGCGTCGGCAGGAGCGTTTCCGGCTCAAACAGCAGACCAAGGTCGCCATCGCGCAAGCCAACGCACAACATCACGCCGACGAAGACACGCAGCGTCGCGAGCTGGTGAAAGCCGTCGAACAGCACGACGAAGTCGACGCAAGATGGTTCTCGTACGAGCTCGACCCGGTCACGCTGCTCGACACCCCGATGATGACGGACATGCGCGAGCCGTTGACCGCCGATTTTCATCGAGCCAAATATCGTGCCGATCTCCTCCGACCAGGCAATCCGGAGACGATGATCGGTAACGAGCAGGCACAAACCGAGTACCGCGAGTCGGTGCACGCTTACGCGATCGCCTTCGAAATCGCGGAAGCGGAAGCCAAACGCCGCCGACGCAGCGGCTTCACCCTCGTCGAACAAGAGCGTCTGGTACGAGCGCAGCGTCTGTTGCGACTGGCCATGGACGAGGGCGCGACGCCGCAGGAACGTCAGAGCGCGTACAGGAAGGCACACAAGGAACTCGAAGGACTGCTTGTCTTGCCGGATCGTGCTCGGGCGGAGATCGAACACAAGATCGCCAGGGCCATAGGTGCGTGAAGAAGCGGGGCGTGAAGAACCGGGCGCCCGCCGACGCCGATTTGGATTTCCGGAGAGCTGTCGGGTAGTCTTCGACGCGGAGTTCAGTGCTGGATATGAACTTCACCCCAAAATCATGTTCTACCCAAGACCGTTGGTGATTGCGCTCAGTGATGAGTGTGGTTGAAAGTCCGGGAGTGCCCGGCGGCCCACGTAGGTGAACGAGGTAGGGGGATAGCTTGATGTAGTGGTTCTACAGTTTGCCTGGTTATGCACTGCTTTGCGTTGCATCGTTACGCTGATTCGTAAGCCTCTTCTTCATGTTTCCTCTGTACGCCCCGTGCGCTTGCGCCGGGGCGTTTTGCATGTCGCGGGTTGTGTCTTCTCGGGTTCATCCCCGATGAGGTGCAGCGGTTCCTGAGTGGGACAACGACGCTCACGAGAGGAGGCGAAGTATGGCAAAGCCTGAGAAGGTTTCCGCAGTTGCGGAAATCACCGAGCAGTTCAAGGGTTCGACCGCCGCTGTGGTCACGGAATACCGTGGCCTTTCGGTTGGCAACATCACGACACTGCGACGCGCTCTCGGAGAAGGTGCCACCTACTCCGTCGCCAAGAACACCCTGGTCAAGCGTGCCGCCGCAGAGGCCGGCATCGAGGGCCTTGATGACCTGTTCGTTGGTCCGACCGCCATTGCATTCATCAAGGGCGAACCGGTCGACGCTGCGAAGGCTCTGAAGAACTTCGCTAAGGACAACAAGGCGCTCATCATCAAGGGCGGCTACATGGACGGCGCTGCGCTGTCCGTGGAAGAGGTCAACAAGATCGCGGATCTCGAATCCCGCGAAATCCTGTTGGCAAAGCTTGCCGGCGCGATGAAGGGCAACTTGGCAAAGGCCGCAGGCCTGTTCAATGCTCCCGCTTCGCAGTTTGCCCGTTTGGCTGCTGCACTGCAGGAGAAGAAGGCCGCAGAAGGCGGAGCCGCAGAGGCCCCCGCAGAGGCTGCCACCGAGGCTCCGGCCGAGGCCGAAGCCGAAAGCTGATCCGCACCCGCGCATCACTGCTATAACCCCGCCCGGTCGCGGATCAGCGACATGGGACTTACAGGAAGGACCGCCACAATGGCGAAGCTCAGCACCGAAGAGTTGTTGGACCAGTTCAAGGAGCTCACCCTCCTCGAGCTCTCGGAGTTCGTTAAGGCATTCGAGGAGACCTTCGAGGTCACCGCTGCTGCTCCCGTCGCCGTCGCCGCTGCAGGCGCACCGGCTGCCGGTGCAGAAGCTGCTGAAGAGCAGGACGAGTTCGACGTCGTCCTCGAGTCGGCTGGCGACAAGAAGATCCAGGTCATCAAGGTCGTCCGTGAGGTCGTCTCCGGCCTCGGCCTGAAGGAAGCCAAGGACCTCGTCGAGAGCGCTCCGAAGGCCATCCTCGAGAAGGTTGCCAAGGACGCCGCAGAGGCTGCCAAGGAAAAGCTCGAAGCTGCCGGCGCAAAGATCGTCATCAAGTAAGACGGTTTTCCCGCTGCTCTTCGCGAGTAGTAACGAAGAGGGCCACTCCCCACGGGGAGTGGCCCTCTTTTTTTGAACTTTTTTCGCGGGCGATATGTCGGAATCCATGCAGGTGGGAGGGGTGTCCGAACTAGGCTGTGACCTGAATTATGCTTCTTCCCTACTCGTTAGTAGTATTCGCAGTCACGGGTACCACTCCCATGCGATAGAGTGACCCAACCCACACGGGTGCATGCATGCAACGGACGTCGCGGAGGTAATGGTGGGAGTCGAGGTAGCGGTACAAGGACTGACAAAGTCTTTCGGGTCGCAGAGGATTTGGCAGGACGTGTCGTTGACACTTCCCGCGGGTGAGGTCAGTGCACTGCTCGGGCCTTCGGGTACCGGTAAGTCGGTGTTCCTGAAGTCCCTGATCGGACTGCTCCGCCCTGAACAAGGCTCCATCGTCATCGACGGCACGGACATCCTGCAGTGCTCCTCCAAGGAGCTCTACGAGATCCGCAAACTGTTCGGCGTTCTGTTCCAGGACGGCGCTCTGTTCGGCTCGATGAACTTGTACGACAACATCGCCTTCCCGCTTCGTGAGCACACCAAGAAGTCGGAATCCGATATTCGCAAGATCGTGATGGAGAAGTTGGACCTCACCGGTCTGGTCGGCGCCGAGGACAAGCTCCCCGGCGAGATCTCCGGCGGTATGCGCAAGCGTGCCGGTCTGGCGCGTGCACTCGTTCTCGACCCCGAGATCATCCTCGTCGACGAGCCGGACTCCGGTCTGGACCCGGTGCGTACGACGTACATCAGCCAGACACTGATCGACATCAACGCGCAGTCCGACGCCACGATTCTGATCGTCTCGCACAACATCAACCTCGCGCGCACGGTGCCGGACAACATCGGCATGCTCTTCCGTCGCCAGTTGGTGATGTTCGGTCCTCGTGAGGTTCTGCTCACGTCGGACGAACCCGTCGTCAAGCAGTTCCTAAACGGAACGATGATCGGTCCGATCGGTATGTCGGAGGAGAAGGACGAGGCGCAGATGGCGCACGAGCAGGCGCTCGTCGACGCCGGTCACCACGCTGGTGGTGTCGACGACGTCGAGGGCATCGTGCCGCAGATGAAGGCCACCCCCGGAAACCCGGAGCGTCAGGCTGTTCGTCGTCGCCAGGAGCGCGTCCGCCAGATCATGCACACCCTCCCAGCTAACGCTCAGGCGGCAATTCAGGACAGCCTGGACGAGGTTGACGGAACTGGGCAGTACGATCCCCAGTACGCCGAAGCGAGCGGCTATCAGGGGGAGTGGAACGACAGCTCGCAAGACACGCAGGTCATTCCTGCATACGAGGGCGATCCCTACGGAAACACGACACACGGGCAAGGGTAGGCATATCGGATGGGGGTTACCCGCAACTCGGTTCTGAGTCCGGTCAACGGAGCATTAACTCAGGCCGGAAACATCGTCGAACTGTTTGTCGACGTCGTCAGGAATACGTTCCGGCGTCCATTTCAGTTCCGTGAGTTCATCGAGCAGGCCTGGTTCATCGCCAGCGTGACGATTTTGCCGACGGCATTGGTAGCCATTCCTTTCGGCGCCGTCGTCTCACTGCAGACCGGTTCGCTGATCAAGCAGTTGGGTGCAGAATCGTTCACCGGCGCGGCCAGCGTCCTGGCGGTGATCCAGCAGGGTAGCCCTCTGGTGACAGCGTTGCTGGTCGCCGGTGCGGCCGGATCGGCCGTGACGGCCGACCTCGGTTCACGAACCATCCGCGAAGAGATCGACGCGATGGAAGTCCTCGGAATCAATCCGATTCAGCGCCTGGTGGTTCCGCGAGTACTCGCGATGGTGCTGATCGCTGTACTGCTCAACGGGCTGGTGTCCGTGGTCGGTATCGCGGGCGGCTACTTCTTCAACGTGATCCTGCAGGGCGGTAACCCCGGTGCCTACATCTCGTCGTTCTCAGCTTTTGCGCAGCTACCGGACATTTGGAGCGGTGAGATCAAAGCCGCGGTGTTCGGTGTCATCGCAGGTGTGATCTCCGCGTACAAGGGACTTCACCCGTCCGGTGGCCCCAAGGGCGTCGGTGAGGCGGTGAACCAGGCCGTCGTCATCACGTTCCTGCTGTTGTTCTTCGCCAATCTGATTCTGACGATGGTGTACCTCCAGATCGTGCCGGCGAAGGGATCTTGACCTAAATGACCATCGCACGAGGCCGCGGCGATCAGTTCCTGCTGAAGAGCCGCAAAGTTGCCAAGATTCCATTGAACGCGTTGGACCGCGCGGGCGAGCAGATGTCGTTCTACGCGCGCGCAATCGCGTGGACTCCGCGCACCCTGCACCGGTACCGGAAGGAGACGCTTCGGCTGCTCGCCGAAGTGACGTTCGGTAGCGGTGCGCTCGCAGTCATCGGCGGAACGATCGGCGTCATCGCGATGATGTCGGGATTCACCGGTGTCGTCGTCGGTCTGCAGGGCTTCGCCGCCCTCGAGCAGTTGGGTAGCTCGGTTCTGACCGGCTTCCTCTCCGCCTACGTCAACACCCGTGAGATCGCTCCGATCGTTGCGGCCCTCGCGCTCTCGGCCACGGTGGGTTGTGGATTCACAGCTCAGCTCGGTGCCATGCGAATCTCCGAGGAGATCGACGCACTCGAGGTCATGGCGGTGCCTTCGGTGCCGTTCCTGGTCACGACGCGCATGATCGCAGGCTTCGTCGCCGTCATCCCGCTGTACATCGTGGGTCTGCTTGCGGCGTACCTCGCCTCGAGAGTGATCAGTACCGTGTTCAACGGGCAGTCGACGGGCTCGTACGACCACTACTTCAACCTGTTCCTGCCACCGCAGGACGTGCTGTACTCGTTTGCGAAAGTCCTGGTCTTCGCCTTCGTGCTGATCCTGATCCACTGCTACTACGGTTTCCACGCCTCGGGTGGTCCCGCAGGCGTTGGCGTGGCCGTCGGCCGCGCTGTTCGCGCCGCCATCGTGACGATCGCCGTTCTCGACTTCTTCCTCAGCCTCGCAATCTGGGGCACCACGACGACAGTGAGGGTGGCCGGATGATCGAGGCTCCGTCAGTCCTGCGCCGCCGTGTGCTCGGACTCGTGTTCTTCGTGGTGTTGGCCTTGTTCCTGGCCTTCACCATCGGAACTTTCAACAAGACGTTCAAGGACGTCGTGAAGATCGACCTCGTGACCGACACCGTCGGAAATGCTTTGCCGCCCAACGCGGACGTCAAGGTCCGTGGGCTGCTGGTGGGCGAGGTGCGATCCGCGTCGACGAAAGACGGCCAGGTCACGTCAGTCCTCGCGATCGAACCGGACAAGGCTGATCTGATTCCGTCCAACGTCACGGCGCGTCTGCTTCCGAAGACGCTTTTCGGTGAGCGATACGTCTCCCTGATCATTCCGGAGGGAACCACCGCGACCCCGATTTCCGCGGGAACGGTTATTCACCAGGACAAGAGCGGCAACGCTGTCGAGGTCGGTGACGTTCTGGACGGGCTGCTCCCACTCCTGCAGGCCATTCCGCCGCAGGATCTGGCGAACACTCTCGGGTCCCTCGCTCAGGGCCTGACGGGACGCGGTGCCGAGCTCGGTTTGACCGTCGATCGTCTCGAAGAGATCTTCCGCGGCGTCAACACCGAACTACCTGCCGTGCAAGAGGATCTGCGTAAGTTCGCGGACTTCTCCCAGACGTACTCGGACGCTGCGCCCGATCTGGTCAACGCTCTCGACAATCTGCGGACCACGGGTAACACGGTGGTGCAGAAGCAGGATCAGTTGCGGACACTACTGGCGTCGCTCACCGCGACCTCGTCGAACACAGCAGCATTCCTCGAGACGAACTCGTCCTCGATCATCACGCTCGCTGCGGATTCGACCGAAGCGCTCCAGCTGCTGGCGCAGTACTCGCCGACCTTCGGGTGCACGTTCAAGGGCTTCTCGGACACTGCACCGGAAGCGGCCAAGATTCTGTCCACCGACGCGCCCAATCCTGGTGTGCGTGCGAGTATTCAGATCGTGAACCCCAAGGGCCGCTACCTGCCCAACCAGGACGAGCCCCGGCTCGTCGACAACCGCGGCCCGGTTTGCTACGACAACGTCACCGAGCCCGGCCGCCCGTTCCCGCAGTACCCCGGCGGGTCGTACGGTGACGGTTCCTACCAGGTGCCGTCCCGCAACCCAGGACCCGCGACCATGGAATTCCTGCCCGCGCCCGAGGGCTCCGGACCGCAGCTCTTCTCGACCAACAACAGTGGTCCTGCACAGCAGGCCGGCTACGCGGGCTCGCGACTCGAAGAGGATACGTTGAAGGTGATCTACGGACAGGCCAACGGTGTTGCGCCGGACGACGTTCCGGCGTGGACCACAATGGTCAGTGCTCCGGCATTCGCCGGTGCGGAGGTGAGCGTCCAATGAGAGGACTCGCAGCTCCGCTGACAAAGCTCATCATCTTCGTGGTGGTCACCGTCCTGGCGACAGGATTGCTGGCGGCCAGTATCGCCAACCTCGGAGGCGGTGGCGGTACCAAGTTCAACGCCGTCTTCTCCGACGTCACCTCGCTGAACGAGGGCGACGAGGTACGCATTGCCGGAGTTCGTGTCGGGCAGGTCGAGAAGATCGCCATCGTCAACGACAACCAGGCCGAGGTGCAGTTCTCGGTGTCCGACCGTGATTGGTTGCCGGCGAGTTCAATCGCCACGATCCGGTTCCGCAACCTGGTGGGGCAGCGGTACATCTCGCTTTCACAAGGTGAAGGTAGCCAGGGCAAGAAGATCACCGGCGGCGACACCTTGCCGTTGGCGCAGACGCGTCCGGCGGTCAACCTCACGACGCTCTTCAACGGCTTCAAGCCGCTGTTCACTACTCTGAGCGCCGACGACGTCAACAAGCTGTCGTACCAGATTATCCAGGTCTTCCAGGGTGAGTCGGGCACCATCAGCGAGCTCGTACGCAACACCGCGAGCCTGACCAACACCGTTGCCGACAAGGACGCTGTCATCGGCGCGGTGATCAAGAACCTCAACGACGTTCTCGACACCGTCAACGCGAATGACAAGAACCTCGATTCGCTGATCGTCAACACCCAGCAACTGGTCACCGGGTTAGCCAACGAGCGTGGTGTGGTCGGTTCGGCCGTCACCTCACTCGCCGGCCTCACCGACGCGACGGCCGATCTGCTCAAGCCGACGCGGCCGTCGATCCAGGGCTCGATCACGGCACTCAACACCTTGGCGACCACACTCAACCGTCGTAGTGACGACGTGAATGCGGTGCTCGAGACCTTGCCGGTCAAGCTCGACAAGCTCGCGCGCGTCGCGAGTTACGGTTCCTGGTTCCAGTTCTACCTGTGTGGAATCGACATCGTCGCCGGTCCCGGACAGTCTGCGTCGCTGAATCTGCCCACCGGCCTGCCGACGGTCAACCAGCCGATCTACACCAACGCGGCCACGCGATGCACTCAAGACGGTATGAGGGAGTTGCAAGGTCGATGAGTAAACGTCGCAGTCCGGCAATGGCCGGAGCCATCGGTATTTTCGTGGTGCTCTTGGCCACTTTGTCAGCGTTCTTCCTCGATTCGCTTCCGTTCGTAGGGGCAGGCTCGTCCTACTCCGCGGAGTTCTCCGAAGCCGCCGGGCTCAAGCCCGGCAACGAGGTTCGTATCGCCGGTGTGAAGGTCGGAAAGGTCACCTCCGTCGATCTCGACGGAGATCGTGTACTTGTCGATTTCAAGGTCAGCGACGCGTGGGTCGGCGATCAAACTTCGGCGTCCATCCAGATCAAGACGATTCTGGGGCAGAAGTACCTCGCACTCGATCCGCGCGGAACCGACAACCTCGATCCCAAGGACCGGATTCCGCTCGAGCGCACCACGTCTCCGTATGACGTCGTTCAGGCTTTCTCGGCCGCGGCGGACACGGTCGGCGACATCGACACCGACCAGTTGGCGAAGAGCATGGAGACGTTGTCCCAAGCCTTCTCCGAGACACCTGGCGACGTGCGAGCCTCGCTCGACGGTGTCAGCCGGTTGTCCCAGACGATCGCGAGCCGCGATCAGGACTTGCAGAAGCTTTTCGACGCGACCGGGAAGACGTCCCAGATCCTTGCTGATCGCAACAAGGAATTCACGCAGCTCATCCGAGACGGCGGACTTCTGGTGCAGGAGCTCAACAATCGTCAGCAGGCGATTTCGCAGTTGCTCACCGGAACTCAGCGAGTCTCGCAGCAGCTCACCGGTCTCGTTCGCGACAACGAGGCGGCAATCGGGCCGGCGTTGACGCAGCTCAACGGCGTCATCGACATCTTGAAGGCCAATAACGAGAACTTGGACAAGGCACTGAAGCTCTACGAACCCTTCATTCGGCTGTACGCCAACGTGGTCGGCAACGGCCGTTGGTTCGACCAGGTCGTCGTGAACCTCCTTCCGCCGGGTCTGCCGGATATTCCGGGCTACCGTGACCCCGTTCGTACGTTGGGAGGCAACTGATGGCTGACACTGCCGAAGCCGGAAGCGGCTCCAAGAAGCGTTCGGTCGCGATCATCGCCGCTGTTCTGATCGGGTTACTCGTCATCGGTGGCGCACTGTGGTGGGTGTTCACGCGCGCCGGAACCACCAAGATCACCGCCTACTTCGACAAGTCGGTGGGTATCTACGACGGTTCCGACGTTCGTGTTCTCGGTGTCAAGGTCGGCACCGTCGAATCCGTCGAACCTCAGGGAGATCAGGTCAAGGTCGAGTTGCGTGTCGATCGTGGGATCGACATCCCCGCCGGCGCCAGCGCCGCACAGATCACTCCTTCGGTGGTTGCCGACCGTTACATCCAGTTGACTCCGGTCTTCACCGGCGGCGACAAGATGTCCAGCGGTGCAGTCATTCCGCTCGAGAAGACGGCGACGCCCGTCGAGGTCGACCAGTTGTACTCCAGCATCGACGAACTCGCGTCGGCACTCGGTCCCGAAGGTGCCAACAAGAACGGTGCGCTGTCCGATTTCGTCGAGACCGGCGCGGCCAACCTCGAAGGCAACGGTGAAGCGTTGGGGGACAGCATCACCAACCTCTCGGATGCCGCACGGACGCTGAACGATTCGCGTGACAACATCTCGCTCACCATCAAGAACCTGGATACTTTCGTGGGCGCTCTCGCGGCCAACGATCAGCAGGTGCGCCAGTTCAACACGCAGTTGTCGGACCTGACCGGATTCCTGGCAGGTGAGCGCGACGATCTCGGTGCCGCTCTGAACCAGCTCTCGATTGCGCTCGGCGACGTCGCGAAGTTCGTGGCCGACAACCGCGATCAACTGGTCCAGACAACCGAGGGTCTCGTCGAACCGACACAGACATTGGCGAACAACAAGGAAGCCCTGGCCAACACGCTCACCATGCTTCCGTTGGCGATCTCCAACCTGGTCAACTCGTACGACGCCGAATCAGGTGTGCTCGCTTCACGTCTGGCGTTCCCTGATCTTCAGAACCCGGCCGGAGTGCTCTGCAAGTTGATGGACCTCGGCAAACTATTGCCCGGTGATCCGCGGTTCGAGGCGTTGGGACGGCAGATGCAACCGGCCATCGACCAGTGCGCAAACGTCGCAGCGATGACCGACGCGGCCAATCAGGCTGCAGGCCTGAACCTTCCCTTCGGCATCCTTGCCGGTTCCGATCGGCAGATGCAGGTAGTTCCGGGCACTGTGCCCGGCGTCGTGTCACCGCGACTGACCAGTGGAAACGGGGAGGGCGAGTGAAGCGTTCATTGATAGTCGGCGCCGGATTGTGCGCTGTCCTGATCTCGGCAACCGCCTGCTCGTCCGAGGGTATCTACGCGGTCCCGCTTCCCGGCGGTCCTGATGTGGGCTCGGATCCGATGCACTTGACCATTCAGTTCGACGATGTCCTGGACCTTGTTCCGCAGTCTGCCGTGAAGGTCGACGGCGTTCCTGTCGGTCGCGTCGACGACGTGTCGGTCGGACCGGACGGATGGACAGCAGATGTCGGTATCATCCTCGACTCGTCGGTTGATCTGCCCGCCAATGCAATTGCCGCGGTCGAGCAGACGAACCTGCTCGGCGAGAAGTTCATCCAACTGTCAGCCCCGCCGTCAGGACCGGACTCTGCGAAGCTGGCCGACGGCGATCTGATTCCGCTCGATCGCACCCGGCACGCCACCGAGATCGAGCAGGTTCTCGGTGCGTTGTCGCTGCTCCTCAACGGCGGCGGTGTCGGCCAGTTGCAGCCCATCGTCGAAGAACTCGGGGCCGCGTTCGACGGCCGCGAAGGCAAGACGAGGAGTCTGCTGGAGCAGGCGAACACTCTCATCGGTGGACTCAACGAGCAGCGTGACGACATCACCCGCGCGCTCGACGGACTCGACGTGCTGTCGAGTCGAGTCAACGATCAGAACGAGAAGATCGGCAAGATTCTCGAGGAACTGCCCGTTGCGACACAGGTTCTCAACGAGCAGCGTCCGCAGTTGACGCAGATGCTCGCTCAGGTGGATCGACTCGGAACAGTGGGAACCGACGTTCTCACGCAGTCGAAGGACGATCTGATCGCTGATCTTCAGGCCCTTCGTCCGACGCTGCAGGCGCTCGCGGACTCCGGTGACGACTTCGTCGGGGCACTTCCTTTCCTCCCGACCTTCCCGTTCCCGGACGGTGTCGAGAAGATTGCGCAGGGTGGTTCGGTGAACCTCTTCCTGAGTGTCGACCTGCAGATCGGCAATACTCTCTCGGGTCTTGGTGTCGGACAGGGTGAACCGGAATACCGTCAGCCGAAGTTCGGCAATCCCAAGCCGGTAGTCGATCCGTCCAACCCGTATTACAACGGCAACGGACCGCGGCCGGGTTGGCCGACGGTGTCACTGCTGCCGATCGCTCCGATCCTGCCGCAGATCCCCGTCGTCGCCGGTCTTCCCGCGACAACGGCCGGTGACCCGGCAACCCCCGCTCCGGCGGCGGATCCGCTCAACCCCATCCAGGGAATGCTGGAACAGTTCGGAATCGGTGGTGATGGACAGTGAGATCAGCTCTGGTCAAATGGCAGCTAGTCGGCTTTGTCTTGGTTGCGCTTCTGGGTCTCATCTACGTCGGTGCCAAGTACGTGCGTCTGGACAACCTCATGGGGTTCGGGCAGTACACGGTCAAGACCGAATTGGCCACGTCCGGTGGAATTTTCACCAACGCCGAAGTGACGTATCGCGGCGTTCCGGTCGGCCGAGTGGGCGACATGTCGTTGACCGAGGACGGAATTCAGGTCGACCTGAAGATCGACAACAGTGCTCCGGAGATTCCCTCGTCGGCCCGTGCCGTTGTGGCTAACCGCTCCGCCATCGGTGAGCAGTACGTCGATCTTCAGCCCGATACCGATCAGGGACCTTTCCTCGAGGACGGGTCGGTGATTGCGGTGGGGGACACCACAACTCCGATCCCGATCGAGGATGTGTTGACCAGTGCAAACGGCTTGGTCAAGTCCGTGCCGGTCGACGCACTCCACACCGTTGCCGTCGAACTCGGTGCTGCGTTCAACGGCAAGGGTGAGGACATTCAGGTCCTGGCCGATTCGTTGTCCGGTCTCTCACAGTCCGGTCTCGACACTCTGCCTCAGACACTCGCGCTGATTCGCAACAGTGAGACGGTTCTGACGACGCAGTCGGATCAGTCCTCCGCGATCAAGCAGTTCAGTACCGATCTCGACGCTGTCACGGCGCAGTTGCGCACCAGCGACCCGGACATTCGACGTTTGATCGACAACGGCATTCCGGCCAGCGATCAGATCGGTGCCCTCATCGACGAGGGCGGTCCGAGCCTGACGACCGACCTGACCAATCTGGCGGCCACTACCAAGACACTTGCGCCGCGAACGATCGCGCTGCAGCCGTTCCTGATCTTCCTTCCTGGCCTTGCCGCTGCCGCACCGACGGTTGCTCCCGGCGACGGAACGGTCCATCAGGGCTTGGTGCTGGAGACCAACAATCCGCTCTCGTGCACGGTGGGTTACGAAGGCACGATGGCGATCCTGGACGACATGAAGCGTCAGAATCCCAATTTCGACGACACCCAGCAGGATTTCCCGCTCAACACCGCGGCGTCGTGTGAGGTGCCGTTGGGCAGCGAGACGGGTGTCCGTAGTGCCAACCGTGTGATCTACGCAGACCCCGACACGATCCAGCCTTGGGACTTCAAGCCGAAGGTCGATCCGGACAAGTTGAACCTCAACCCGATCGCGACGCAGTTGGCGCCGATGCTCGGAGTGACACCGAAGTAGACCGATCCGAATGTGATCGAGTTTGTGCAGTTCAGGCTACTGAGTTGTGGCAGTTGACGATTCGCGGCCAGAGGCTGGGCAAAACAGGTAAGTAGGGTAGTGAGTGTGATTCAGAGAAACAGTTCCCCGCAGTCCGGCGGGCCCGAGCAAGTCGAAGCGGGAACGCCGACGACCGGCAAACCGAAGGGACTGACAGCGTCTCTGATTGCGGTCGGTGTCTTGCTTCTGGCGGCAGTGGTTGCGCTCGGTGTGTTCGGCGTCCCGTACGTTCGGGCGCTGACCACCGACCGCACCACCGCCGAGATGCGTGACGACGCGCTGATCGGTGCGCAGCAAGTCGCGATCAATCTCAACAACGCGGACTCGGCCAATCTCGACCAGTCGATCGAGAACATGCGTTCCTCGGTGACCGGTGACGAGATGACGACGTATCTGCAGACCGTTCAGGATTCGATCACCGACGAATTGCGTAACTCCGGCTCGAAGGCTGACACCGAGGTTGTGCAGTCCGCTCTGACCGAACTCAACACCGATGATCGGACCGCCACGGCTCTGGTCGTCGTTCGAGTGACCACGACGCAGGGCAACCAGTTCGTCAAGAACCAGCTCGGGATGCGGCTCGGAATGGTCGAGGTGGACGGGGTCTGGAAGGCGCAGTCGGCCGATCCGGTCGGATCGCGGGTCGACCTCGGCTCCGGCACTTTGCCGGCTGCCGACGGCTCCACGCCGGCACCCGATGCGACGCCCGCCCCCGGCTCGGGGACCGAAGCACCCGCATCCAGTGCTCCTGCACCGACAACCGAGGGTGGTGATTCCGGTGGCCAGTAGTTCTTCGAACCTGCACACCGACATCCCTCGAAGGAGAAGCGCGTAATGCCACCCAAACGTCGTACCGGCGGACCGTCCTCCCCGCAGAACCGTCGGCCGAAGATCGCGGGAAGTGCTCGCTCGCTCAACGTCCCCGCGGGGACGTCCGATTCGGATCCGGTCGAGCCCACTATCGAGCAGCCGGAAGCAGCGACACCAGAAGCAGCGGCTCCGGAAGCAGTGACTCCCGAAGCAGTGACTCCCGAAGCAGCGACACCTGAATCAGCGAAGCCGAACCTCGCGAAGGCGCAAGCCTCCAGTGCCGAGCCGGCGAAGTCTGAATCCGACGACCCGGAATCCACACCAGCCCCGGATCTCACCAAGCCGGCGAAGACCGTCGCCGAGGAACCGAAGGCCGCTTCCGAAGAGTCGAAGGCCCCCGCTGCCCCGGAGACGGACGCGGGGGAGTCGGCGACAACCTCCCCACCATCCAGGGCCGGCTGGCGCCTGGTCGCGATCCTGGGCGCAGCAGCGGTGGTCGTCGCGATCCTCGCGGGCGTCGCCTTCTTCAAAGTCGGCGCGAAGACGGACGACATCGCCTGGGTGGACGAAGGCGCCACGGCCGAGGTTCTTCGCGTGACGCCGTCGGCGTTGGCCGCAGTCTTCACGTTCTCACCCGACACGTTCGACGCCGATTTCGACAAGGGCGTCCAGGGCCTGAATCAGTCGATGCGTGACCAACTGACCCAGTACAAGGACACGCAGAAGGCCGGCGTCGAACAAACGCAGACGGCAACGACCGCTGATGTCCCGCTGATCGGGATCACGCGACTCGAGAAGGACCGGGCACAGTTGCTCGCCCAACTGAACGTCAGCTCGACGCAGAACGGCGTGGCCGCAGACTCTCGCTCAGGAATGGTCATCGTGAGCCTGGAGAAGCAGGACGGAAACTGGCTGATTTCTGAGATTCGCGACCAGTAGAACGCCAGTAGCCCCTGCGTACCAGCGCGAAGATCTGGACCGACGCACGATGTCGGTCCAGATTTTTCGTGTGTGACGCCGTTGCTCGCTACACTTCCGGTGGCAGTGTTCGAATGCAGGCGACGAATGTTCGAATGCTGCGACACGCGCTCGCGCCCTTGACGGGGCGGTCCGCAAGGTCCACTCTGATCGGTGAACATGCACGGACGAGTGATCGGCAGTCTCACGTCAGTATCTGAATTCGACCCTCAGTTACACCCGACTCGACATTTCCAGAGTAAGGGTGTACTTTTGGACGTTGCGCTGGCTGCCTCCTGTCCACCCCTCGTCTCAACCGCTGCGAAGTCAAGTACTTCTTGCTTTCTGCGACGGGTTTCGTTCGGGTTGTAACCAGCGAAATTCGAAGCAGATACAGCGGCGGTCGCAACAGCACGGAGCGGCCCGCGTGAGGTGCTGGAAGGACGCATCTTGGCAGTCTCTAGCCAGACCAAGGCAGTTTCCGGAATCCCCGGAGCCCCGAAGAGGGTTTCGTTCGCGAAAGTTCGCGAACCCCTCGAAGTTCCCGGGCTTCTTGACGTACAGACAGATTCGTTCGAGTGGCTGATCGGCGCGCAGAGTTGGCGCGAACGAGCAGCGGCACTCGGCGACAATGCAGTGTCCGGTGGTCTCGAGGACATCCTCGCGGAGCTTTCTCCGATCGAGGATTTCAACGGCACTATGTCGCTGTCCTTCTCCGACCCTCGATTCGACGAGGTCAAGGCCTCGACGGACGAGTGCAAAGACAAGGACATGACCTACGCGGCGCCGTTGTTCGTCACCGCGGAGTTCATCAACAACAACACTGGTGAGATCAAGAGCCAGACGGTCTTCATGGGAGATTTCCCGATGATGACCGACAAGGGCACCTTCATCATCAACGGCACCGAGCGTGTGGTCGTCTCGCAGCTCGTGCGTTCCCCCGGTGTGTACTTCGACATGAGCGTCGACAAGAGCACCGAGAAGGATCTGCACAGCGTCAAGGTGATCCCGGGTCGCGGCGCATGGCTCGAGTTCGACGTCGACAAGCGCGACACCGTTGGTGTCCGTATCGACCGCAAGCGTCGTCAGCCTGTCACCGTCCTGCTCAAGGCACTCGGCTGGACCACCGAGCAGATCACGGAGCGCTTCGGCTTCTCCGAGATCCTCATGGCCACGCTGGAGAAGGACAACACCGCCGGCACCGATGAGGCGTTGCTCGACATCTACCGCAAGCTGCGTCCGGGCGAGCCCCCCACCAAGGAGAGCGCGCAGACTCTGCTGGAGAACCTGTTCTTCAAGGACAAGCGCTACGACCTCGCTCGCGTGGGTCGTTACAAGATCAACAAGAAGCTCGGCCTTAACGCGGGTCAGCCGATCGTTGCATCCACGCTCACCGAAGAAGACATCGTCGCCACCGTCGAGTACCTCGTGCGTCTGCACGCAGGTGACACCTCGATGACGGCTCCGGGCGGCGTCGAGGTTCCCGTCGAGGTCGACGACATCGACCACTTCGGCAACCGTCGTCTGCGTACGGTCGGCGAGCTCATCCAGAACCAGATCCGCGTGGGCCTGTCCCGCATGGAGCGCGTGGTTCGTGAGCGCATGACCACGCAGGACGTCGAGGCAATCACGCCTCAGACGCTGATCAACATCCGTCCCGTCGTCGCTGCGATCAGGGAGTTCTTCGGAACCTCCCAGCTGTCGCAGTTCATGGACCAGAACAACCCGCTGTCGGGGCTGACGCACAAGCGTCGTCTGTCCGCCCTCGGCCCGGGTGGTCTGTCCCGTGAGCGCGCCGGCCTCGAGGTTCGCGACGTTCACCCGTCGCACTACGGCCGCATGTGCCCGATCGAGACCCCGGAAGGCCCGAACATCGGCCTGATCGGTTCACTGTCGGTCTACGCCCGCGTCAACCCGTTCGGTTTCATCGAGACCCCGTACCGTCGCGTCGTCGACGGACAGGTGACGGATGACGTCGACTACCTGACCGCCGACGAAGAAGACCGCCACGTGGTCGCGCAGGCCAACTCGGCCATCGACCGTGAGGGTCGCTTCACCGACTCGAAGATTCTCGTCCGCCGTAAGGGTGGCGAGGTCGAGTTCGTCGCGTCCTCCGACATCGACTACATGGACGTTTCGCCGCGTCAGATGGTGTCCGTCGCTACCGCGATGATTCCGTTCCTCGAGCACGACGATGCAAACCGTGCCCTGATGGGCGCGAACATGCAGCGTCAGGCTGTCCCGCTGGTTCGCAGCGAGGCACCTCTCGTCGGAACCGGCATGGAGCTGCGTGCAGCTGTGGATGCCGGCGACGTCATCATCACCGAGAAGACCGGTGTCGTGGAGGAGATCTCCGCGGACTACGTCACGGTGATGGCTGACGACGGAAGCCGCAAGACGTACCGGATGCGCAAGTTCGCGCGTTCCAACCAGGGCACGTGCGCCAACCAGCGTCCGATCGTGGACGAGGGACAGCGTGTCGAGGCCGGCCAGGTTCTGGCCGACGGCCCTTGCACCGAGAACGGTGAGATGGCGCTGGGCAAGAACTTGCTCGTCGCGATCATGCCGTGGGAAGGCCACAACTACGAGGACGCGATCATTCTGTCGCAGCGTCTCGTGGAAGAGGACGTCCTGACCTCGATTCACATCGAGGAGCACGAGATCGATGCCCGCGACACCAAGCTCGGTGCCGAGGAAATCACTCGCGACATCCCGAACGTCTCCGACGAGGTCCTCGCTGACCTCGACGAGCGCGGCATCATCCGTATCGGTGCCGAGGTTCGTGACGGCGACGTGCTGGTCGGAAAGGTCACGCCGAAGGGCGAGACCGAGCTGACCCCCGAAGAGCGCCTCCTTCGCGCCATCTTCGGTGAGAAGGCTCGCGAGGTTCGTGACACGTCCCTCAAGGTTCCTCACGGTGAGACCGGCAAGGTCATCGGAATCCGCGTGTTCTCGCGTGACGAAGACGACGATCTGCCTCCCGGTGTCAACGAGCTGGTCCGTGTCTACGTGGCACAGAAGCGCAAGATCCAGGACGGCGACAAGCTCGCCGGCCGCCACGGTAACAAGGGCGTCATCGGCAAGATCCTGCCGCAGGAAGACATGCCGTTCCTCTCGGACGGCACGCCTGTCGACATCATCTTGAACACGCACGGCGTCCCGCGTCGTATGAACATCGGTCAGGTCTTGGAGACCCACCTCGGGTGGATCGGCAAGACCGGCTGGAATGTTCAGATCGCGTCCGACGGCTCTCGTCCCGACTGGGCTGCGACCCTGCCGGAAGAGATGCTGTCCGCTCCGGCCGACTCGAACATCGCCACCCCGGTGTTCGACGGTGCGAAGGAAGACGAGCTCACCGGTCTCCTCGGCGCGACGCTGCCGAACCGTGACGGCGAGCAGATGGTCGGACCCGACGGAAAGGCCACCTTGTTCGACGGCCGCTCCGGCGAGCCGTTCCCGTACCCGGTTTCGGTCGGTTACATGTACATCATCAAGCTGCACCACTTGGTCGACGACAAGATCCACGCTCGTTCGACCGGTCCGTACTCGATGATCACGCAGCAGCCTCTCGGTGGTAAGGCCCAGTTCGGTGGCCAGCGCTTCGGTGAGATGGAGTGCTGGGCGATGCAGGCCTACGGCGCGGCTTACACGCTGCAGGAACTGCTGACCATCAAGTCGGACGACGTGGTCGGTCGAGTCAAGGTGTACGAAGCCATCGTCAAGGGCGAGAACATCCCCGAACCCGGCATCCCCGAGTCGTTCAAGGTGCTCCTCAAGGAGCTCCAGTCGCTCTGCCTCAACGTGGAGGTGCTGTCCTCGGACGGCGCGGCCATCACGATGGCGGACGGCGACGACGAGGACTTGGAGCGGGCCGCAGCGAACCTGGGCATCAACCTGTCCAGGAACGAAGCTGCGACGGTCGACGACCTCGCGAACTAGGTTTCGGTCCCCGGGTTGCTCTTGAAAGAGCAGCCCGGGGGCGTAGTTCACATTTGAATTGGCAGTCAGGTTGCCGGGTGACCGGCAACCGTAACCCCAACGGGGAAAGGAAGTTACGTGCTCGACGTCAACTTCTTCGATGAACTCCGCATTGGCTTGGCCAGTGCAGAGGACATCCGCAATTGGTCCTACGGCGAGGTCAAGAAGCCGGAGACCATCAACTACCGCACGCTCAAGCCCGAGAAGGACGGCCTCTTCTGCGAGAAGATCTTCGGCCCCACCCGGGACTGGGAGTGCTACTGCGGTAAGTACAAGCGTGTCCGCTTCAAGGGCATCATCTGTGAGCGCTGTGGCGTCGAGGTCACTCGCGCCAAGGTTCGTCGTGAGCGCATGGGTCACATCGAACTGGCCGCACCGGTCACGCACATCTGGTACTTCAAGGGTGTTCCGAGCCGTCTCGGTTACCTGCTCGACCTGGCTCCGAAGGATCTCGAAAAGATCATCTACTTCGCTGCCTACGTCATCGTCGGCGTCGACGAGGAGCTCCGTCACAACGAGCTGTCCACCCTCGAAGCCGAGATGCAGGTCGAGAAGAAGACCGTCGCAGATCAGCGCGACGCCGATCTCGAGGCACGTGCGCAGAAGCTCGAAGCCGACATCGCGGAGCTCGAGGCAGAGGGCGCGAAGTCCGATGTCCGCCGCAAGGTCAAGGACGGCGGCGAGCGCGAAATGCGTCAGCTCCGTGACCGCGCGCAGCGTGAGCTGGATCGTCTCGACGAGATCTGGACCACCTTCACCAAGCTGAGCGTCAAGCAGCTCATCATCGACGAGCTGCTGTACCGCGAGCTGGTCGACCGTTACGGCGAGTACTTCACGGGTGCGATGGGCGCAGAGTCCATCCAGATTCTGATGCAGAACTTCGACCTCGACGCCGAGGCAGAGTCTCTTCGCGAGACCATCCGCAGCGGCAAGGGCCAGAAGAAGCTGCGTGCTCTCAAGCGCCTCAAGGTGGTTGCGGCTTTCCAGACCAACGGCAACTCGCCGATGGGCATGGTCCTCAACGCTGTTCCGGTGATCCCGCCGGAGCTTCGCCCGATGGTTCAGCTCGACGGTGGACGTTTCGCGACGTCCGACCTCAACGACCTGTATCGCCGCGTCATCAACCGCAACAACCGCCTCAAGCGACTGATCGACCTCGGTGCTCCCGAGATCATCGTCAACAACGAGAAGCGGATGCTGCAGGAGTCGGTCGACGCCCTGTTCGACAACGGTCGTCGTGGACGTCCGGTCACCGGACCGGGTAACCGCCCGCTGAAGTCCCTGAGCGATCTGCTCAAGGGCAAGCAGGGTCGTTTCCGTCAGAACCTGCTCGGTAAGCGCGTCGACTACTCGGGTCGTTCCGTGATCGTCGTCGGTCCTCAGCTCAAGCTGCACCAGTGTGGTCTGCCCAAGCTGATGGCTCTCGAGCTGTTCAAGCCGTTCGTGATGAAGCGTCTGGTCGATCTGAACCACGCGCAGAACATCAAGTCGGCAAAGCGCATGGTCGAGCGCAAGCGCGTCCAGGTGTGGGACGTCCTCGAAGAGGTCATCGCCGAGCACCCCGTGCTGCTCAACCGTGCACCTACGCTGCACCGTCTGGGTATCCAGGCATTCGAGCCGCAGCTCGTCGAGGGTAAGGCCATTCAGCTCCACCCGCTGGTGTGTGAGGCCTTCAACGCCGACTTCGACGGTGACCAGATGGCTGTTCACCTCCCGCTGTCGGCAGAGGCTCAGGCCGAGGCACGCATCCTGATGCTGTCCTCGAACAACATCCTCTCGCCTGCTTCGGGTCGCCCGCTCGCCATGCCGCGTCTGGACATGGTCACGGGTCTGTTCCACCTCACCCGTCTCGACGAGGGTGTCACCGGTGAGCTCATTGCTCCGACCAACGACGAGGCAGAGCAGGGCGTGTACTCCTCGCCCGCCGAGGCTCAGATGGCGGTCGACCGCGGCGCTCTCTCGGTGCAGGCTCAGATCAAGGTGCGTCTGACGCAGCAGCGTCCGCCGCGCGACCTCGAGAACGAACTGTTCCCCGAGGGCTGGAACTACGGTGACGGCTGGACCGCCACCACGACACTCGGCCGTGTGCTCTTCAACGAGCTGCTTCCGGCGGACTACCCGTTCGTCAACGAGCAGATGCCGAAGAAGCGCCAGGCGACGATCATCAACGATCTCGCCGAGCGGTACCCGATGATCGTGGTTGCACAGACCGTCGACAAGCTCAAGGACGTCGGGTTCTACTGGGCCACCCGTTCGGGTGTCACGGTCTCGATTTCCGACGTGCTCGTGCCGCCGGAGAAGCCCGCCATCATCGAGGACTTCGAGGCTCAGGCCGACAAGATCGAGAAGCAGTACCAGCGTGGTGCTTTGGACAAGAAGGAGCGCAACAGCGCTCTGGTCACCATTTGGCAGGAAGCGACCGACAAGGTCGGCAAGGCCATGGAGGCTCACTTCCCCGACAGCAACCCGATCCCGATGATCGTGAAGTCCGGCGCAGCCGGCAACATGACTCAGGTTCGCTCGCTCGCCGGTATGAAGGGTCTGGTGACAAACCCGAAGGGTGAGTTCATCCCGCGTCCGATCAAGTCTTCCTTCAAGGAAGGCCTGACCGTTCTCGAGTACTTCATCAACACGCACGGTGCTCGTAAGGGTCTGGCCGATACCGCACTCCGCACCGCCGACTCGGGTTACCTGACCCGTCGTCTGGTGGACGTTTCGCAGGACGTCATCGTCCGCGAGGTCGACTGTGGAACAGAGCGCGGCATCGTCACCACGATCGCCGAGAAGCAGGCCGACGGCACGATGATCCGCGATGCTCACGTGGAGACCAGCACGTACGCCCGCACCTTGGCGGCCGATGCAGTCGACGCGAACGGCACCGTCATCGTCGAGCGTGGCCACGATCTCGGTGACCCCGCGATCGATGCTCTGCTCGAGGCCGGCATCACGACGGTCAAGGTCCGCTCGGTCCTGACCTGCACCACCGGCACCGGCGTTTGTGCCACCTGCTACGGCCGCTCGATGGCCACCGGCAAGCTGGTCGACATCGGTGAGGCTGTCGGTATTGTCGCCGCTCAGTCGATCGGTGAGCCCGGTACCCAGCTGACCATGCGTACCTTCCACCAGGGTGGTGTCGCAGGAGATGACATCACCGGCGGTCTGCCGCGTGTCCAGGAGCTGTTCGAGGCACGTGTGCCCAAGGGCAAGGCTCCCATCGCGGACGTCACCGGTCGGGTACAGCTCGAAGACGGCGATCGTTTCTACAAGATCACCATCGTTCCGGACGACGGCGGCGAAGAGGTTGTCTACGACAAGCTCAGCAAGCGTCAGCGTCTGCGCGTCTTCAAGCACGCCGACGGTCGCGAAAGCCTCTTGGCTGACGGTGACCACGTCGAGGTCGGACAGCAGCTCATGGAAGGTGCTGCCGATCCCCACGAGGTCCTGCGAGTCATGGGTCCGCGTCAGGTTCAGATCCACTTGGTCAACGAGGTCCAGGAGGTGTACCGGAGCCAGGGTGTGTCGATCCACGACAAGCACATCGAGGTCATCGTGCGCCAG
>NZ_JBHTSW010000058.1:0-31347 GCF_042794945.1 Rhodococcus sp. NPDC056506 | reverse complement strand
TGGCGGCATCTTTTCCCACGGCACCTCAAACCCCCACGGCGGGCGCAACTATTTTGTTAATTTTTGGTGTGCCCATTTAAACCCCCCCGGCGTTTAATAACGCCCCACAGCAGTTGTCAGGGAAGCTGAGCAGGCAGGACGTGCTCACCGGTCTTGTCGGTACTCAGTGCCAAGGAACTGATGTACTGCTTCTCGCCGTTCGGACCGGGAACGTTCGACGCGAGCATGTCGGGACGCTCGAACTCGATTCCGCTGACGCAGCACAAAAGCGTTTCGCCGGAGGGGTTTCCGTACTCGTCGAACATCGGTAGATCGATGCCGTCGTCGGTGCGTCGTAGGTAGTACTTGCCCTTGGTGGCGACGGCCAGGACCGGCGGCATCACCAGTGCGATGACGATGGCGACGATCGGGGAGAACGGCTTGATCGCCGAACCGAAAGCGCCGAAGAACACCAGGATCGACACTCCCGCAGCCAGCAGCATCGACACGAAGCCGACGGGGTTGACGTCGTAGAGCATCCCGCGTCGGAATTCGGGGGCCTTCGGGGAGAGCTTCAACCAGTACTTGTTGATCGCGATGTCCGAGGCGACGACCACGACCCAGGCGATACCGCAGTTGGCGTAGAACCCGAGGATCGTGTTGAGGAAGTCGAACATGTTGGCTTCCATCAAGATCAGTGCGATCGCCAGGTTGACCAGAACGAAGACCATGCGCCCCGGGTAGGTCTTGGTGACGCGGGTGAACGAGTTGGTCCAGGCCAGTGAGCCGGAGTACGCGTTGGTGACGTTGATCTTGATCTGGCTGATGACCACGAGGATCACGGCCAGTGTCATGGCGAGCCAGTGCGGCATCATGTCCTGGTAGATCTCGAGGAACTGGTGCACGGGCTGGTTGGCGATCGAGGAGCCGTCGACGACGTTCGCGATGATGTACACGGCGAGGAACAGTCCGACGATCTGCTTGAACGCACCGAAGATGACCCAGCCGGGGCCGGCGAGAATTACTGCAGCCCACCAACGACGGGTGTTCTCCGGCGTCTTGGGCGGCATGAAGCGCAAGTAGTCGATCTGCTCGGCGATCTGCGCGATCAGTGACAGGCAGACGCCCGCGGCCAACATCACCGAACCGAAGTTGACGCCCTTGCCGTTTGCGCCGTCCTCACCGCCGAAGGCGAAGAATGCGCTCACTGAATCAGGGTGTTTGAACAGCAGATACAGAAACGGCAGAACCATCATGACGAGCCACAAGGGCGTCGTCCACACCTGGAGCTTCGCCAGAGCCTTCATTCCGTAGATGACCAGTGGGATGACCATCAGCGTCGAGACCGCGTACCCGATCGAGAGTGGGATTCCGAGCCCCAGTTTCAAACCCTGGGCCATGATGGAACCCTCGAGGGCGAAGAAGATGAACGTGAACGTCGCGAAGATGACGTTGGTGACAACCGAGCCGTAGTATCCGAAACCGCTTCCGCGCGTAATCAAATCGAGGTCGATGTTGTATCGCGCAGCGTAGTAGGCGAGTGGGAAGCCCGTGGCCA
Organism: Rhodococcus sp. NPDC056506; assembly: GCF_042794945.1. NCBI lineage: Bacteria > Bacillati > Actinomycetota > Actinomycetes > Mycobacteriales > Nocardiaceae > Rhodococcus > Rhodococcus sp. NPDC056506. The sequence continues at coordinate 29,810 of NZ_JBHTSW010000058.1, read as the reverse complement.
TGATGACGACGGCAAACACTGCGATGCCCAGAAGCGCGTTGCCGGTGCCGTACGAGATGCCGATGTTGGCGCCGATCGAGAAGTCTGCGAGATATGCGATTCCGCCGAGTGCGGACGTCGCGACGACCCCGGTTCCCCATTTGCGGTAGCTGCGCGGCGCAAAACGGAGGGTGTAGTCCTCCAGCGTCTCCTTCAGTGCGGTGTTCTGGCCGGGATTCGCGCTGCCCGGCGCGACTGCGGACACCTGCTCGTTTACTGCTGTCATGACGTCACTTCCCCTGGGTGCCTGTGCATGTGCACTTTGTGGTGCAGGCACCAAACCTAGGGAGGTGGCGTTACGCGGACATGTTTGAAATGTGTCGCCCACGTTGCGGATTCAATCCGCAACGTGAGCGAGCACTCATGGGGCTTTCTTTACCTGTATCTGATCACCAACTGCCCGGGCCTGCAAGACGAGTGGCTGCGTCCCGACCGGTCGCAGGTCGAGAACGGCGCCGGCCACCGGGTCAGCCAGGACGTTCCGGATGGTCCGACGCAGCCCGCGCGCTCCGTACACCGGATCGAATCCGCGTCGTTGCAGCAGAGCGACGGCGCTGTCGTCTACCTCCACGTCGACGCCTCTCCTGGCCAGCCGAGCTGTGATCAGTCCGATTTCGAGCCGAGTGACCTGCTCCGCCGTCCGTTCGTCGAACTCGTCGAGGATCACGGTTTCGTCGATGCGGTTGAAGAACTCGGGGTCGAAGAACTTCTCCAACGCGCGCTGCACCAGGTGGTGACCGTGGCGTGGTCTATCGATCCGGACGCGATCGGCGATCTGGCGTAGCCGTGACCGTCGACGTTCGGCCACCGCAGCCGAACCGAGATTCGACGTCAGGAACACGTAGCTGTTGCGGAACGAGATCTTCTGCTGACCGTTCGCCAACCGGAGCTCGCCGTTGTCGAGGACCTGCAGGAGCGCACGCAGCACGGTGGGGTCGGCCTTCTCCACTTCGTCGAACAGGACGATTCCGGGGGTGTACGGATCGCCCTCGACGGTGTTCTTGTCGAACAGTGTGAAGGACTCCTTGCTGCCGGCATATCCAGGCGGAGCCCCGGAGAACGATGCCGCATAGTGCTCTTGTGCCAGAGCATTCATGTCGATGCGGCACAGATCGTCGGGCCCTGACCGTAGTTCCGCGGCCACGCGCCGCACGAGCTCCGTCTTGCCGACGCCGGTGGGGCCGACCAGAAGGATGTTGGCGAGCGGACGCGTCGGATCCGTGGCACCGACATGCGCGATCGAAATTGCGCGAACCACAGCGTCGACGGCGGCCTGTTGTCCGACGATCTTGGAACTGAGGGCCTTCGAGAGCTTGTGGGCGTCGAAGGCTCCTACCGGTGCGGGCTCGGTTCGTTCCTCGGCCGGTGGTGCTCCTGCACTGTTCCGGTCGTGGAGCATGTCGGTGATATACGGCACGGCGAGATCCTTACGCTTCGATTGTCTTCTCGACCGGCAGGTTTCCGACGCGGCAATCCGCTACACCCACTGTGTCTCGGGTGATGGCCTCGACGCGTTCCTGAGCCTTCTGGGCGTCGGTGACCCACAGCTTGTAGAACTCGAACGGGCAGTCCGCGACGCCCTTGTCGCCGTCACCGGCTGCATGGACGCCGGAGTAGCCGCGGTGGAGGAGCTTGAAGATGTGGTTCTGGGACTGATCGTTCTCGCGCGCATCACGAATTGCCGAGACGGACAGCTGCGCGTACTGGATTCCGTATTCTTCCTCACCGGTTTCGCCCAACGTTCGACCGTCGAATCCGATGATCGCCGAGTGCCCGAAGTAGGAGTAGACGCCGTCGAATCCGGCCGCATTGGCAACTGCCACATAACAATTGTTGGCCCAGGCCATCGCCTTCGACATCATCACCTGCTGGTCCTTGGCGGGGTACATGTATCCCTGGCAGCGGACGATCAGTTCGGCGCCCTTCATCGCGCAGTCGCGCCAGATCTCCGGGTAGTTACCGTCGTCGCAGATGATCAGCGAAATCTTCAGCCCCTTGGGTCCCTCGGAAACGTAGGTGGTGTCACCGGGGTACCACCCTTCGATGGGGCACCAGGGCAGGATCTTTCGGTACTTCTGAACGATCTCGCCCTTGTTGTCGATGAGGATCAACGTGTTGTACGGCGGCTTGTTCGGGTGATCTTCGTGCTGTTCGCCGGTGATGGAGAAGATTCCCCACGTGTCGGCTTCGCGGCATGCAGCGGAGAAGATCGCGGTCTCGTCACCGGGGATGGTGGCCGCTGTCGCGTACATCTCCTCTTCGTCGTACATGATTCCCTGCGTGGAGTATTCGGGGAAGACCACGAGATCCATTCCGGGGAGGCCGGTCTTCATGCCGATCATCATGTCGGCGATCTTGCGCGCGTTCTCGAGGACGCCCGCGCGATCGTGCAGGCGGGGCATCTTGTAATTGACCACTGCTACGCCGACTGTATCGTTGCTCGAGGAGATGTCACCGTGTCGCATTGTCTTTCACTCCTTGGTTGTGTGGATCAGTTGAAGACTGGACGGGGTTGGGGTACTGCGGCTTTGGGGGCGGCGAGGATCTTGGCCAGACCCAGGAGAACCAGAAGTGCTCCGGCCCAGCCGGCCGCGACGGCAGGCGTGGTGTGGAAGTTGTCGGTCAGGATCAGGAAGGCGGGAACCGTGCAGGTGGGCTGGCTCAGAAGGACTGCGGCCCAACCGGTGAAGCGGCCGAGGTTTTCCCGGCCCAAGCCGAGCACCAGGAAGAACAGCGTCCAGAGTGCTGCCCACGCGAGCCAGATGACGCCGAATACCGGGTCGTTGCTCACCGTGAACGAGAGGAAGGAATACACCAGTGCGGCGCACGCGACGAACAGCGAGAACCATCCGATTCCTTCCGGTTCGAAGCCGGCGAGATTGCTGATGCCCACGTAGAGGTAGGTGAATCCGAACAGGTAGAGCCCCGAGGCCGCCAGGACGGCACTCGAATCTCCCTGTGCCTGAATCAACATGACGGTGGGGACGACGCACTGAAGAGCGCCGACGAAGAGGTTGAGGACCGAGGCGGATCGAACGGGAACTGTGCCGAGCAGCATCAGTCCGTTGACGAAGAGGACGGCTCCCACGTAAAGCAAACCAACACTGCCCATCGGGCACCTCCGGTTACTTTCGGGACGGGTTACTTTCAAATGAAATGATTCCAAATGAAACTAAGTGATGCGCGCCACAGAAGTCAAGAGGTGAATCTCAGGGAAAGATTTCAGAGGGTGGCGATGATCGAGAAGTCGAGTCCGTCGGCGACGGCAAGCTGAATCTTCTGCCGTGCAACACGATCACGAAACTCGACGGTTCCGCGAGGTCCGTCGTACGCGGCGCCTTCGACGACGGCGTCCAGGTCGCGCGGATGTGTGCTGTCGGCGCGTCGAACCAGGGCCGAAAGGGTATGTATCCCTTCGTAACACGACTCGGCGGCGTTGTTCAGTGCTGGGGCGTGCGCGCCGTGCAGTGCGACGTAGCGTCCGAGCAGGTCCATGGAGTTGCCGTCGACCATCGAACGGAAGTACGCGGCGGAGGCAAACAGGTTTCGGGTTGCCCTCGGTCCGCTCGCGAGCAGCATGTTCTCTTCCATCAACGGGCTGAATCGGATCATCGATTCGTCGAGGCCGCGGCGGGCGAAGGCGCGGTTGAAGTCGACGGCGTCCTGCCCGACGAGGAGCATGATCACGCCGTCGCACCCGGAGTTCGAGACGGTCTCGACCAGCTGTTTCATGTTGCCGCGCCCCAGGTCGACAAACGAACCACCGACCAGGGTGAGGTCGAGTTCGGTCGCGAACTGTCGGACTGCCCCCAGTGAGCTGTGCGGCCAGATGTAGTCGTCGCCCACGACAAACCACTTACGTGCTCCGACGTTGTCGCGCAGCCACTTCAGTGCCGGCGCGATCTGCTGCCGGGGTGTCTCACCAGAGCAGTAGATGCCGGACCTGACCTCGCCGCCCTCGTAGAGCGAGGTGTACGAGTACGGGATGCGGTCGGCGACCACGGGCGCAAGCGCGTGGCGCACCGAGGAGATGTGCCAGCCGCTGACGGCGTCGATGTCGCCGGCGTCGAGTAGCTGTTGCACGCGGGCGGCGACGGCGCTCGGCGAAGCGCCGCCGTCGATCACTTCGATCTGGACTTCGCGTCCCAGTACGCCACCGGAGTTGTTGAGGTCGCGGGCGGCCAATTCGCTGATTGCTTCGCAGGAGGGGCCGAACAGTCCGGCCGGTCCCTGGAGGGGAACCACCATGCCCAGGCGCCACACCGCGCTGCGCGCGCGTTCGAGCGCGCCGGTAGCGCTCATGCGTCGCCGCCGGAATCGGGAGTCAGCGGCCTGGCCTGGGTTACTATCATTTCATTTGAAAGTATTGCCCGAGAAGTGTGAACTACGCAACAGCGGGGGAGCGATCAGTGGGAAAAAGTGACTCCGGAATTCTTGATGCGTCGCTGACGACCGCGCTGGTCCGAGCAGCTCGAATGGCCGCGGCAGCGGCGGAGAAGGCGCTGGCGGCAGAGAATCTCACTCTCGATCACTGGATGACGCTCGAAGCCTTGGCGTCGACCGAGGGGCGGACGATGGCTGAGCTGCGCGATCGAACGGGAACGCCGGCTCCGACGCTGACGCGAGTCGCGGACAAGTTGGTCTCGCTGGCGCTCATCTATCGCGAAGTCGGTGAGGACGACCGCCGGAAGGTGCGCGTGTTTCTCTCCGCGCGCGGAAAGTCCTTGCACAAGCGGGTTGCTGCAGATATTCGCACGGCCGAGGAGTCCTGGCTGACGTCGAAAGAGGAAGTGAAGTTGCGAGAGGGGCTCCGCCCCTGTGCGCCTTTTTGGTAGTTCCCACTACCAAAAAGGCGCACAGGGGGCCGAAGGCCCTACTTGCCGCGTATAGCGTCGAATACCTTGGGGTCGACCAGGGTTGAGGTGTCTCCGAGGTCTCGACCTTCGGCGACGTCGCGTAGGAGACGGCGCATGATCTTGCCGGATCGAGTTTTGGGCAGTTCCGGCACGATCGTGATCTGACGGGGCTTGGCGATGGGGCTGATGTCGGTGGAGACCTGAGCCTTGAGCTCGGCGATCAGGACGTCGCCGGTGTTCTCGACGCCTTCGCGCAGGATGACGAAGGCGACGATGCCCTGTCCGGTGGTCTCGTCTGCGGCGCCGACCACGGCGGCTTCTGCGACGCCGTGGTGGTTGACCAGTGCCGATTCCACTTCGGAGGTGGAGATGCGGTGCCCGGAGACATTCATGACGTCGTCGACGCGGCCGAGGACCCAGAGTGCGCCGTCGTCGTCGTACTTGGCGCCGTCACCGGCGAAGTACCAGCCTTCTTCGGCGTAGCGGGACCAGTAGGTGTCGCGGTAACGGTCCATGTCGCCCCAGATGCCGCGGAGCATCGCGGGCCACGGCTCGTCGAGGACGAGGTAGCCGTTGCCGCCGGGGCCGAGGGGCTTGGCGTCGTCGTCGACGATCTTGGCTGAGATGCCGGGGAGCGGAGCCATGGCGGATCCGGGCTTGGTGGCGGTGATACCGGGCAGCGGGGAGATCATGATCGCGCCGGTCTCGGTCTGCCACCAGGTGTCGACGATGGGCGCTTTGTTGCCGCCGATGACCTCGCGGAACCAGCGCCACGCTTCAGGGTTGATGGGCTCGCCGACGGAGCCGAGGAGGCGAATGGACGACAGGTCGTGGGCGTCGGGGATCTCGCGGCCCCACTTCATGAAGGTGCGCACGAGGGTGGGTGCGGTGTAGTAGATGGAGACGCCGTACTTCTCGATGATGTTGAAGTGGCGGTGCTCGTCGGGGGAGTTGGGGGTGCCTTCGTAGACGACCTGGGTGACGCCGTTGGAGAGGGGGCCGTAGACGATGTAGGAGTGTCCGGTGACCCAGCCGATGTCTGCGGTGCACCAGTAAACGTCTTGTCCGGCTTTGTGATCGAAGACGTTGTGGTGGGTGTAGGAGGCTTGGGTGAGGTAGCCACCGGAGGTGTGGATGATGCCCTTGGGCTTACCGGTGGTGCCGGAGGTGTAGAGGATGAACAGGGGATGTTCGGCGTCGAAAGCCTGCGCCTGATGTTCGGGCGAGGCCTGCGCGACGGTCTCGTGCCACCACAGGTCACGGCCGTCGGTCCAGTCGACGTCGATGCCGGTTCGGTTGACCACCAACACGTTCTGGACGGATTCGGCGCCGGCGACGGATTCGTCGACCGCTGTTTTGATGGGTGCTGCTGCGCCGCGTCGCCACTGACCGTCGACTGTGACGACGAGCTTGGCCTGGGCGTCGTCGATGCGTGAGCGCAGGGCGGTGGCGGAGAATCCGGCGAAGACGACGGAGTGGGTCAGGCCGAGGCGGGCGCAGGCGAGCATGGTGACGATCGCTTCGGGGATCATCGGCATGTAGATCGCGACGCGGTCACCGGCGACAAGGCCGAGGTCGGTGAAAGTGTTTGCGGCGCGGCTGACTTCGGCGAGGAGGTCGTTGTAGGTCAGATCGCGGGAATCGCCCGGTTCGCCTTCGAAGTGGATGGCGACGCGGTCGCCGTTGCCGGCGAGGACGTGGCGGTCGACGCAGTTGTAGGCGACGTTGAGTTTTCCGCCGACGAACCACTTCGCGACGGGGGCGTCGGTCCAGTCGAGGACGTCGGTCCATTTCTCGTGCCAGTGAAGGCGCTCAGCCTGATTCGCCCAGAAAGCGAGGCGGTCGGTATCTGCGGCAGCCTGCAACTCCGGTCCCGCGTTGGCGGCCGCAGCGAACTCTGCGCTCGGCGGATATGCCTGGGGGACGTCTGTTTCGGCTGCGCTTGTCATGGCTGACGGCCTTCTTTCCACTTTGATCGACACTTTTCTGACTCCGTGTGAGGGTAGTCACAAGCTCGCGCAAACGCACCGTTGCATCACGTTGCAACCCGTTGTCCTGCGACGATCGGTCGAAACGATGCGACGGGTGGTCGCATCTGCCGACGAATGAATGTGTCCGAATTCAATTACCCCCAATTTTCCAACAATGGGTGCGGTGCGCGCTTCGGGTTCGATGTGTCTATTGTCAAACCATTATTCGACCGCAACTCGAAGTCACGTTCACTTTCAGTTGTAGGCGACACGACGCCGGCAGTTACGGCTGTCGGCAGGCCGCGAGCATGCTCGGGGTCACTTAGATGTGGAAGGAATTCCTTTGCGTATCTCACGCATAGCGACCGGCGCGGTCGCGCTCGGAATGACGGCAGTGCTGATCACGGCATGTTCGTCCGGCGATTCGTCGGGCGGATCGTCCAGCGGCGTCGTCAACGCCTGGGCGGGCGAGCCCCAGAACCCGCTCATTCCTACGAACACGAGTGAGAACCAGGGCGGCCGCGTCCTCGACTCCCTGTTCGCCGGTCTCGTTTCGTACACCGCCGACGGCGGCACGGAGAACGAGGTCGCCGAGTCCATCGAGAGCACCGACGGTCAGAACTTCACCGTCAAGCTCAAGGACGGTTGGACCTTCACGGACGGCACCCCCGTCACCGCGAAGTCGTTCGTCGACGCGTGGAACTTCGGCGCCCTCTCCACCAACGCTCAGATCCAGGCATCGTTCTTCGATCCGATCAAGGGCTACGACGAAGTTGCAGCCGAGGTTCCGACGGCTCAGACGATGTCGGGTCTGAAGGTTGTGGACGACTCCACCTTCACCATCGAACTCAAGCAGCCCGAGTCGGCGTTCCCCGACCGCCTCGGTTTCACGGCGTACTACCCGCTGCCCGAGGTCGCGTTCAAGGACATGACCGCATTCGGCGAGAACCCGGTCGGCAACGGCCCGTACAAGCTCGACGGAACCGGCGCGTGGCAGCACAACGTCCGCATCGACACGGTCGTGAACCCGGACTACAACGGCAACCGTAAGCCGAAGAACGCCGGCGTCGACTTCATCATGTACAACAGCCTCGACACGGCGTACACCGATCTTCTCGCCAACAACGTCGACGTCCTCGACCAGGTCCCGCCGAGCGCGGTCACGACCTTCGAGTCCGATCTTGCCGGTCGCACGGTCAACCAGCCGTCGGCAACCATCGAGACGTTCACGATCCCGGGGCGCCTGGCGCACTTCAGTGGTGAAGAAGGCATGCTCCGCCGTCAGGCGATCTCGATGGCGATCAACCGCGATCAGATCACGCAGCAGATCTTCAACAAGACCAGGACGCCTGCTCTCGACTTCACGAGCCCCGCAATCGAGGGTTGGAACGACTCGCTGACCGGTAACGGCAACCTGAAGTTCGACCCCGAGGCAGCCAAGGCTGCTTGGGCCAAGGCCGACGCCATCGCGCCGTGGTCCGGCAGCTTCGAGATCGGATACAACTCGGACGGCGGACACCAGGAATGGGTCGACGCCACGGCGAACAGCATCCGCAACACGCTCGGCATCGATGCAAAGGGCAAGCAGTACGCCACCTTTGCGCAGATCCGCACCGAAGCCACCGACCGCACCATCCAGAGCGCGTTCCGCTCCGGCTGGCAGGGCGACTACCCGCAGCAGTACGGCTTCCTGGCGCAGAACTACCAGACCGGCGGCAGCTCCAACGACGGCGAGTACTCCAACCCCGAGTTCGACCGCCTCCTGCGCGAATCGGCCGGCCAGACGGACAAGGCGAAGGCTCAGGAACTGCTCGATCAGGCTCAGGAAGTGCTGCTCAAGGACCTGCCTGCAATTCCGACGTGGTACCGCAACGCCGCCAGTGGATGGTCGGAGAACGTCTCCAACGTGACCATCAGCTGGAATGGCATTCCGGTCTACGAAGACATCGAAAAGAACTGACGCGTAGAACGATCCGCATCTGAAACGTGAGTTCGGGGCGGCAGGCGCCCTGCCTGCCGTCCCGAACTCGTGTTCACACCGGACTGTCCGCTGACGTACACGATCATCGACAAGGAGGTGATCCGATGCTCTGGTACATCGGTCGCCGAGTGCTTCAAATGATCCCGGTTTTTCTCGGGGCCACTCTTCTGATCTACGCCATGGTCTTCCTGCTTCCCGGTGATCCGATTGCCGCGTTGGCGGGCGACAAGGCGCTCAGTCCGGCTGTGGCAGCACAGCTTCGGGAGCGCTACCACCTCGATCTCCCCTTCTATCAGCAGTACCTGCTGTACCTGAAGGGCATCTTCACGCTGGACTTCGGCACGTCGTTCTCCGGACGACCTGTCAGTGAAGTTCTGGCACAGGCATTTCCGATCACGATGAAACTTGCCTTCATGGCACTGATCGTCGAGACCGTCTTCGGTGTCGGCTTCGGCCTCATCGCCGGCCTGCGTAAGGGCGGATTCTTCGACAGCACCGTCCTGCTGTTCAGCCTCGTTCTCATCGCCATCCCGATCTTCGTGATCGGCTTCCTGGCTCAGTTCTTCATCGGCGTCAAATGGGGCATCGTCCCGCCGACGGTCGGTGGCAACACCAGCTTCAAGAATCTCCTGCTCCCCGCCCTGGTTCTGGGTTCGGTCTCGTTCGCCTACGTCTTACGACTGACCCGAACGTCCGTGGCGGAGAACCTGAGTGCCGACTACGTGCGCACCGCCACCGCCAAGGGACTTTCCCGTGGACGAGTGGTTCGCGTGCACGTCTTGCGCAACTCGCTGATCCCCGTGGTCACGTTCCTGGGCGCCGACCTCGCAACGTTGATGGGCGGCGCCATCGTCACCGAGGGCATCTTCAACATCAACGGCGTCGGCGGCACGATCTACCAGGCCGTGACCAGAGGTGAAGCGCCGACGGTGGTTTCGTTCGTCACCATCCTGATCGTGATCTACCTGATCGCAAATCTGCTCGTCGACCTCTTGTACGCCGCGCTCGATCCGAGGATCCGCTATGTCTGAGACCGTGAAGACCGGACGCGCCGTCCGGCAAAGTCATTTCGTGGCACCGCCCGAAGTTGCGGCACCGGGGGAGACGGACGCCGTCAAACTCGATCAGGCGCCGACGAGTATGTGGACCGACGCGTGGCGCGATCTGCGCAAGCGTCCCCTGTTCATCATCTCGACGATCATCATCCTCGCGGTCATCGTCATCGCAGCGTTTCCGGGCTTGTTCACGAGTACCGATCCGCGGTTCTGCGACCTCACCTACAGCATGCAGGGACCGACCTCCGGCCACTGGTTCGGGTTCGACCGCCAGGGTTGTGACGTCTACTCGCGCACCATCTACGGTGCTCGAGCGTCCGTACTCGTGGGCGTCGGCGTCACTGCGTCGGTGCTGGTGATCGGAGTGATCTTCGGCGCGCTTTCCGGGTTCTACGGCGGCTGGACCGATTCGATTCTCTCCCGCGTCGCCGACATCTTCTTCGGTATCCCGCTGATCCTCGCTGCCATCGTTCTGATGCAGCTGTTCACCGATCGCACCATCTGGACCGTCGTCGGCGTCCTGGCACTCTTCGGTTGGCCGCAGATGGCACGAATTGCCCGTGGCGCGGTGATCTCGGCGAAGAACAACGATTACGTCATGGCTTCGGAAGCGTTGGGTGTCTCGAAGCTCAAGACACTGATCCGCCACGTCATCCCGAACTCGTTGGCGCCCATCATCGTTGTCGCCACCATCTCGCTCGGCACGTACATCGTCGCCGAGGCGACGCTGTCCTTCCTCGGTATCGGACTTCCGTCCACCGAGGTTTCGTGGGGCGGCGACATCAGCAACGCTCAGGTGACGCTGCGTCAGGGATCGACCATTCTGTTCTACCCGGCAACGGCTTTGGCGATCACCGTCCTCGGATTCATCATGATGGGTGACGCGCTGCGCGACGCCCTCGATCCCAAGTCTCGGAAGCGGTGAGCACGATGACCACCAAGGAAACTCTCACCTCGGAGGAAACTCCGTTGCTCGAGATTCGTGATCTCGAGGTGTCGTTCCAGTCCAATTCGGGTCCCGTTCCGGCAGTTCGAGGCGTCAGCCTGACGGTCTATCCGGGTCAGACGGTCGCCATCGTCGGCGAATCGGGCTCGGGTAAGTCCACCACCGCCCACTCGATCATCAATCTGCTTCCCGGCACCGGCAAGGTGACGGCAGGCGAGATCATCTTCGACGGTAAGGACATCTCGAAGCTTTCGGAGAAGGACTTCGTCCACATCCGGGGTAGCCAGATCGGTTTGGTTCCGCAGGACCCGATGTCGAATCTGAATCCCGTGTGGAAAGTGGGCTTTCAGATCGAGGAAGCACTGGCCGCCAACGGGATCGCCAAGGGCAAAGCTGCCAAGGTTCGGGCCGCCGAACTACTCGAGGAGGCCGGCCTCGCCGAAGCCGAGAGCAGGTTGGGGCAGTACCCGCACGAGTTCTCGGGCGGCATGCGTCAGCGTGCACTCATCGCGATCGGGTTGTCCGCTCGTCCGAAGCTGCTGATCGCGGACGAGCCGACGTCGGCGCTCGACGTCACCGTCCAGCGTCAGATCCTCGATCATCTCGACGGTCTGACTACGGAACTCGGCACCGCCGTTCTGCTCATCACTCACGATCTGGGCTTGGCCGCTGAGCGCGCCGAGCATCTGATCGTGATGAGCAAGGGGCGCATCGTCGAATCCGGTCCGGCACTGGAGATTCTGAAGCGCCCGCAGCATCCGTACACGCAGAAGCTGGTTGCTGCTGCGCCGTCTTTGGCGTCGAAGCGACTCAGTTCTTCGGTAGCGCGCGCCGAGATTCGGGAACAGGCGGAAGAGGTCGCCGAAGCGGTCAAGGCCGAGGAAAGTACGGCAGAGTCCTTCGGAAAGGCGACCGACGACGTTCTTGTCGTCGATCATCTGACCAAGGTGTTCAAGCTGCGCAAGGGTTTCCGCAAGACCACCGACTTCACAGCCGTGAACGACGTGTCCTTCAAGGTCCGCCGCGGAACCACAACGGCGATCGTCGGTGAATCGGGTTCCGGTAAGTCGACGGTCGCGCAGATGGTCCTCGGCCTGCTCGAGCCCACGGCAGGAAACGTGGTCTTCGACGGTCAGGACGTGGCGAAACTCGGCGCGAAGGAAACTTTTGCGTTCCGTCGCCGAGTGCAGCCGATCTTCCAGAACCCCTACGGCACGCTCGACCCGATGTACTCGATCTACCGCACGATCGAGGAGCCGCTGCGTACCCACAAGGTCGGCACCAAGGCCGAGCGTGAGGCTCGCGTCCGGGAACTTCTCGACAAGGTGGGTCTGCCTCAGTCGGTCATGCGACGGTTCCCGAACGAGCTCTCCGGCGGACAGCGTCAGCGCGTCGCAATTGCGCGCGCGCTGGCACTGCAACCGGAGGTCGTGATCTGCGACGAGGCGGTCTCCGCTCTCGACGTGCTCGTTCAGGATCAGATCTTGACCCTGCTGAATGACCTGCAGGCAGAGTTCGGGTTGACGTACCTCTTCATCACGCACGACCTGGCCGTGGTTCGTCAGATCGCGGACAACGTGTTGGTGATGTCGCGTGGCTCGATCGTCGAATCGGCGCCGATCGACGACGTGTTCGGCAATCCGCAGCAGGACTACACACGCAAGTTGCTCGACGCGATTCCCGGTGGCTCCATCAAGCTGGGAAGCTGACGCAACAGGTAGGTAGGCAAGTCCGCAGAGGGGCTGCAAGGGTACCGTCGTTGATCGTGACGGACCCCTTGCAGCCCCTCGTCGATCTTCCAGGCGTACGCGCCGCCGCCGATCATGCGCGCGAGGCTCTGGGTGAGGTTCATCGGCACAAGACCAACCGTCGCGGTTGGCCCACCACTGCCGCCGAAGCCGCGGTTCGCGCTGCGCGAGCCTCCGCTTCGTTGGCCGGAGGCACCACCGAATTGCCGGCCGAGGGCATGGCCGGTGACCCGATTCTCGCGGGTGCGCTGCGGGTAGCTCAGGCTCTGGACGGCGACAGCCTTCCGCTCATGGAGTCGACGTGGAAGCGCGCCCCACTGCAGGCTTTGGCCCGGCTGCACCTGTTGGCCGCGGCAGATCTCGTCGAGGACGCGGATCAACTGGGACGGCCGCGGTCGGACCGCGGCGTGGGGGAGCGCTTGGACGCTCTCGCCCAACTCGTCACCGGCGGAACCACTGCACCGGCACCGGTTCTGGCAGCCGTCGTACACGGAGAACTCTTGGCGCTGAGCCCGTTCGGCACGGCTGACGGCATCGTCGCCCGCGCGGCCTCGCGTCTGGTTGCGGTCTCGTCGGGGTTGGATCCGCACAATCTCGGGGTCCCCGAGGTCAGTTGGCTTCGGCGGCCGCAGGCGTACACGGACGGCGCGGCGGGATTCGCTTCGGGAAATCCGGCGGGCGTCGGCAGCTGGGTGATCCTGTGCTGCGGTGCGCTCGAAGCCGGTGCGCGAGAAGCGACTTCGATTGCAGACGCAGCTACCGGGTAGTCCGGACAATTTCCCCTGTCGGAACATAACGAACGGGCGGCGCTGCCGATAAATCGACTTCGCCGCCCGTCAGCACGGACTACTCGTTACCAAGCGTGCTCGGTGGGTTGTGTGGGTGGCCTCGGCGAGGGATCGCACTTTCTGAGGTCGTCCCCGCAACCTGTGCGGGGTCCTCGCTCAAATTGAACGAATCTCGCAGGCCCACAACGCTTCTGCCCTTATAGTGGCTTGTGCTCCGCGTGGGTGCCCTAGTGCCCGTGCTAGGAATTTCAGTTGGGGAAACGGTCCTTCTCTTCCGAGCCGTTCCTGGCCTTCCGTTCTTCCGTAACTCCTTTGTACCCTGTGTCCGGGCTCACAGCAAGTACCAATTTTTGTTTGTGGGCCTTGGATTTCAGCGTTTCCGGCGTAGTAGCCCGAAGGTCATGGCACCGGCCACCACAGCTGCGATTCCCACCGCGGCAGTAGTGGCCACCGTCGTCGTGGATTGGGCCGACAATCGCGCACGAAGTGAGACCGGATTCGAGAAAGTCAGTATGGGCCAACCGTTTACGGCTGCTTCCTTGCGCAATGCACGATCGGGGTTGACCGCGGTGGGATGTCCGACCGCCTCGAGCATGGGCAAATCGGTCACCGAGTCGGAGTAGGCGTAACTGGCGGCGAGGTCGTAGCCGTACTCCGCGGCAAGTTTTTCCATCGCCTCGACCTTGCCCGGACCGTAGCAGTAGAAGTCGACCTCGCCGGTGTAGTGGCCGTCTTCTTCCCTCATCGACGTCGCGACGGAATGGGTGGCGCCGAGGGCGCGGGCGATCGGTGCGACGATCTCTTCACCCGAAGCCGACACCACGATGACGTCGTGTCCGCGCAGCTTGTGATCTGCGATCAGATCGGCCGCCTCGGCGAAGACGAGTGGGTCGACGATGTCGTGCAGAGTCTCCGCGACGATGGCCTTCACCTGCTCCACGTCCCAACCCGCACACATCGCCGTCAGGTGCTCGCGCATGCGCTCCATCTGATCGTGATCGGCGCCGGACAGTAGAAACAGGAATTGTGCATAGCTGCTCTTGAGAACCGAGCGTCGATTGATCAGACCCTGGGCGAAGAATGGCTTGCTGAACGCCAGGGTGCTCGACTTCGCGATGATCGTTTTGTCCAAATCGAAGAAAGCGGCTGTCCGCCCGGTATTCAGTCCGTTCGCAGGCTTGTCGGTCACAGGAATGAGGATAGTCCGACAGGCGGTTCGTGTGCTCCTCGGCAAGCCTCCTCTTTCGGCGAAAAACAGCAGTTCAGTGCAGCTCAGGCTTGCGTTTCTCGCCGATGTCGGGTGTAAGATCGTTGCTGTTCGATTCGTTCGAACTAGTTCAGCCCGACCCCCCGGGGCTGAACTCAGACGGCCCCCGCCTCCTCCCCCCATTGGCGGGGGTCGTCCTCTGTCTGCGGCCCGTTTCTCCACAACTTCGTAGTTGTCCACAGGGTCGTTCACCGCACTGTTTCCGGTGCCCGTTCTCGTTCAGGCTCTGCAGTCATGAACACGACGATCAATTCTCGGGAAACCGGCGCTTGCATTCTGGTTCTCGTCGACGACGCGAAGGTCCTCGCGAGCGTGCGACGCGTCGCTGCCGCGGTGGACCGCCGTGTGGACGAGGCCGAGCATCCCGTGTCCCGGCAACAGTGGAACCGCGCTTCGGCGATCGTATTGGACGCGTCGGCCGCGCGAGATGCGCTGGCTCATTCCCCCAAGCGAACGCGAGTGTTCCTCGTATGCGACGGCACACCGACCGTCGACGATTGGAAGAGCGCCACAGCGATCGGAGCCGACAGCGTCCTGTCTCTGCCCGAGGAAGAGAACGCGCTGGTCGCAGTTCTGGCCGACCACGTCGACGTAGGGGGTGACGGCACCGTCGTGAGCGTGGTGGGTGGTTGTGGCGGCGGCGGAGCTTCGGCAACAGCGGCGGCCGTCGCGTTGACGTCGGCGGCGCGTCACGTCCCGACGCTGCTGGTGGACGTCGACGCACTCGGTTCCGGCGCCGACGTCCTGTTGGGTATCGAGACGGCCCCCGGATTGCGCTGGGGTGCACTGACCGTCGAGGGCGGACGGTTGGCGCCGGACGCGCTGCGTGATGCGTTGCCGGCAAAGGGAAAGTTCTTGAGGGTTCTGGCGAGCAGTCGGCGTGAGATCGACGGTCCGACGGTGACCGCTGTTCGCGCCGTGTTGGACGCAGGTCGCAGGTCCGGGGGACTCGTGGTCTGCGACCTGCCGCGTCACCCCAGCGAGGTCGGCCAGGCCGTCCTGGAGATCTCGGATTTTGTCCTCGTCGTGGTTCCGGCCACCGTGGCCGCGTGTGTCGCTGCCGAGAAGGTCGGGGCCTGGGTGAGGCGACACAACTCCAATGTCGGACTCGTCGTGCGTGGGCCGGCGCCGGGAGGGCTACGCGGCGCCGACGTGGCGGACATGCTCGGCCTGCCCCTGACGGCCGTCATGCGTGGCCACCGTTCGCTGGCGCCGATGCTCGAGCGCGGTGGCCTCGAATTGACCCGCGGTTGTCCGTTGAGTGTGGCGGCAACAGCGGTACTCGACGCCGTCGAATCCGGAGCACGCCCGCGCAGGGCTGCGGCATGAGTGCGTTGGTCACGGCCGAACTGCTCGACCGCGTTCGCGAGCGATTGACGGCGTCGTCGGTCGCCGAACCGACGGCAGCCACCGTTGCCGATGCCGTACGAGCCGAGTCCTCCGGCGTTCTGGCGGACACCGACCTGTTGGAGGTCGTCAGGGTGCTCCAGACGGAACTGACGGGCGCGGGGCCGCTCGAACCCCTGCTTCACGAACCCGGTGTCGCCGACGTACTGGTGACCGCGCCGGATCAGGTCTGGGTGGACCGCGGGGTCGGCCTCGAAAGGTCAGCGGTGCGGTTCACCGACGAGGCAGCTGTGCGTCGACTGGCGCAACGGTTGGCACTTTCGGCAGGTCGACGCCTCGACGACGCCCAACCGTGGGTAGACGGGCGCCTGCGGGGCGTCGGCGACGGGCACTTCGGGGTGCGACTGCACGCCGTACTGGCACCGGTGGCCCAGGGCGGAACCTGCGTGTCACTGCGAGTGCTGCGGCCGGCGACACAGGGCCTCGACGCGCTGTGCGCTCACGGCGCCGTGGAACCGGATGCGCGCGAACTCCTGAATCGCATCATTTCTTCTCGCTTGGCTTTTCTGGTGATCGGCGGAACTGGCGCGGGAAAGACCACGTTGTTGTCCGCGATGCTCGGTGCCGTCGACCCGCGCGAGCGAATCGTCTGCGTCGAGGACGCGGCCGAACTCGCGCCGCCGCATCCGCACGTCGTCCGCCTCGTGGCCAGAGCTCCCAACGTGGAGGGCGTCGGGGAGGTGACAGTGCGTGACCTGGTTCGGCAGGCTCTGCGGATGCGTCCCGATCGCATCGTCGTCGGTGAGGTTCGCGGCGCAGAGGTGACGGATCTGCTCACGGCGATGAACACCGGCCACGACGGCGGGGCCGGCACCGTCCACGCCAATTCGCCCGAAGAGGTGCCGGCCAGGCTCGAGGCGTTGGCTGCACTCGGCGGTATGGATCGCCACGCGCTGCACAGTCAACTTGCCGCGGCGGTTCAAGTGATCCTGCACGTGCACAGGTTGGCCGACGGATCGAGGCGTCTCGAACAGATCGGTGTCATCGACCGCGGTGCGGACGGATACGTACGAATCATGCAGGCGTGGCCGGACGGCGGTTCGGGTCGTGAGCAGCTCGAGCGGATGTTCCGGCTTCGCAATCGGGAGGTCGGGACGTGACAGTTTCGCTCTTGACGTTCGCGTTGGCGGTCTCGATTGCGCCGGTGCGGGATTCACGAGCTCGGCTCGCAACGTACAACCTGAGTATCCACAAGCCCTCCCGGCAGATTCCATGGGAGTTCGTCGCCGCATTTCTTGCGATCTCGGCCGCGTGGGTTCTCGGAGGTCCTCCGGCCGGGTGCGCGGCGGTCGTCCTCGCCGGGACCCTGATCTTTCGTGGCCGACGCGCGAAGGCGGCCGAAAACCGAGACCTCTCACAGAAGATGCTGCTCGCCGGTTTGGAGGTGCTGATCGCAGAGTTGAGCGTCGGCGCACATCCTGCAGCGGCCAGTTCTGTTGCAGGCGAAGAATGTACCGGCGAAGTGAGCGCGGTGTTCCGGTCCGCTGGGGCGAGGGCGCGTCTCGGCGGTTCTGCCGCAGCGGCCTTCGTGGTACCGGATTCCGGCATCGAGCGTGAGTTCTCCCGCATCGGATCCGTCTGGCGGGTCGCAGACCAACACGGGCTGGCTCTGGCGGAACTACTCGGCGCCGTCCGGACGGACATGTTGGGACGTAGACGCTTTCGTCAACGCACCGAGGCCGGGTTGGCGGGCGCGCGGGCGACCGCTGCGGTCTTGGCCTTTCTCCCGCTGTTGGGGATCGGTCTCGGGCAATTGATGGGTGCTTCGCCGCTGCGCGTGCTGTTCGGAGGTGGGCTCGGCGGCGTGCTCCTGGTGATCGGAACCGCTTGTGTCTCAGCTGGTCTGCTCTGGACCGACCGGATAACCGCGAAGGTCACGTCGTGAGTTGGGCATCCGTGGCGATGATGGCGTTGGCGCTCGCGATCATTCCCGCTCGGCGCGGTGCTTCGGCCAGGGCGGCAGAAATTCTCTTCGCGGACACAACAACAGAAAATTCGGTTTCAGTCCCGGACAAGCCGGATCCACTCGCAGTTGCCGCAAGTCTCGACCTTCTCGGGGCCTGCCTACGAGCGGGGCTTCCCGTCTCCGCCGCGATCACAGCGATGGCGTCGACCGCGCCGAAACCGATGGCAGATTCGCTTCGTCGCGTCGCCGACCTTCTTGCGCTCGGTGCTGATCCCGACGCCGCGTGGAGCGAGGCCGCTCTCGATCCGGATACCGAAGCCCTGGCCAGGATGGCCCGGCGTTCGGCGCGTTCGGGTTCGTCGTTGTCCTCGTCCATGACCGAGCTCGCCGAGCGTAGTCGCGGTGAGGCCGAGGATCTGGCGGCTGCCGCTGCCGAACGCGCGGGAGTGTTGATCAGCGGCCCACTCGGGCTGTGTTTCCTGCCCGCCTTCATCGCCTTGGGCATCGTCCCGGTGGTGATCGGGCTTGCTACGACTGTGCTCGGCAACGGCCTGCTGTGAGCCGGATCCGAGTGAAAGCTCCTGCGGCAGAAGTGCTGCCACAGGTTTCGATTGAAGGGGGAGAAATGATTTCGAAGACGTTGAGGTCGGTGTCGGCCAGATTTGCCCTGTTGGTTGTGGAGGACGACGGCATGTCCACCGCGGAGTACGCGATCGGCACCATCGCGGCCGCGGCGTTCGGAGCCGTCCTGTACACCGTGGTCACCGGTGACTCCATCGTCTCCGCGCTGACGGGCATCATCGACAAGGCGCTCAAGACGGCTGTGTGATGTTGTCCACGAGAGGTATTCGGCAAGCCGACGACGGCGCCGTGACGGTCGAGGCCGCGATTGCCCTGGCGTCGATCGTCACGGTGGTCGTGCTGTGTATCGGCGGAGTCCTGGCGGTGTCGATGCAGGTTCGGTGTGTTGACGCCGCTCGTGAGGCCGCTCGTCTGGTGGCACGTGGTGATCGTGAGTCTGCGGTCACCACGGCCCGCCGGATCGCACCCAACGATGCATCTGTCTCGGTGGAGATCGTGGACGGCTTTGCGGTGGCCGTCGTCAGCGCCGAAAGTACGCTGCTGCCGTTGGTCGACATCTCTTCCGAGGCGGTGGCAGCAGTGGAACCGGGGGTGGAGGAGGGGTGAACCTACGTGACGACGAAGGTGTTGCCACGGTTCTGGCATGCTGCATTCTGGCGGCGATCGTGCTGGTGACCGGCGGGATACTGCATGTCGGGTCCGCGGTGGTGGCCAGGCACACGGCGCAGTCGGCGGCTGATCTTTCGGCCCTCGGCGGTGCGGGCGCCTTGGACGGCGGTGACGAGGCGGCGTGTGAAATGTCCGCGGTGATCGCGGAGCGGATGCGTACGGTGCTCGAGGAGTGCGATGTCCAGGGGTGGGATGTAGTGGTCGAGATACGCGCACCGGTGTTGTTGTCGGGCTTCGGGATCGGTGATGCGCAGGCCTACGCTCGTGCGGGTCCGGTCAGCTGATCGTGTCTCAGCTGATCGTGTCGATGACGGCGGTCAGAACCTTCACCGCGCCGTCCTTGTCGAGCGGATCGTTTCCGTTGCCGCACTTGGGTGAATAGACACAGGACGGGCAGCCGTGAGCGCATTCGCAGGACAGGATGGCATCCCGCGTCGCGGTGAGCCATCGTGACAGTTCGCTGTGCCCCCGGTCGGCGAACCCGGCGCCGCCGGCATGACCGTCGTAGACGAAGACCGTCGGGAGTCCGGTGTCCGCGTGCATCGCAGTCGATACTCCGCCGATGTCTCCGCGGTCGCAGATCGCCACCAGCGGCAGAAGTCCGATCGCTGCATGTTCGGCGGCATGCAGTGATCCGGGGAACCGTTCGGGCGGCACCCCGATGGATTCGAGGAGTTCGGGCGTGACCGTGTACATCACTGCCCTGGTGGGCAAAGTGTGTGCGGGCATGTCGAGTTCGATCGAGTCGAGGACTTCACCCGAAGTCAACCGTCGTAGGTACCCGACGACTTGATGTGTCACCTCGACCTGGACGAGAGCGACGGCGATGTCGCCGTAGTTCTTGTGCTCGAGTTGTTCGGTGATCGTGATTTCGGTGGTTTCGCGAGCCGAGGTGGTCCAGTCAGGATTCTCGGTGTGAACCAGTGCGAGTCCGACGTCGAGGTCCAGTTCGTCGACGACGTAGGTCTCGCCTTGATGGATGTGGACGGCGCCGGGATGAACTGTGGCCGGAGCGCGGCCCGCGTCGACAGTGCCGAGCATTCGGCCGGATTCACCGTCGACAATGGCCACCTGCGTTCCGATGCCGCCGCGAATGTCCAAAGAGCCGTGGGGGTTCGAATCAGCGGTGACGAACCATCCGTGCTTTCGGCGCCGGATCTTGCCTTCCTCGGACAGTCTGGTCAGAACTTCGAGAGCCCCGAATGCGTCGACCTCGGCGTCGGAAAGTGGGAGTTCCATTGCAGCGCAGAGAAGTTGTGGTCCTAGAACGTACGGATTTCCGGGATCTGTCACCGTCGCCTCGACAGGTTTGTCCAATACTGCCGACGGATGGTGAACGAGGTAGGTGTCGAGTGGATCGTCGCGGGCGATCAACACGACGAGTGAACCCTCACCGCGTCGCCCGGAGCGACCGGCCTGCTGCCAGAACGACGCGACGGTGCCCGGGAAGCCTGCCACGACAACGGCGTCGAGGCCGGCGATGTCGACGCCGAGCTCCAGTGCGTTGGTGGTGGCTGCGCCCAGCAGTGTGCCGTCGGCGAGTGCAGCCTCCAGTTCGCGTCGGTCCTCGGCCAGATATCCGGCGCGATACGACGCGACTCGCTCGGCGAGGTCCGGGTCCACCTCGGCGAGTAGACGTTTGGTGGCCATCGCGGTCAGCTCGGCGCCGCGGCGGGAGCGTACGAAGGTGAGAGTGCGGGCGCCCTCGATCATGAGGTCGGCCATGATCCGCGCAGCTTCCGCACCCGCGGGACGCCGTACCGGGCTACCGTTTTCGCCGGTCAATGCTTCGAGCAGCGGCGGTTCCCACAGTGCGACGGTACGTGGGCCGTGCGGCGATCCGTCTTCCGTGACCTCGGTGCAGTGGGCGCCGATCAGCCGCGAGGCTGCCGCGCCGGGATCTGCGGTGGTTGCGCTGGCCAGGATGAAGGTGGGTTCGGCGCCGTAACGGGCCGCAATCCTTCGCAGTCGCCGGATCACGAGCGCGACGTTCGATCCGAAGACCCCCCTGTAGGAGTGGCATTCGTCGATGATCACGTATTTCAAGTTGCGGAAGAAGTGCGCCCATCGTTGATGGGTCCGGAGCAGTGAAATGTGGATCATGTCGGGGTTGGTGAAGAGCCAGCGCGAGTTCTCCCGTGCCCAGGTGCGGAGTTCTTGCGAGGTGTCGCCGTCGTATGCACTGGCGTTGGTGCTGCGAAGTTCCACGTCGAAGTCGGTGAGGGACAGCACCGCTCGTAGTTGATCGGAGCCCAGCGCTTTGGTGGGGGAGAGGTAGAGGGCTGTTGCGAGTGGATCGGTTGCCATGGCCGTCAGCACCGGGAGTTGGTATGCCAGAGACTTACCCGACGCGGTACCGGTGGCTACGACCACGTGTTTTCCTTCGTATGCGAGGTCGGCAGCCTCGCTCTGGTGGATCCACGGGGACCGAACGCTGTGTTCGGCGAGCGCGCGTACGACGCTGGGGTGCACCCACTCCGGCCATTCGGTGAACTCGGCTACGCGAGCCGGTAGCTGCGCGGTGAACATCAGTGGTTTTTCGCTTCCACTGACCCCGGCGACGACGCGATCGAGCAGCATCTGCCCGTAGGTCTCGCCAGGCTTCCCTCCCGGGGCGGGGATCGGGGAAGGTGCGTTCACGTGACTCTCCGGGCTCGGCGTAGGGGCGTGGCGGCAATCGGAAACTGTCGCTACCTGCAGTTTTGATGATACGCAACCGTCAACGGTCTTGGTGAAACCGGGTGGTCGGCGCGCACGCGGGAAACCACGGTCGTGGGCTGTTTTTCTCGTAGCGAACTTTTAACGTTTTTAGTTCCGTTTTCGACTGTTGTGCACGCGGAGAACATGGTTGACTGACAATCGGTCGCAGCTTCTGTGTTCGTAGGCTTGAGAAAGTGCACGCTCGCAGGATCGTTGTTGCGGGCGCGGTGCTCTGCCTTTCCTGAGGGGGAAATAAAGACGTACAGCGGTCGGAACCGGCCCGGTGGACTGTAAGGGCTGTTCATCGAATCCGGTGTTAGAAAGAGAAGGAAAAGCATGGCACAGGGCACTGTGAAGTGGTTCAACGCTGAAAAGGGCTTCGGCTTCATCGCTCCCGAAGACGGTTCCGCAGACGTCTTCGTTCACTACTCCGAAATTCAGGGCAACGGCTTCCGTACCCTCGAGGAGAACCAGCGTGTGGAGTTCGAGGTCGGCCAGGGCACCAAGGGTCCCCAGGCTACCGGCGTTCGCGCGGTCTGATTTTCCGCTCACTTGCTGAGCGAATAGTTCGGACAGTATTTGTCCCCCATCGCATCTGTGCGGTGGGGGACAAATCTTTTCGGTGCAAGCAAGAGTCTTCTCCATCCGGAGTGAATACACGCAGCTGTTCGACCACGGCCGGTCGTCTATGCCGTCACTACCTTCGTGGCTTACGTTTCACTCTGTGAGCCAACTGTCCTTTTTCTCTGCCGAGTCGATTCCACCTGCCGTGACGGACCTTGCCGGAATGCTGGCCGGACCGGGTCAGGTCGTGACCTCGGAGGATCGAGCCCGGATCTCGATCGTCGTGGATCGGGACTGGAGAGCGCAGGCCGTGGCCGAGTTGATCGCGCAGTGTGGACTCGGGGCCGAGGTGACGCGCAGTGACGAGGGCAGTCCACTCGTGCGTACTCAGTCGACGCCCGCACTGCTTCCGCTGTCCGTGCAGTGGACCAAGGGAGCAGTGAAGGCGGTGCCGGTCGGGTGGGTTCCCAATTCTCGCCAACTCCGAGTCTGGGCCGTCGCCGCCGGCCGCCTCGAAGAAGGCGGTGAACGGTTCGTGTTCGGCCTCGATCCCCATGCCAAGGAGACTCACGCTCCGCTCGCCCAGGCTTTGATGCGAGTAGGTATCGCGCCGACTCAACTGGGTAACCGGACACCGGGCCCCGGACTCCGCGTATCGGGAAAGAAGAGACTGACAAAGCTCGTCGAATACCTCGGTGAGGCGCCGAAACACGTCGACACTTCGGTCGCCTGGCCGCACGTCTGACGGTACCGATGCCGCATGTCTCACGGTGTCGATGCCGCGTGTCCGACGGAGCCCATACTGTACTGATCTGCACGAATGTCTTGCGGGTATGTCACTCTGTAAAGAGAGACACGGGGTATAACTTGCTCCACACGTCTAGTTCTGAAGAACTGCCGACGGCAGTGAACGTCCAAAGGAAGGCTCGGGCAGCAGGTGGCTAAAGCGGACAACGGCAGCGGTCAGGGAGCGTCCGGTAACCCTCGTCGCCTCGTGATCGTCGAGTCACCGACCAAGGCGCGCAAAATCGCTCCCTACCTCGGTAAGGACTACGTCGTAGAGGCATCGGTCGGTCACATTCGCGACCTGCCGCGCGGCGCAGCAGACGTTCCGGCCAAGTACAAGGGCGAGTCCTGGGCCCGCCTCGGCGTCAACGTCGATCACGACTTCGAGCCGCTCTATGTCGTGAGCCCGGAAAAGAAGGGCAAGGTCGCCGAACTCAAGTCTCTGTTGAAGGACGCCGACGAGCTCTTCCTCGCAACTGACCCCGACCGCGAGGGCGAGGCAATCGCCTGGCATCTCCTCGAGACTCTCAAGCCCAAGATTCCGGTTCGTCGAATGGTCTTCCACGAGATCACCGAGCCGGCAATCCGTGCTGCCGCCGAAGACACCCGCGAACTCGACACCGACCTGGTCGATGCTCAGGAAACCCGCCGCATTCTCGACCGTCTCTACGGTTACGAGGTCAGCCCGGTTCTCTGGAAGAAGGTCATGCCGAAGCTCTCGGCCGGCCGCGTCCAGTCGGTGGCCACTCGCGTCATCGTCCAGCGCGAACGCGAGCGCATGGCGTTCAAGTCGGCGTCGTACTGGGACATTTCCGCGACGCTCGACGCCGGTGCAGAGGCCAGTCCGCGCAGTTTCGGCGCACGCCTCGTCTCCGTCGACGGTTCTCGTGTCGCTTCCGGCCGCGATTTCGGAGCTGACGGAAAGCTCAAGGGCAGCGCGGTCACCGTGCTCGACGAGGCCTACGCGCGTCGTCTCGCAGAAGCGTTGCAGGGCGTCGACCTCACGGTGTCGTCCGCCGAGGACAAGCCGTACACCCGTAAGCCCTACCCGCCGTTCATGACGTCGACGCTCCAGCAGGAAGCCGGACGCAAGCTTCGTTTCACGTCCGAACGCGCCATGCGTATCGCGCAGCGTCTGTACGAAAACGGCTACATCACTTACATGCGTACCGACTCGACGACGCTCTCGGAGTCGGCGATCGCTGCCGCTCGAGCGCAGGCCACCGAGTTGTACGGTCCTGAATACGTTCATCCGACCCCGCGTCAGTACACCCGCAAGGTCAAGAACGCGCAGGAAGCTCACGAGGCGATCCGCCCCGCTGGTGACGTGTTCCAGACCCCGGGTCAGTTGCACTCCAAGCTCGACTCCGACGAGTTCAAGCTGTACGAACTCATCTGGCAGCGCACCGTCGCCTCGCAGATGGCTGACGCCCGCGGTACGACGCTCACGCTTCGCATCTCCGGCACGGCAGGCACCGGCGAGGACTGCACGTTCTCCGCTTCAGGTCGCACCATCGTGTTCGCCGGCTTCCTCAAGGCTTACGTCGAAAGTGTCGACGAAGAGGCCGGCGGTCAGTCCGACGACGCCGAATCCAGGCTTCCGGTACTGGTCAAGGGTCAGGAAGTCACGGCGACCAAGCTCGATCCCGACGGGCACAGCACCAACCCGCCCGCCCGCTACACAGAAGCCAGCCTGATCAAGACACTCGAAGAACTCGGCATCGGCCGTCCTTCGACCTACTCGTCGATCATCAAGACCATTCTCGATCGCGGATACGTCTACAAACGTGGCAGCGCACTGGTGCCGTCCTGGGTGGCGTTTGCCGTCATCGGACTGCTCGAGGTGCACTTCGGCCGGCTGGTCGACTTCGACTTCACGGCAGGAATGGAAGACGATCTCGACGCGATCGCCGGCGGCCGTGAGCAGCGCGGCAACTGGCTGAGCAGCTTCTACTTCGGCGGCGAGACAGGCGCAGAAGGTTCGGTCGCCCGCGAGGGCGGGCTGAAGAAGATGGTCGGCGTCAACCTAGAGGAGATCGACGCCCGCGAGGTCAACTCCATCCGTCTCTTCGACGACGCCG
This sequence comes from Rhodococcus sp. NPDC056506, assembly GCF_042794945.1. NCBI lineage: Bacteria > Bacillati > Actinomycetota > Actinomycetes > Mycobacteriales > Nocardiaceae > Rhodococcus > Rhodococcus sp. NPDC056506. The sequence continues at coordinate 4,465 of NZ_JBHTSW010000058.1, read as the reverse complement.
AGGGCCGTGAGGTTCACGTGCGTGTCGGCCGGTTCGGCCCGTACCTCGAGCGCATGGTTCAGAATCCGGACGATCCCGAAGGCGATCTGATCTCGCAGCGGGCCAATCTTCCCGATGACCTGCCACCGGACGAGCTCACCCCCGAGTACGCGGAGAAGCTGTTCTCGACGCCTCAAGAGGGCCGCAAGCTGGGCGTCGACCCACTGACGGGCCACGAGATCGTCGCGAAGGAAGGCCGCTTCGGTCCCTACGTGACCGAGATCCTGCCCGAACCGCCGGCCGAGCCGGAACCGGACATCGTTCCCGTCTCCGCTCCCGAGCCGGAAGAAATCAGTTCAGGTAGTACCAAGACTGCGGTGAAGAAGACCGCGGCCAAGAAGGCGCCGGCGAAGAAGGCTGCCAAGAAGGTCGCGGGCCCCAAGCCGCGGACGGGATCGCTGCTCAAGTCCATGGACTTGGCGACGATCACGTTGGAAGATGCGCTTCGTCTGCTGTCGCTTCCGCGCGTCGTGGGTGTCGACCCCGAATCGAAGGAAGAGATCACTGCGCAGAACGGCCGTTACGGTCCGTACCTGAAGAAGGGCACGGACTCGCGCTCGCTCGCCAACGAAGAGCAGATGTTCACCGTCACGCTCGACGAGGCGCTCAAGATCTACGCCGAGCCGAAGCGTCGTGGGCGTCAGGCGTCGGCAACGCCTCCGCTGCGTGAGTTGGGCGTCGATCCGGTCAGCGAGAAGCCGATGGTGATCAAGGACGGCCGTTTCGGTCCCTACGTCACCGACGGTGAGACCAACGCCAGCCTTCGCAAGGACGACGACGTCGAATCCATTTCCGATGCTCGTGCGTCGGAGTTGCTGGCTGATCGTCGTGCGCGTGGCCCGGTCAAAAAGAAGGCGGCTGCCAAGAAGGCTCCGGCTAAGAAGGCCGCTGCCAAGAAGACTGCCGCGAAAAAAGCTCCGGCAAAGAAGGCAGCTGCCAAGAAGGCTCCGGCGAAGAAGGACTCGTAGGGCTTCGTCGGTGGCGACGGTTAGGGTTTTTGCATGAGTACTGAAGTGGCCGAACGAGGTGTGTTCGGTCGGCTGGTGGGTCAGCAGGACGTCGAGAAAAGTCTGCGTGATGCTGCACTGTCGGCTCGCGGCGATTCCAGCGGCTCGGAAATGACTCACGCGTGGCTGTTCACCGGGCCACCTGGCTCAGGTCGTTCGGTTGCTGCTCTCTGCTTCGCCGCGGCCCTGCAATGCACCTCCGAGGGTGCACCAGGGTGCGGTGAGTGCCATGCGTGTACGACGACGATGGGTGGAACCCACGGTGACGTACGACGGATCATCCCCGACGGCCTGAGCATCAGCGTCAAAGGCATGCGCGAGATAGTCAACATCGCTTCGCGTCGGCCGACGACGGGGCGGTGGCAGGTCATCGTGGTCGAGGATGCTGATCGTTTGACCGAAGGCGCGGCCAACGCACTCCTGAAGGTTGTCGAGGAGCCACCGGACCGCACGGTCATCCTGCTCTGCGCGCCGACGACCGATCCGGAAGACATGTCTGTCACCTTGCGCTCGCGGTGCCGGCACATGCCGTTGGTGACGCCGTCCGTCGAATCGATCGCTCAGGTGCTGATCGACCGCGACGGCCTGGATCCGGAGCGGGCGAGAATCGCGGCATCGATCAGCGGTGGACATGTCGGTCGGGCTCGGCGTCTTGCTACCGACGAGAGTGCGCGGGACGAGCGTCAGCGTTCGTTGCGGCTAGCTGCCGACGCGATCGGTGCGTCGACGGCCTACAAGGCGGCCGAGAACTTGGTGAAGTCGATCGAGGCCGACACCAAGGCGTTCTACGCCGAACTCAAGGAACAGGAACTCGAAGAGCTCAAGGTCTCGCTGGGCGGCGGTGGTACCGGCAAGGGAACGGCCGGAACTCTGCGCGGATCGGCTGGTCTGATCAAAGACCTCGAAGCGCGTCAGAAATCGCGTGACACGCGGGCCCGCCGCGATCTCCTCGACCGGACCCTGATCGACCTGGCCGGCATGTACCGGGACGCACTTTCCTGTTCACTGGGGTCGACGTCGACGGCGACCCATCCCGACATGGCTCGTCAGGCCGCCGAGTTGGCTGCCCGAACGTCCCCGGAGGGGTTGCTGAAGTGCATCGAAGCCGTGCTCGAATGCCGTGAGGCTGTCGACTTCAACGTCAAGTTGCAGTGGGCGCTCGACGCGATGGTTGCCTCCATCGGAGCCGCTTTCAGACCCCCGTTTTCGCGATCCGGGGGTTGACCAGATAGACTCGCCACCGCCGAAAGGCACGCTGCCTTAGCTCAGTCGGTAGAGCATTTCACTCGTAATGAAAAGGTCGAGAGTTCGATTCTCTCAGGCAGCTCGGCCAAGAGCCCCACACCCGGAAATTCGGATGTGGGGCTCTTGTCGTTTGTTCCCATTCCTACGTATGTGCCGTTTATCCTGATTCTGGCGAACACGTGCCTGAGCAGGGGAGACTTCGATGTCGGATCAGAACTGGGGATCGGGCCAACCACCGCAGAATCCGCCGCCGTACGGGCAGATTCCGCCCATGCCGCCGCAGGGTTATCAGTCACCGACGCCCGCCTATCCGTACGCAACGTGGATCTCTCGTGTTCTCGCGTCAATCCTCGACGGCTTTGTCGTTCCGCTTCCGGGGATCATCCTCGCGATCATCGGGGCGGTGATCGCGTTCTCCGGATCCGAAGTGACCACATACGACGACGGCAGCGTGAGCGCTGAGGGCGGCAATCCGGTCGGCGTGATCGTCATGGTCGTCGGCATACTGGCCATCTTCTTGATCGAGGTGTGGAACCTCGTCTTCAGACAAGGGAACACCGGACAGACGCTCGGCAAGAAGTGGCTGGGGATTTCTGTGATTCGGGAGTCCGACGGTGTGCCTCTCGGACCGGTGGTGGCGCTGCTTCGTTGGATCTTGATGGCGATCCTGGGTGGCGCCTGCTTCCTCAACTATCTCTGGCCGCTCTGGGACTCGAAGCACCAGTGCTGGCACGACATGGTGGTTCGATCGGTAGTCGTTCGCGCGAGCTAGTCGCTGCCGGGGTCTCTTACAGTGGGTGCCATGGAGTTGGAAGCGGTGGCAAGTCGACGACGCGCGCTGGCCGCACCCGTCGGTGTCGCTGCCGTGGCCGTGACAGCCGCCGCGGTTCTCCATTTCCGCGATCCCCACAGCGCGGGTAGTTACGGCGTTTGTCCGATGTACGCGTTGACGGGATTGTGGTGCCCGGCGTGTGGTGGCCTTCGTGCGGTCAACGACCTGACTAATCTGGATCTTGGTGCCGCAGTGTCCAGCAATATCTTGATCGTGCCGTTTGTCGCGGTATTGGTGATCGCGTGGATCGGTTGGACGGTGCGCCGCTGGAAAGGCACGCGGGATCGCATGATCGTGCTTCGGCCGACCGTGACGATCGTGGTGCTCGGAGTTCTCGTTGCATTTACGGTTGTTCGAAACACCCCATGGGGGAGCTGGCTCGCGCCGGCGTGACGGTAAGAGGTCGACATGGCAATGCAGGTTTTTTCGCTCATCGTTCTGCTCGGCGCGCTGATCATTCTGATTCCGACGGCACGACGTGTCTTCGGCAAGAAGGACGACGAGTAGGTCTCGACAACTGAGCCGGTGGGGAACATGCTGGCGGTATGGCTGATTCGTTGAAAGCTCGCGTCAAGGAGAAGCTGCTGCGGCAACTCGCCGAGGACGGTCGGCACCCGATTCAGGAAGCTGAGGGTGACGATCCCCGGTTGGTTTCGATCAACGACGACCTCGAAGCCTTGGAACAGGCCGAAGAAGGCGATCCGATCGTCGAAGAACTGGCCGAGAGGTACTGGGTTCCGTGAAGTTTACCGACCGCAGCGCTCTGACCTGGCGATTTGGTGTTGTGTTGATCTTCGCGTAACTTTGTCCAGGTCAGAGCGACACGGACACCGACTCCCACCTGCGAGGGTGAGTGACACGAGGTTGTACGAAGTGCCTGGCGAACACAATCCAGTTGTTCTTCACGAGGTTCCGGTTTGCGCCGGTGATCTGGTTGGGGTAGGCTGGGAAAGTTGCCCCGGAGCGGCGGCCATAGGGTCGTGGTGATGGTGTGTGCGTGTTCTTTGAGAACTCAACAGTGTGTCGATGAATGTCAGTGCCAAAATTTTTTGGTACTTCACATCCGCGAATGATCAACCGCCTCTTGAGGTTTGGTTGGTTTGTATGTGGTGTGAGTATTTTTCGTCGGTGATTGTTCATTCTTCCGTCTGAATGGTTGCCGACACATTTTTTGCTAGTTGAGTTTTTTTGCTAGTGATTTGACTCTTTTTGTCTATGACTGATTAGCCGGCCTTCGGGTTGGTGATATCTAGAGTCTTCAACGGAGAGTTTGATCCTGGCTCAGGACGAACGCTGGCGGCGTGCTTAACACATGCAAGTCGAGCGGTAAGGCCTTTCGGGG
>NZ_JBHTSW010000057.1:0-31566 GCF_042794945.1 Rhodococcus sp. NPDC056506 | reverse complement strand
CCTGAAAAGGTGCGGGCCGGAAGTTTTTGTCTGCCTTCTACAGCTTGACCATCGGCACACCACCGATGAGCATCAACCGCACCTTGCCCGCGCTACCGAAGTCGATGGTGACCGTCGCGGTGGGTCCGGTGCCCTTGGTTTCGAGAACGGTCCCCAGACCGTACTTGTCGTGACTGACGCGATCACCCGTGGTGAGGACCAGAACGTTGTTGCGGCCACGCGCGGCTCCGAAACTGGGAGTCGACGCAGCCTTGCCTGCCCCACCCCCATAGCCCTGTCCGCCGCCGTAACCCTGGCCGCCCTGGCTGCCGTAGCGGCTTCCGCTGCCGTAACCTGGCCTGCCACTTCCGAATCCACCACCGGTACCCGGATCCTCGCGGCGCCAGTTGATCAGGTCCTCCGGGATCTCCTGGATGAACCGTGACGCCGGGTTCTGGATCGGTTGCCCCCATGCCGAACGCATGATCGCGCGCGTCAGGTACAGGCGCTGCCTGGCTCGGGTGATGCCGACGTAGGCGAGTCGACGCTCTTCGGACAGCTCTGCAGGATCGCCGAGGGCGCGCATGTGCGGGAACTGTCCGTCCTCCCAGCCGGTGACGAAGACGACCGGGAACTCGAGGCCCTTGGCGGTGTGAAGCGTCATCATGGTCACAACGCCGTCGTCGGAGTCCGGTAGTTGATCGGCGTCGGCGACAAGCGATACGCGTTCGAGGAACGCGGCGAGCGAACCCGGATCGGGTTCACCTTCGCGCATGGCTGCCGTTTCCTCGTCGTCCGGATCTATCAGCCCCGCTACGTTTCGTGCGTCGGAACTGAATTCTCTTGCCACGCTGACGAGTTCGTTCAAGTTGTCGAGCCGAGCGCCGTCCTGCGGATCGCTGCTCGCAGCGAGTTCGGCGCGATAGCCGGTTCGCTCGAGCACCGCCTCGGCGACCTCGCCGATGTCACCGAGCTCGAAGGGTTCGTCCTCGTCGGCCGCTGCTGTCGGCAGCAGGGCCCGCAGTCCGTCCATCATCTCGAGGAACGACGCGATGGCCTTCTGTGAACGCGTATTGAGCAGCGCCACTTTGCCTTCCGCGCCGTCGCGCAGTGCGGCGGCGAAGCTGATGTTGCGGTGCTCGGAGTGCACGGCGACGCAGGCTTCGGCTCGATCACCGATACCGCGTCGTGGTGTGTTGAGAATGCGTCGCAGGCTCACGGTGTCGTCCTCGTTGGCGAGGACGCGCAGGTACGCGACGATGTCCCGAACTTCCTTGCGTTCGTAGAAGCGAACGCCGCCGACCACCTTGTACGGCACACCGAGTCGGATGAAGATTTCCTCGAGCGCACGTGAGGAGTTGTTGGTCCGGTAGAAGACCGCGATGTCGGCGAATTTGGTCTCGCCCTGGTCCACCAGGCGATCGATCTCCGAGGCGACGAACGATGCTTCGTCGTGCTCGTTGTCTGCAACGTAACCGACGATCAGTTCGCCCTCACCGGAATCGGTCCACAGGCGCTTTTCTCGTCGTCCGGTGTTCTTGGAGATCACGGAGTTGGCCGCCGAGAGGATGTTCTGCGTCGAACGGTAGTTCTGTTCGAGCAGGATGGTTCGGGCGTCCGGGTAGTCGCGTTCGAACTCTTCGATGTTGCGGATGGTGGCTCCGCGGAATGCGTAGATCGACTGATCGGCGTCACCGACGACACACAGCTCGGCCGGGGCAACCGCGTGGTCGGACCCGCCGGCACCGCCGACCAGTTCACGCACCAGCATGTACTGCGCGTGGTTGGTGTCCTGGTACTCGTCGACGAGCACGTGACGGAAGCGGCGACGGTAGTACTCGGCGATCTGCGGAAACGCCTGCAAGAGCGCAACGGTCTCGCCGATGAGGTCGTCGAAGTCGAGTGCGTTCGCAGCACGCAGTCGCTGTTGGTAGTGGCCGTAGACCTTGGCGATCAGTCGCGGCAGTTCCGCCGGATCCTGATCGGCCGCGACAACCGCTTCTTCCGGTCCGACGAGTTCGTTCTTGAGGTTGGAGATGTGCGTGGCGAGAAGCCGCGCGGAGAATCGTTTGGTGTCGAGCTCGAGGTCCTTCGAGATCATCGTCAGCAGTCGACGCGAGTCGTCGGAATCGTAGATCGAGAAATTCGAGTTGAGACCGGGCAGGAGCGCCGCCTGTGCCCGCAGGATGCGAACACAACTCGAGTGGAACGTCGATACCCACATGGCGTTTGCGCGCGGTCCGACAAGCGCGGCCACACGCTCACGCATCTCGGCTGCAGCCTTGTTGGTGAAGGTGATGGCCAGGATCTGGCCGGGAGTGACGCCCCGTTCGGCCAGCAGATAGGCGATGCGACGCGTCAGCACTGCCGTCTTGCCCGAGCCGGCACCCGCGACGATCAGCAACGGCGAACCGGTATGGACCACAGCCTCGCGTTGCTGCGGGTTGAGTCCCTCGAGGAGGGCGTCCGAACCCGCGTCGTGTCCCCGCGCGCCGCCCCCGTCGTGATGGGAATGTCCGTCGTGCTCACCGAGTGCTGGGTACGTGTTCATCGCCTGTCCACGCTACCGGCGTCCACCGACACGGTCGTCAGTGCGTCCACCTGCTGGTAGAGGCACTTGGATTCCTTGTGTCGAACATGGCAAACTGGACGCTATGTTCAGCATTTCCGTTCGCGACAACGCGGCCGACCCCGTCGGTCCGCTGTGGCGTTACTTTACGTGCCCCGGACCTCGGTGCACGTGATCTGAACAGCTCACCCGCCCCTGGTCCGAATCGGATCCGGGGCATTTTCGTCAGTGTGCCTGGATCGGTAACGACCCGAGCCGAGACCACGATCCACGCAGTAGGAAGAGGAGACGAATAGCAATGAGCACCCAGGCTGCAGCACCCAATGGAAATACTGTAAATACTGTAAATACTGCTCCGACGGACGTCGAGATCCCCCAGAGTGAGGCGGAGATCGACGAACTACGGAAAGAAATCGACCGTCTCGACGCCGAGATCCTCGCGGCCATCAAACGCCGCTCCGAGGTCTCCCAGATCATCGGCCGCACCCGGATGGCATCGGGTGGTCCGCGTCTGGTGCACAGCCGGGAGATGAAGGTCCTCGAACGGTTCAACGAGCTCGGCCAGGAAGGCCATACCCTCGCGATGCTGCTCCTGCGTCTGGGCCGAGGACGCCTGGGCCACTAGCGCACACGCCGATCATTCGCGAACGGCCACATCGGATGCCTCTGGCAGCCCCGATGTGGCCGTTCGCGTGTGTATCAGCTCTCGAGCGCGATGTACTTCGTGTCGAGGTACTCCTCGATCCCCTCGGTCCCGCCCTCGCGGCCGAATCCGGATTCCTTCACACCACCGAACGGCGCTGCCGCGTCCGAGATCACTCCGCGGTTGACGCCGATCATTCCTGATTCCAGAGCGTCGGAAACGCGAAGTGCACGATCGAGATCCTTCGTGAAGATGTATGCGGCCAATCCGAATTCGGTGTCGTTGGCGGCCGCGATTCCCTCGTCTTCGGTGTCGAAACCGGTGATTGCGGCGACGGGCCCGAACACTTCTTCCTTCAGAATCCGTGCGCTCGCCGGAACGTCGGCCAGCACCGTGGCGGGATAGAAGTACCCTTCACCACCTGGCGCTTCGCCGCCCAGTCGCACCTTTGCCCCGGCGTCCACCGCGTCTGCGACCAGCTCTGCGACAGTGTCGAGCTGATCCTGGTTGATCAACGGCCCGAGCTTGGTCTCCGGGTCGCTCCCCGGTCCCATCGTGAATGCCGCCATCTTCTCGGTCAGTTTGGTCGTGAACTCTTCACGCACCGCGTTGGCGACGTGGAAGCGGTTGGCGGCAGTGCAGGCTTCGCCCCCGTTGCGGAGCTTGGCCAGGACCGCGCCTTCGACGGCCTTGTCGACGTCCGCGTCGTCGAACACGACGAAGGGCGCGTTGCCACCCAGTTCCATCGACGTGCGGAGCAAGCGCTTCGCGGACTTCTCCACGAGCATCTTGCCGACGCCGGTGGACCCGGTGAAGGTGAGCTTGCGCAGTCGCGGGTCGTCGATGAGCGGGCCGGTCACTTCACCGGATTTCGACGTCGGCAACACCGAGAGGACACCGTCCGGCAGCCCTGCCTCGGCCATGAGCTGGGCGAGCAGCAGCATCGTCAACGGGGTCTCCGAGGCGGGCTTGACGATGATCGTGCATCCGGCAGCCAAGGCCGGTCCGATCTTCCGGGTGCCCATCGCCAACGGGAAGTTCCAGGGCGTGATGGCCAGACACGGTCCCACCGGCGCCTTCGTGACGAGGATCCGTCCGTTGCCCGCCGGCGCCGGTGTGTAGCGCCCGCCGATGCGAACGGCCTCCTCGCTGAACCACCGGAAGAACTCCGCCCCGTACTTCACCTCGGCGCGGCTTTCGGCGAGCGCCTTACCCATTTCGAGGGTCATCAGCAGCGCCACGTCCTCGGCGCGCTCGGTGATCTTCTCGAAGACGGCTCGCAGGATTTCCCCACGCTCGCGCGCAGGTGTGCTCGCCCACTTCGGCGAGACCGCCACTGCTTCGTCGAGGGCGCGCAGCGCGTCCGCTGGGCTCGCATCGGCGACATCGGTCAACGGTTTCCCGGTCGCCGGATCCGACACCGGAAAGGTCGCGTTGTTCTCCGCGGGCACGAACCGGCCGCCGACGAACAACTGGGTGGGAACTGATCGAATGAATTCGAATGTGTCCATAAGTTCCATGATGCTCGCCGCAGGCGCGTACGTCTGCGGGTGAGTAAGACTCGCGAGGAAGTTTCCAGCCCGTGCCACTAAAGTCGATGATCGTGAGCACTGATATCACCGGAACCTCAGCCTGGCAGAAACTGCGCGCTCATTACGCCGACATCGAAGGCGTTCACCTGCGAGAACTCTTCCAGGACGATCCAGCCCGAGGGCGAGAGCTGACGATCGACGCCGGTGATCTTCACATCGACTACAGCAAGCATCGTGTCAGCCGCGAGACTCTCACGCTGCTCGTAGACCTTGCCCGCGAGGCCGGCGTCGAAGCACGACGCGACGCGATGTTCGCGGGTGATCACATCAACACCTCTGAAGACCGCGCCGTGCTGCACACAGCGCTGCGTCTGCCGAAGGATTCTGCTCTGACCGTCGACGGTCAGGACGTCGTCGCGGACGTTCACGAGGTTCTGGACGCGATGGGCGCGTTCGCGGATCGCGTGCGCAGTGGCGAGTGGACCGGCGCCACCGGCAAGCGCATCCGCACCATCGTCAACATCGGTATCGGCGGTTCCGACCTCGGGCCCGTGATGGTCTATCGCGCGCTACGGCATTACGCCGACGCCGGAATCAGCGTCCGGTTCGTCTCCAACATCGACCCTGTCGATCTGGTCGGGCAGCTCGACGACCTCGATCCGGAGACGACGCTCTTCATCGTCGCGTCCAAGACCTTCTCCACCCTCGAGACGCTCACCAACGCGACTGCGGCAAAGCGTTGGCTGTTCGCCGGCCTGGGCAGCGAAGACGTCTCCGCCGTAGCCAAGCATTTCGTCGCAGTCTCCACCCACGGTGACCGCGTGGCGGAGTTCGGCATCGACACCGCGAACATGTTCGGTTTCTGGGATTGGGTCGGCGGGCGCTACTCGGTCGACTCGGCGATCGGCTTGTCGGTCATGTGCGCCGTCGGACCTGTCCGTTTTGCGGAGTTCCTCGACGGTTTCCACCAGATCGACACGCATTTCCGAAACCAACCGCTCGAGCAGAACGCGCCGGTACTCCTCGGTCTCATCGGGCTCTGGTACTCCAACTTCTTCGGAGCTCAGTCCCGCGCAGTTCTGCCGTACTCCAACGATTTGTTGCGCTTTCCCGCGTACCTGCAGCAGCTGACCATGGAATCCAACGGCAAGTCGGTGCGCGCCGACGGCTCACCGGTAACCACGTCCACCGGTGAGATCTTCTGGGGCGAGCCTGGAACCAACGGGCAGCACGCGTTCTATCAGCTCCTGCATCAGGGCACCTGGCTCGTGCCTGCCGATTTCATCGGGTTCGCGGAATCCACCGACGATCTGCCGACGGCGGACGGCACGGGATCCATGCACGATCTGCTCATGAGTAACTTCTTCGCTCAGACCAAGGTTCTCGCGTTCGGCAAGACGGCCGAAGAGATCGCGTCGGAGGGCACGGCACCAGAGTTGGTGCCGCACAAGGTGATGCCAGGCAACCGGCCTTCGAGCACCATCTTGGCGAAGGAATTGACACCCTCGGTGGTCGGTCAGTTGATCGCCCTCTACGAGCACCAGGTATTTGTCGAAGGTGCCGTATGGGGTGTCAATCCGTTCGATCAGTGGGGCGTCGAACTCGGCAAGACGCAGGCACTGGAACTTGGGCCTGCACTGTCCTCCGAAAAGGCACCCGGCGACCTCGGCGACACATCTACCGATGCTCTGGTGCAGTGGTACCGCAAGGAGCGCGGACGGGCCTGACTTCACGCGGCGGCTGGGCCGAACCAACTCTCCGTTGTGTACACACGCCCGGATCGGTCGACGAGCCGAGCGCGAAGCTCTTGCTGTTCAACCCATTTGATGGCACTGATACCTCGGATCAATGCTGCTTCGCTCGCGGCGTACGCCCACACTGCGTCATCCGCGATCACCGAGACTTGCGCCCACTCCGTGGAGGGTCGCTCCTGGTTGGATTCCCAGGAGGGCAGCTCTACCGCCCGCGCCGTCGCCATCGCGGTTCCGTTGATCAACTCGACTTCTTCGCTGCCCGGCACCGGAATCTGCCAGCCTCCGGCAGGCGCATGGCCGGCAGTGGCGATCACGTCGCCGATCCGCACGGCAACACCACATTGCAATTCGGCAGCGACGATCTGCGCGGCGCGATCGACTGTGTCCGCCTTGGCAACTCCGGTGATGTCGAATGACGCACCCCACGGCGCGTACACCACGTCACCGTCGAGTTGGACGTCCTCGAACGTCGGGGTGGGGTGCACCGGAGGGATGGATTCGTCCTCGGAGTAGTTGTCGGCAAGCGGATTGACTGCACCGCCGGTCATGCGGGCCGCCCACAGCGCGGAGCGCAGCAGAGCCGACATACGTCGTGTCACTTTGACCGGAGTTCCCTGAGCGAGATTGACGGCGTGGATCTCGGCGTCGCCCCGGCGAAGGTCGCACACTGTCTCGGTCTCGTCGATGGCAGCTGCGATCAACGCGTGCGCAGTGGGCAGCGCAGCGCCCTCGGTGACATCCACCTCCACGGCGGAATCCCACATCGCCCACTTCTCGACACTGACCATGCCAGTCCTGCCCTTCAAACACCGCGTTGTAACCAGTATGCGCCGGTCAGCAAGCCCCGTGCCATAAGCCGCTGATCAGGGTCGAGGCAAGCGTGGTGCACGGCGTGCAGCGTTTCGGCAGCCGAGACAGGAACGGGACAGCGACGAATCGGAAGACCTGTGCGACAGAATTGCCGCGCGTCACTCTCACCCGCTGTACCGCCCTGACTGGCGTCTCGCTGCAACGCACGCCGACCACTACAGACGCAACAGGCAATTCCGACTCGAAAGATGCAGAGGCGATCCTCGACGTGTCCTTACGGGGTGCTGCGTCACGAGACCCGTGCGTCGTCGCCGAAGGCTGCCGAAAAATGTCCGGGCACAGGCCGACGGCGCCGACGGCACCGTATGAAATAGTGGCGAGCGACGAGATGTATTGCGCTCCAACATCGGTGACATACCGATCGGCCGCTTTTCGGAAAGCAACGACTTCGATCGGACCCACTGGGAACACCTGACCGACAGGTCGACTCGGCCGACCGCCCACTCGCGAATGACAAAAAGTGCGCGCCCGTTACTGCTCGCGGGCGTCGACTCGATCACCAAGTGAGGACGGCGCGCCAACTTCCGCGAAATGCAGCGACCGTCGCCTGCCGGCGGTTCGCGCACGTTACAGGCAGGGCCGTCATGCATCGACCCTCATGGATAGGACCGGCCGAAAGAACCTGCAGCGCAACGGGGTAACCACCGCCATTTTGCTTATACGCCACCCCCGCGCCACTTGGCAAAACGAACGGTCAGTACGCGGTGTAAATCACATACTTTGCAAAGTCTTTGGAATGTCGCCGCACCAAATATCCGCAGGTGAAAGGACTTTCGACCGGAGTCCAGAATAACCGTGTCGTCTACTATGTGAAAACTGCGAAGTAGCTGTGACGCTGGGTCACGCTCGAGGGAGGAATTGTGACCGATTCATTCAAGGACCGCTTGAACGCCTTGTACCCGGCCACAGCCCCTAGACTCACCAACGCACAAGTTGTGGAAGCTCTTTCACAACGAGGATGCAAGATTTCGACACCGTACCTCTCGCAACTCCGCAGTGGTGTGCGCACAAATCCGTCCGAGCAAGTCGTTTTGGCATTGGCCGATTACTTCGGCGTTGCCGCCGAGTACTTCTTCGGTCCGACGCCTCGTCACGATCCCGAACTGATTCCGGAAGAAGACCGTTCGGTTGTCGAAGAGTTCCACGACAGCGAATTACGTTCTCTGGCCATAAAAGCGGTTGATCTCTCCCCCGAATCGCAAGATTTACTCTCGTCCATTGCGGAGAAACTTCGCTCGTCCGAAGGACTCCCGGCCGTCCCCCCGGATTGCAGCACGTACACCCCACCGTTCACGCGCGACTAGTCGTGGTGAAGGTCAGCGAGTCAACCGGCCCAATAGTGCCGAGGCGGTGACGATTCCGAGCAGCGCTGCCCCGATCAGCACGCCGAAGTCGACGGCGTAATCGGTCGGCATTCCGATGAGCAGACCCCGCAGCGCTGACACCTCGTAGCTTAGCGGGTTGATGCGGCTGAGCCACTGAACCCACGTCGGCATGAGTTCGACTGGGTACAGCGCGTTGGAGGCAAAGAACAGTGGCATGGTGATTGCCTGCCCGATGCCCATCAATCGATCTCGTTTCAGCACGATTCCCGCGATCGCGACCGACAGGCAGGCAAAAAACGCGGAGCCCAGGACAACGACGACCACGACTCCGAGCAGTTTGAGCGGGTTCCACGTCATACTCACGCCCAACAGTGCCGCCACGATGACGACCACCACTGCCTGCGCGACAGCGCGGATACCGGCGGCAAATGCCTTACCGGTCACCAATGCGGCGCGCGGCGTCGGCGTGACCATCAATTTGGTGAGGACCCCCGCGTCACGCTCCCAGATGATCTGGATTCCGTAGAAGATTGCAACAAAAAGTGCGGACTGAGCAATGATGCCCGGTGCAAGAAAGTCGAGATAGGGAACGTCGCCGGTCGGAATCGCTCGGATATGACTGAACGTCTGACCGAAGATCACCAACCAGAGAATCGGCTGGATTGCGCGCGTGACCAATTCAGATCGGTCGTGCCGCAACTTCTGCACTTCCACGAGGCAAAATGTGTAAATCCTCGACAGCAATCGTGCAGGACCGCTGGTTGTGGGATCAGCCCAAGCGGCGCGCTGTGCGACGGGCAGTGCGGACATCGCGGAGACCTCCTGACTTGTCGCCGGTGAGATCGTCGCCGGTGTAATGGCGGAACACTTCTTCGAGAGTGAAATCCGGTCCCAGTTCGGAGGCCAACGCCCTCGGCTCGCCCACTGCGCGAAGTTCACCGTGATGCATCAACGCAACACGATCACACAACTCGTCGGCTTCTTCCATGTAATGCGTAGTGAGCAGCACGGTCATGCCGTACAGCTTCTGCATCTCTGCCACTCGCTGCCAGACGGATTCGCGGGCAATGGGATCCAACCCCACCGTCGGTTCGTCGAGCACCAGCAGCGACGGTCGGTTCACCAGAGCCTGCGCAAGTTCGAGCCGTCGCACCATACCGCCGGAGAAACTCGACGCGAGACGATCCGCCGAATCGAGTAGATCCACCATCTCGAGCGCCTGGTCGACGCGCTCGCGTCGTTCGGACCGCGGAACGTCGTACAGCCTCGCGAACCAGGTCACGTTCTCGCGTGCGGTCAATGCACTTTCGATCGAGAGCTGCTGTGGCACGTACCCGAGACAGCGCCGAATGGTCATCGCTTCGCTGCGAACGGATCGACCGAGAATTCGAATGTCACCATCCTGCAGTGGAAGCAGGGTGTTGAGCATCCTGATCGTCGTCGTCTTTCCTGCACCGTTGGGACCCAACAGGCCGAAGCATTCCCCCGCGTTGATGACCAGACTCAAGTTGTCCACCGCGCGATGATCGCCGAAATTGTATGTTACCGAGTCGATCTCGACCGCGGGCGCGCCAGGGTCAGGCATGTGTGCCGCTCGGCTCTTCCACCACTGTGTCAGCATCTCACTGCCCCTCGCCTTCTGATCCGGCTGCTGCCAGAGCGCTCGCCAATCGAGACAGGGCCGGTAGCGCAGCCTCGATACTCGTCCTGTCTTCTGCGGTCAGACTCGACAATGCCTGACCGACAATCACACTCCGTCGATCACGCCATACTTCGACGCGGGCGCGCGCCTCGTCCGAGAGCACCAAACGCGCGACGCGTCGATCGGCCTCGTCGGCGACGCGTTCGATCACTCCCTCGTCGACCAGCTGACGAACCAAGGTGGACACCGTATTTGCCGCGACACCCAATCGCCCGGCAGCCTCGGCCACGGACAGGCCCGGGTTGCGTCGTAGCAACCTGACGAGTTCGATCTGGGCGCCGCCGAGCGGTCGTTCCGCAAACGGCCGCCCCGACGCCTTCCTGGTGCCCCGGCGCAATTGACCGAGCGTCTCCAGGACGTCATCCGCAAAGCCTGATCCGGTTTCATCCACAACCTCACAATAGCTCTGCAACAGAGCTATTGTCGAGGGATCGATCACCCGCGTTTTCGGCTCGTCCGCAACGGGTATCCCCGATTGCTTGTCCCGAGCACTCCCGCCCAGAACGGAGACGTCATGCGCAGACAGTGGTTGTTCGCGACGGTTGCGAGTACCGCCCTCGTCCTCACCGGGTGCTCGCCCGACGCCCTCGATTCCGGGGACAGCGCGGACAACGTCACCGCCATCTCGACGTCGCTGTCTCCACCTGCCGCTGCCGATGCTCCCTTGCTGAAGACCGCCGACTCCCCGCTCGGGACGATCGCCGTCGACGGCGAGGGCATGACGGTCTACGTCTACAACCCGGACGAGGAGAACTCCCAAGCCGGCGCGTGTGACGAAGCGTGCCTGCGCTACTGGCCGGCGGTCACCTCGGTTTCCGATTCACCGATCGTCGAGGGCATTGACGCCGCAATCGGCACCGTCGACGGGCCGGAAGGATCGTTCCAGATCACCGTCAACGGCAAGCCCGTCTATCGGTACCTCGACGACAAGGTTCCCGGCGACATGCTCGGACAGAGCATCGGCAGCCTGTGGTGGATGATCGACGCCACCGGAAACCCCGTGTTCACAACGGAGTAGCCCTCAGTTGTACGGCTGCCGAGCGGTTTCCGGATCACCGTACGTGATTGCCCGTTCCCGACGAGTTTTCGACGCCAAGGTTGCACCCCAGTTCAGCACCGTGCTGGCGCGGTTGCGGAACCCGGCGAGAAACGCGATGTGGATGATTCCCCAGGACACCCATCCGATGAACCCGGACAACTGAACCGGCCCTGCCTGAAGCAACGCGTGGCGACGCGAAATGTACGCCGCAGTTCCAAGATCGCGGTACTTGAAAGGCTTTCGGTTGGGTACGCCGTTTTCGACTGTGGCCGCGATCCTGGCCCCGGCGTGCCGCCCGCCCTGCATCGCAACCTCGGCCACCCCGGCAAGCTTGTCACGAGACATGAGGTCGCCGACCACGTAGACGTTCGGGTGACCGGGGACGGTCAGATCGGCTTCCACTTCGATGCGGCCACCGCCGACCTGCTTCACACCCAGTGCTGTGGCCAGGGCCTCGGCGAATGGCACTGCCTCGACGCCCGCAGTCCACAGAATCGTTCGAGTCTCGTACTGCTGCTTCTCTTTTGTCTTCTTGTCCGTCGTCTCGATGCTGGTCTCGCACACGTCGGTGACGTGCACACCGAGGTGAGTCTCGACGCCTATCCCGTCGAGAGTGCGTTTGGCTGCGGCCGAGAGCTTGCGACTGAACGAGGGCAACACACGATCGTCCCCGTGGAAAAGCAGCACCCGAGCCTCGTCCGGGTCGATGGACCGGAACTCGTTGGTCAGCGCGTGCATCGCCAATTCACGGATCTGCCCGGCTAATTCGACACCGGTCGGCCCGCCGCCCGCCACGGCGAAGGTCAGCCACGGTCGACGCTCCTCCGCCGTCGGGAGCGATTCGGCCATCTCGAACGCGGCAATGAGACTGCGTCTGATCGCCAGAGCGTCGTCGAGGGTTTTCATCCCCGGCGCCCATTGGATGAACTCGTCCTGACCGTGGTACGACTGCCGCATTCCGGCCGCCACGATCAGGTAGTCGTACGGCAATTCGAAGGTCGACCCGTCGAAGCGGCTGGCCGTCAGTATCCCGGCGTCCGCGTCCACCGACTTTGCCTCGCCCAGAACGACGTTCGTGTTCTTGTTGTCCTCGAGGAGATGTCGCAGCGGACTTGCGATCTGCCCTTCGGAGAGCAGGCCGGTGGCGCACTGGTAGAGCAGCGGCTGGAAAACATGGCTGGTTCCCCGGTCGATCAGAACTACCTCGACGTCGGCCTTCTTGAGTCGTCTCGCCGCGTACAGGCCACCGAAGCCGCCACCGACGATCACTACCCGGGGCTTGCCGTTCGAGATGTGGATGCTCATCAGACAAACCTCGCTGTCACGGAGTTGGGCAGGAATCGTAAGGCTGCATCTATCCCCTGCCACTTGAGGCCGGGCAACGCCGCCCGTGTGGTTTCCTTCTCGATGGCGTCGACCATCGCGCTGACGCCTTCGTCCAAACTGGCCATGAGCGCAGCATCGTCGCCGGCGCCGGCAGACATGTCGGTCTTGATGAAGCCGGGCAGCAGCGTGGTGACCCGAATGGGTGTGCGCGACAACTCGATACTGAGCGCCTCCCCCAGAGCCGCTACCCCTGCCTTGCTCGCCGAGTAGGCCGCCTTCGGCCCGGGTAGTCCCCGATCCGCGCTGATCGAGGACACGAGAACCAGGTGTCCGGCGTCCTGTGCGCGGAAGATCTCGAGCGCAGCTTCACACTGCGAAAGCGCACCGACAAAATTCGTCTGCGCTGTTGCGAGATTCGCGTGCGCTTTGCCGGTACCGATCTTCGCGCCCTTGCCGAGCCCGGCATTGACGATCACCCGGTCCAGACCGCCCAGCTCGTCGCGAAGCTCGCCGAAAACTCGGACGACGGAATCGTGTTCGGTCACATCGAGTTCGCGCACTGCAACGCTGATCGACGGGTACTGGGCCACCAACTCCTCGCGAAGTGCGTCGAGGCGATCCGTCCGCCGGGCACACAGCGCGAGATCGCGACCTGCTGCGGCAAATCTCCTGGCCATCTCCTCCCCGAGACCCGAACTGGCACCCGTGATCAAAATCTTCTGCCGCGTCATGGGTGCAACTGTAGCCACCATCGAGCTCTCGTACCCGGCAGTAACCGAGCGAACTCGGACCGATCCGGCATACCGTGGAGCAATGACCGACGAATTCGATGTCATCGTGATCGGCGGTGGGCCTGCTGGTGAGAACGCCGCCGCATACGCCATCGCCGGGAGTAATCGCACCGCCGCAATCGTGGAACACGAACTGGTCGGCGGTGAATGCTCGTATTGGGCCTGTATGCCCAGCAAGGCGTTACTGCGTCCAGGGCAGGTCCTCGAAGCGGCCGACGCGTTGCCCGGTATCCCGGCCGGACCGCTGGACGTCGGGGCCGTCCTGAAACGGCGCGACTCGTTCACCCACAACCACGACGATTCGTCCCAGGTCGACTGGGCAACCTCGGTGGGCATCACCGTGATCAAAGGCCACGGAGTGATCGACGGCGAGCGAGCAGTGACCGTCGACGGGACCCGTAAGCTCCGCGCCCGCCAGGCAGTCGTACTCGCTACGGGAACAACTGCCACCGTCCCGAAGACACCGGGATTGCGCGAGGCGCTCCCGTGGACCTCGCGCGATGCGACCAACCTGCACGAGGTTCCGTCGCGAGTGGCGGTCATCGGCGGCGGAGTGGTCGCAACGGAGTGCGCAACGTGGTTGTCGTCGTTCGGCGCTCACGTGACGCTGCTCGTGAGGGGCGATGCTCTCTTGAAATCAGCAGAACCGTTTGCCGGAACGATGGTTGCCGAAGCACTCGGCGCCCGCGGTGTGGATGTTCGACTGAGCACTGACGTCAACTCGGTCTCACGCCCCGATGCCAAGGACACCGGCGAAGGCCACATCCACGGAGGACCCGTCAGCATCGAGACCTCTTCCGGCGTGATCGAGGTCGACGAGGTCATCGTCGCGGCGGGCCGCGGTCCGACCTCTGCCGATCTCGGCTTGTCCGCCATCGGCCTCGAGGACGGCAAGTACGTCACCACCGACGACCACCTCTGTGCCCAAGGTGAGTGGCTCTACGCAGTCGGCGACATCAACGGCCGTTCACCCCTGACCCACATGGGCAAGTATCAAGCGAGAGTGTGCGGAGACGTCATCGCAGCGCGAGCCGAGAGTCGGGGACTGCGCGGACCTCGATACACGGCGTCGTCAGACAACGGGCAGGTTCCCCAGGTGGTATTCACCTCACCCGAGATCGCCTGGGTGGGACGCACCGAGAAGAAAGCTCGCGACGACGGCTACGACGTCGAAGTCGTGGAGATCGAACTCGCCGTCGCGGGATCTTCACTGCTGCGTGACGACTACTCGGGACGCGCGAAGTTGGTGATCGACAAGGCCACCGACGTGATCCTCGGCGCTACCTTCGCCGGGCCCGAAGTATCCGAACTGGTGCATGCGGCGACAATCGCGGTGGTCGGCGCCGTACCACTGGAAACTCTGTGGCATGCGGTGCCCTCGTATCCGACGGTCAGTGAGGTCTGGCTTCGATTGCTGGAGGCTCGCCGCTGACGCGATCCCGAAGTACGTATAGTCGCGACATGGCGTCCGACATACTTGTGACCACGGCCGACGGCATTCTGCGCGGCCGCCGGGTGGGAAAACTTCGTGCCTGGCGCGGAATTCCCTACGCCCGGCCGCCGGTCGGAACACTGCGTCTGACGCGACCCCAGCCGGTCACGCCGTGGTCCGGAGAACGCGACGCGACCAGATTCGGCGACGCGTCTGTCCAGCACAAGAAGGGGCTGCTGCTCGCGCCCGGGAAGTACCAGCCCAGCAGCGAAGACTGCCTGACGCTCAACGTGCTCGCTCCGGCGAACACCGGAAATACTCTGCGTCCCGTCATGGTTTTCATCCACGGCGGGGCCAACACCATCGGAACCTCCGCCACCGGCCTGTACTCCGGCGTGTCCCTCGTCGAACGCGGCGACGTCGTCTACGTCTCGATCAACTACCGGCTCGGCGCTCTGGGCTACCTCGATTTCACCCCGTTCTCCACATCCGAGCGCGTATTCGACTCCAACCTCGGACTGCGCGATCAGGTCGCGGCGCTGCAGTGGGTGCAACGCAACATCGCCGCCTTCGGTGGGGATCCCGACAAAGTCACGATTTTCGGTGAATCCGCCGGAGCCACTGCCGTCACCACCCTGATGGCCACTCCGGCCGCCAAGGGACTCTTCGCCGGGGCTATCGCCGAAAGTTCGGCTCCGGATCTGGTCTCGAGCACTCAGCGATCACACGCCTGGGGTGCGCGTTTCGTCGAGATCCTCAATTCCGGTCTACCGCCCGCGAAAGCCCTGACCTCGGCGACAGCCGTCGAATTGGGCCGAGCCGGAAGCCGACTGGGCGCCGAAGTACTCGCGAACACACCTGGACTACATCCCTTCGGACCGGTCGTCGACGGCGACTTCCTTCCGCGCTCCCCCTTGGACGCATTCAAAGAGGGATCGGCACACCAGGTTCCGATGATCATCGGAACCAACAGACGAGAGGGAACGCTGTTCCCGAAAGTGCTCGACGCACTCCCGACCAACCCGTCGCGCATCGACACCATGTTCGCCCTCACCGATCCCGAAGCCGGGAAACGCATCCTCGCAACCTATCCCGGTTATCCGGACGAGCAGTCCGCGATCGACGTCGGCGGCGACGTCACGTTCTGGCACCCGTCCGTGGAGTTGATGCAAGCGCACGCACAATCGGCGCCGACGTACGCCTACCGATTCGACTTCGCGCCGACGATGATGCGTTGGCTCGGCCTCGACGCCACCCACGGATTCGAGATGTTCGCAGTCTTCGGTATCGGTGACACGGTGATCGGGCGCGGCCTCACTCTTCCCGGTGGTCGACGCGGACTGCGCGCAGTCACCGAATCCGTTCAGGGACACTGGCTTCACTTCGCCGAGCACGGCTCGCCGCGCGGATCGTGGCCGCGCTACGACGCGCAGGAGCGTCGGACCATGATCTTCGACCAGATCGTGCGCGTCGAGAACGATCCCAGACGTGAACAACGCTTGGCCTGGGCGGGATACAGCGGTTACCGCAGCCACGGCACCGACATCCCTCTACCGTGACGAGCCCTCTCGAGATCACTCTCGATTCCGGAATCGTGCGCGGCCGCCTCGATCGAGGACTGCGCGCCTGGCGAGCAATCCCCTACGCAGCGGCCCCGACCGGTCCTTGGAGATTTCGCGCACCACAGCCGGTCGAGGCTTGGAATGGTGTCCGCCCGGCGGAAGCATTCGGCTCTCCATCTCCGCAGCGCAAGAGCAACTTCGACGAGAACTCTCTGTTCGTGAACGTCGTGGCCCCTCGGCTACCTTCTGATTCGCTGCGACCGGTCATGGTCTTCATTCACGGCGGCGCGTACAACGGTGGGAATCCGTCGACGCCCATGTACCGCGGAACGACCCTGGTCGAGCGAGGCGACATCGTCTACGTCTCGATCCAATATCGTCTCGGCGCGTTGGGTTACCTCGATTTCAGCGAATACTCCACTGCCGAGCAACCATTCGAGACGAACCTCGGATTGCGCGATCAGATCGCCGCACTGACGTGGGTCCAACGCAACATCGCCGCTTTCGGTGGCGACCCGAACGCCGTCACCGTCTTCGGTGAATCGTCCGGCGCCAACGCGGTCACCACTCTGATGGCAACGCCGGCGGCACGAGGGCTGTTCGCCCGGGCCATCGCGCAAAGTCCGCCGGCCGCTTCCGCATACGGAAAAGAGCGAGCGCACCGCTGGGCACGCGAGTTCCTCGAGATCGCACATGCTCCGGAAACCGATCCGGCATCGTGGCTGCGCTCCGCTTCGGTGAAAGAACTGGTGGATACCGGCGAAGAACTTGCGCGCCGCGGCGCCGACGAAGAACCCGGAACGCGGGCATTTGCTCCCGTAGTGGGTGACGACGTCCTTCCCGAACACCCGCTCGACGTGTTCGCAGCGGGAAAAGCCCACCCCGTCCCGTTGCTGGTCGGTTCGAATCTCCATGAGGGGCGGATCTTTCCGCGCGTTCTCGACATCTTGCCTACCAACCCGGTTCGGATCGAGAAGATGTTCTCCCACACCACCCCTGAAGTGAAAGCACGTGCGCTCGCGGCGTATCCCACATATCCGCACCGGTTTGCTGCCGCAGATCTCGGCGGCGACATCACGTTCTGGGAACCGGCGATACTCTGTGCACAGGGTCATTGCCAGGTAGCTCCTACCTACAGTTACCGTTACGACTTTGCGCCGCGACTGCTCCGACTCATCGGCATGGGCGCTACCCACGCCACCGAATTGCTTGCGGTCTTCGGGCGTTCGGATGCACTCACCGCGGCCTTGACCGCAGTCGGAGGGCGCCACGGACTGACTGCGGTGACCTCCACCATGCAGCGCCACTGGATCCATTTCGCCCACCACGGAGTGCCGGACCGGGAATGGCCCGCCTACTCCGTACCGGAGCGGCAAACAATGGTTTTCGACGAGACGTCCCGAGTGGAGAAGGACCCGATGGGTGAGCGTCGACGGGCTTGGATCGGCTACGAGCACAGGCGCTGAAGCCCGATCAGAAAAACTGGCCTTTCACGAAACCTGCGAGTAGGACGGCGAATCCGCCGACCTCTCCGAGAATCAGCAGGAACATTCCGAGGTGCAGGGGCGGACCGGCGGACTCGAACTGGTTGTCGGTGTCTTTCATCGCACCGTGAGCGATGTAGCTGAATATCGCTGCAAGAAAGAAGAATACGACCACTGCTGCGCTGGTCAGGTTGATCCACGTCGGCCACGCACTGAGTTCGACGAACACCGCGATCAACAGCGTTGCAAACGAGTACATCAGTGCTGCGCGGTGTGCGATGTCGACATACGGATGGGCGAGGTGATTGTCCGAGGTAGCCATCTGTTGGTATTTCCAGATGCCCAGGCACAGGGAGAGCAGGAAGATCAGACCCGCCGCGAGCAGCGTGAGTGTCGTATCGGTCCCGAGCGTCATCTGCTCACCCCGCAGTGCGTTTCCAGCGAGTCACCGCTGGGTGATCCAGCCGAAGGCTTGTCGTAGACGACAACCAGCACCACCGCACGATCCGCCGACACCGACCGCATCCGGTGCGGCGTATTCGCGTCGAAGTACAAACTGTCGCCGGCGTCGAGGTGCATCGTCTGACCGGGGATTTCGAATTCCACAGATCCGGAGTGCACGAACACGAACTCCTCTCCCGTGTGGTCCATGAACTTGGGACCCATCACCGAGGACGGATGAACCACGAACGGCTGCATGGCCTTTCCGACCAGTGAGGGCGCGATCGGATCGTAGACGGAAGACTGCACGGAGGTGGCCGGGTCGATCACGCGGTCCTTCGCGCGCACGATCGTCATGGCATTTCCCTCCATACTGTCCGAGAACAGTTGCCCCACATCGGCATCGAGCACACGCGCAATCTTGAGTGCCACCGCGATCGACGGGGTACTGATACCCCGCTCGACCTTGGAGAGATAGCTCTTCGTCAGCCCGGTCTGCTCGGCCAGGCCCTCGAGCGTCAGACCGGCACGACGCCGATGTGTCCGCAGAAACGCTGCCATTCGATTCCCCTCACGAGACTTTGTGTCATCACCCTACCAACACATTGACCTGCGATGACCAGCACCATACGAACCCAGGGTTGCGCAATTCCGTCCTATATGACACTTTGTGTCCTGTAGGTGACTGAATGTCATCTACTCCTGGGTCCCGAGAAAGGCACACCCCATGACCGACACGATGCATGCGAGCAAGCAAGAACTCATGGCCACCGCCGAGACGAAGATGCTCACCGAAGTAACCACAGGTAGTTGGACCCTTCGACAGAAAATCGCGTTGACCTGCAGGGCGCTGTCGGAGGCCGGCCACGATTCCGGCCTTGCCGGCCAGATCTCCGCCCGCGGTGAGCAGCCCGGCACGTTTGTCACCCAGCGACTCGGCCTCGGGTTCGACGAGATCACCGAGGACAACCTCCTGCTTGTCAACGAGGATCTCGAGGTTCTGGACGGGGAGGGAATGCCGAACCCCGCCAACAGGTTCCACAGCTGGATCTACCGCGCCCGACCCGACGTCAACTGCATCGTCCACACGCACCCATTGCACGCGACGGCGTTGTCGATGCTCGAGATTCCCCTCGTCGTGTCCCAGATGGACATCGCACCCCTCTACGACGATTGCGCATTTCTTGCCGACTGGCCCGGAGTTCCTGTGGGAAACGAGGAGGGCGA
The DNA here is from genome assembly GCF_042794945.1 of Rhodococcus sp. NPDC056506. Classification (NCBI taxonomy): domain Bacteria; kingdom Bacillati; phylum Actinomycetota; class Actinomycetes; order Mycobacteriales; family Nocardiaceae; genus Rhodococcus; species Rhodococcus sp. NPDC056506. Next base: position 11,890 of record NZ_JBHTSW010000057.1, on the reverse strand, counting down.
GATCATTTCGGCTGCACTCGGCGACAAGCGGGCAATTCTGCTCGCCCACCACGGCCAACTCGTCGTCGGCAACACGGTCGAAGAGGCATGCTCCCTCGGACATCTGATCGAGCGGGCCGCGCGGCTGCAGTTGCTGGCGATGGCTGCCGGCGACATCAAGCCGCTACCGCCTCGCCTGGCGAAGGAGGCACACGATTGGACGCTGACTCCTCGGCGCAGCGAGGCGAACTTCGCGTACTACGCCCGCCGCGCTCTCCGCAATCACCCAGACACGCTGACCAACTGAATTTCGTTTCTCACCAACAGAACAGAGAATCTCATGAGCAGCACCATCAAGGGAATCGTCGCCTATCCCATCACCCCGTTCGACCGCGATACCGGAGCGTTCGATTCCAAGCCGCTACACACGCTCCTCGACAACATGATCGGCAGTGGTGTCGACGCGATAGCTCCGCTCGGCAGTACCGGCGAGAGCGCCTATCTCGACGACGCGGAATGGGAGACAGTCGCCCGGGAGACCCTCGACTACGTCGACCGCCGAGTCCCCACCGTCGTCGGCGTATCGGACCTGACGACGGCGGGAGCACTCCGCCGAGCATCGATCGCGGCAGACGCCGGAGCCGACGCAGTCATGATCCTTCCCACGTCGTACTGGCATCTGGGTGAGCAGGAGATTCGTGAACACGTCACTGCGGTAGCCGATTCCGTCGACATTCCGACGATGATCTACAACAATCCGGCCACCACCGGTATCGACATGTCACCGGAGTTTCTCGTCGATCTCGTCTCCACCGTCGACGGCATCACGATGATCAAGGAATCCACCGGCGACATCACCCGGATGAACCGCATCAACGAACTGAGCGGTGGCACGATCCCCTTTTTCAACGGCAGCAATCCTCTTGCACTGCAATCTTTCTCTGCCGGTGCACGCGGATGGTGCACGGCAGCCCCGTGTCTGGCCCCAGGGCAGGTGGTGCACTTCTGGCGTCTACTCGAATCCGGTGATCGGTCGGGTGCCGCCGCTGTGTTCGAACAGATCGAGCCACTACTGAAGGTCCTCGTCAGTCGCGGACTGCCGTCGACGGTCAAAGCCGGGTTGGAATTTCTCGGCGTCGACGCCGGCCTTCCCCGCCGGCCCCTGCTGCCCCTCGACGACAACACCAGGACTGCTCTGTCCGATGCGTTGTCGGTGGCTCGCGGTGTAATCGTCGCGTCGTGACCTGACGTGGGAGTGGGTTCCGGCAAGATGGAATGCACACCGACCGAAGGAGGGGCACCATGTCCGTAGATTCACGGTCTGCGAGGATCGCCGTCACCGGCGCTACCGGTCATATCGGCGGCCTGGTGGCCGCGTCGTTGGCCGACGCAGGTGTCCCGCAGCGGCTGATCGCACGTTCGGTCAATCGATTGCCGCAGCTCGACGGTGCCGATTCTGCCGAGACCACATACGGGGATCGCGAGCGCGCTCTCGCGGCTTTGGCGGGAATCGACACGCTTTTCATGGTGTCGGCGGCCGAAAGCGCAGATCGCCTGGATCAGCATCGCACCTTCGTCGATGCCGCAGCGGCGGCCGGGGTCAGGCACATCGTGTACACGTCTTTCCTCGGCGCCGCTCCGGACGCAACGTTCACGCTCGCGCGCGATCACTGGGTCACCGAAGAACACATCCGTGCTTCCGGACTCGCATTCACCTTCCTGCGCGACAGCTTCTACCTCGATTTCCTACCCGCTCTCGCCGGCGAAGACGGTGTGATCCGGGGCCCCGCAGGAAACGGTCTCGTGGGCGCTGTAGCGCGATCCGACATTGCTGCCGTCGCTGTCTCGGTTCTGCAGGATCTGGATTCCCATGTCGGACAGACGTACAACCTGACCGGACGGGAGGCGCTGACGCTCTCCGAGGCGGCGAGCATCATCACCGAAGTCACGGGCAAGCAGACCACGTACGTCGAGGAAACTGTCGAGGAAGCTTACGAATCACGGGCGTCGTACAACGCACCGGCCTGGGAACTCGACGCGTGGGTATCGACGTACACCGCAATCGCGCAGGGTGAATTGTCGCTGATCACGGGCACCGTGGAGGACCTTGTCGGCCGGCCTGCGCTCACGCTGCGTGAATTCCTCACAGCAGAAACCGCCTGATGCCACCACGCAAAGCAACCACGGCACGCAAGGCTGCCGCAAAGAAGGCTGCACCCAAGAAGGCTGCACCCAAGAGGAACACGACCAGAAAGACCGCCCCGAAGAAGACTGTCGCAAAGAAGAGCTCACGCGCGACGATGCCGGATGTGCCGACTGCCGGCCCTGGTGAGAGCGTCTGGCTCCTCGACGTTCCCTTTCGGACGCCGGCGCCTGGTGCGCAGTTCGTCAAGAAATGGAAGAGCTACGCGTGGGTCGGTACGGAGTTGCCCGTAGAACTCGCTCCATTCAAGGCACTCCCCTTCTCGTATCAGCAATGGGTAGAGGACGACATCAATGACGGCACCGGTGAACGTCCCGTGGCCGCACCCAAAATTCCGCGACCCGAACAGGTTTCGGGGGCGAGCGCCGTCGTCGACGCTGCTCGCGCCGGTAAACGCGGATTTCTGTTGGCAGACAATGCGGGCCTGGGTAAAACGCTCATCGCGGTGATGTCGGCCAAGACGATTGCCGAAGAGCGCGGCGAAACCAACATCCTCGTCCTCGTCGATCGACCGGCACAGATCACCATTCCACATTGGCGCTATTCCATCGCCTCGGTGGGCGACGGCGGCTTCCGTTGGCTGATCATGTCGCCTGACCAATTGAAGAAACTGATCGCACGAAACGGGCGCCCCAAGTACACGTTCGGTGTGGTGATTGCTGACGAGGCCCAGCTGTACAGCAACGACACACAGCGCACCGCTGCTTTCGAGAAGGTTGCGCGCTTTTCGAATGCGCACGAGCAGGCGCCCTTCGTCCTGTCCGTGACAGCAACACCGGGACACACGCCAGCCGATCAGCGTTACCTGGCACCACTTTTTGCGCAGTTGCATTCGGAGCCCTCCGAATACTGGTCGGACCTCGGCGCCAGGCTTGTCGAGTCCGGTCTTCCGCTGGACAAGTCCTACGGGAAGTGGACGTGGAGCGCTGAGGCGAAGGAATCACCGACACTGCAATCCCAGGCACTCGACACCGTACGGGGGTGGATGTCGAACAGTAAACCGCCCTTGATGATTCATCGACCGACGCCGTGGGGGCCCGTTCCACTGGACGGTATGCCGATCGACCTCACGCATGCCCAGCGCGCCGAGTACGAGACGGAGTGGGCCGAGTACGCGTACGAGATGGGCTTGGCCCGTAAAAGCCGCAACATTGCTCGGGGTCGTGCGCTGGTTCTCCGCTATCGGCAGAAGGCGGGAATGATCCGTGCCGAGTCGACAGCTCAGTGGGCGCAAGCCCAGGTCAAGGCAGGCAAGCAGGTGTTGGTGGCCGTCGAGTTCGTCTCCACGGCAGGCGATCCGCTGGTCGAGATGATCGAAGACGCCGGGATCTCGGTCGCGAAACTGTTCGGCGCGGTAGCGGACAAGGAGGGCCAGCGTCTGCGATTTCAACGCGGGGACGCACCCGTCATTGTCTTCAATGTCACGACCTCGATTTCGCTCCATGCCAACGAAGCGCTCCCCGACGGCTCTCACGCGTCCTCGTTGCCACGGACGGGGATCTTTCATCAACCGCGATACTCAGGAATCGCGGCAGAACAGACGTTCGGTCGGTCACATCGCGACTACCAAACGTGTCCGTGGGTCATACCCTTCGGCGTGGGCACCAAGGAAGAGGACGTCGCCACGGTCATGTTGCGCAATCTCAATTCCGTGACCGGCCTGAAAGGGGGCGATCGATCCGGACTGCGGTCGCTGTCCGAATTGCTCGGTGTCGAATGGCTCGAGCCCGAAGTCTTGACGTCGGAGGCCTGACCTTCCAGCGAACATCCACCGACCAAAAACGGGCGGTTTCAGAGATTTGCCCCAATTCCTCTCCACCAAAACCGAATTCGGCTGACCGCTTCATTCCTTTCGGGACCTTGGGACTCAGGTATCTGTGACCTGACGTGGCAGACTCTTTCGAGTCGAGGTGCACCAGCCTCGAAACAGTGCCGAGAATGCGAGGGGTCCGATGCGCAATATCTACCGGTCATTGATGCGCAATGTCGGCCATACACAATGGTTCTCGGATCTCGGCAAGGATCTGGTTCCGCTCGATCGAGCAGTGCAGAGAGTATCGGGAGGCAAGCTCTCGCTGGTCGGAGAGAACACCGTGACTCAGCTACTGCTCACCACGACGGGCCGTAAGACCGGCCGTTCTCGCACCACGCCACTCCTGTACGCACCCGACGGCGATGCGTTCGTCGTCGTCGGATCCAACTGGGGGCAGGATACGCATCCAGCGTGGACACTCAATTTGATGGCCAACCCCACTGCGATCGTGACGGTGAAGGGCGTCGAAATTCAGGTCGGTGCAACCCTGGCGGAGGGCGCCACGCGTAAGAAACTGTGGACGCTCGCGACCACCGCGTGGCCGCCGTACGAAACCTACGCCGATCGAGCATTCGGGCGCCAGATCCGCGTATTTCGGCTCCACCCTGTCAAATAGCTGCTGCCGGGCGCAGGATGGGAAGGACAACCTGCCGAATCTCAGGAGCATTCACGAATGTCCACAGCACTGACTCACGCAGAAGACACACAGGTCAAAGCTTCAAACGGGCGGATCGCACTCGAGCCGAACTCCCGCCGAATTCGAGCATTCTTCGCTGGTCACGCCGTCGCTGACACCGCTCGTTCGGTGTATCTGTTCGAACGCGGCCGCCTGCCGATGTACTACATCCCCCTCACCGACGTTCGCAACGAATTCCTCGTCCCGACGTCGACGACCACCCATTGCCCGTGGAAGGGTGACGCCACATACTGGACTATCGAGATCGGGGATCGCCGCGCCGAGGACGCCGTCTGGTCCTACCCTCAACAGTTCGACGGTTCCTTGGAACTGAGTGAGTACGTCGCGTTCTACTGGGATCGCATGGACGCCTGGTTCGAAGAAGATCAACAGGTCTTTGTCCACGCCCGAGATCCATACGTACGTATCGACGCACTCCCCTCGTCCCGCCACGTCCAGGTCTTTGTCGGCGACATACTGGTCGCCGAGACGACACGACCCCGACTGCTCTTCGAAACCGGCCTGCCTACCCGCTATTACATTCCGAGAATCGACGTCCGCAGCGAGTACTTTGTCGCGTCCCCGACCACCACTGCTTGCCCGTACAAGGGCACCGCGTCGTATCTGTCCTTCACCGGCACAACCGAACTCGCACCGATCGACGATCTGGCGTGGTTCTATCCGTTCACCACCGCCGAAGCGTCCGGGATCGACGACCACGTGTCGTTCTATCCCGAACGCGTCGGCAAGATCCTGGTGGACGGTGCCGAAATCTGAGAAAGGTTCAGGGATCTGAAAGGTGCTGGAATCGAGAAGGTGGCTGCCTATCCCACCGCGACAGGGGATTCCGGGATTCGCAGTTCAGCCGTCTCCAGGCGGCGATCGTGCATCCACACCAACGCCGTTGCAAGGGAGAAGACCAACCCGGCGATGCATACTCCGTTCCAGCCGTGCGACTTCCACACCACTGATCCCACTGCCGAACCCACGGCAGCACCGACGAAGTAGGTCGTCATGTACACGGAGTTCACACGCGAACGTGCTTCGGGGACAAGGGCGTAGATCACATTCTGGTTACTGACGTGTACTCCCTGCAGCGCGAGATCGGCAAGAACGATGGCAACAAGAAACCACACTATGTGCGCGGCACCGGCGACAAAAAGAAGCCACGAGACCAACAGAATCGCAATGGCGCCGCCGGTTGCCACCTGACCCAATCCCCGATCGGCCAGTCTGCCTGCCACTGTCGCCATCAAGGCTCCTGCCACACCGAGAAGTCCGACGAGGCCGATTTGAGTGTCGCTGTAGCCGAATTCGTCGGAGAGCAGAAAGGCCATGGTTGTGAAAACAGTGCTGACAGCAGCAAAGGCCAACCCGCCCATAGCCGATCGAGTTCTCAGTCGCGGCAACGTCGCAGCCAACCTACCTACCGAAGCAAGCGTGGCGCCGTAACCGGCCTTCGGGCGATCTGCGGAATCGGACGGCAGAGATCGCCACAATGCCACGGCCATTCCCACCATCAGCACCGCCGCCACCTTGTATACCGTCGACCAACCTCCCAGTCCGGAGAGCACGCCGGCAACGCTGCGCGCCAACAGGATTCCGATCAGTAGTCCGCTCATGATCGTGCCGACCACCTGACCGGACCTCTCAGGCTCGGCCAGTGAGGCGGCAAACGGGATCAGTACCTGCGCGGCGACCGAAAAGACTCCAGCGACTGCGATTCCCACTGCCAGCGTGGCAAAGTTCGGCGCAAATCCGCTGACCGCTTGACCGGTCGCCGCCAGCAGCATGAGCCCTACCGTCAGCTTGCGTCGGTCCACCATGTCGCCTACCGGAACCAAGAGTATCAATCCGAGTGCATACGCGACCTGCGCAATGGTCACCGTCGCGGCCGCGGTCGAGGCCGACACATTCAAGTGATTCGCGATGGAATCGAGGAGTGGCTGATTGAAATAGTTACCGCCCGCGCACAGGCCCGTCGCTGCAGCCATCAGCAGCACTGTCGGTAGTCCGAGCCTCGGACGCGCGTCGCTTGAAATCATGTCGCCAAGCATGACCCTCCACACCGGCGTGCGTCCAATAGATGGATACGCATGATCTATCGCCGAGAACGATAGATTGGTGATATGGAACTACGTCACATTCGCTACGCCCTTGCCGTCGCGGAAGACAGACACTTCAGCCGGGCCGCCGCGCGGTTGCACGTTTCCCAGTCCGCCCTGAGCGCCCAGATCAGAGACCTCGAAAAGGAACTGGGAGTAGAACTGTTCAACCGGAACAGTCGCAACGTCGGCCTGACTGCTGCCGGCGAGGTTTTTGTCGCGCGCTCGCGTGAGGTACTCGGCGCCATGTCGAGACTGGTCAGCGATGTCTCGGCTCGGAGCAACGAGCAGGTGCGGCTGACGGTAGGCACCATCACCTCGGCAGGACGCGTCGACGTCGGCCGCGCGCTGGCAGATCTGACACGGCGGCATCCCGCCATCAACATCACCGCGCGGCCCTACGGCAGTGAAGTAGTGATCGAGGGAGTTCGGTCCGGCGCGATCGACGTCGGCATTGTCGGATTGGCCGCCGGCCGCCTACCCAAGAGCTTTGCCGCGGCACCGTTGTGGAGTGAACCGACCGCAGCGTTTGTCGCTCCCGACCATCCCTTTGCCCAGGCCTCGTCGATCAGGCTCGAAGACCTACGAGATCACACTCTCGTGGACTTCGCCTCGGGCAGCGAGGCCCGTGTCCAAACCGACCAGGCCTTCGCCGAATCACAGGTCCCACGCGGAAAAACTCTCGAAGCCAACTCCGTAGACCTGATCTGTTCACTGACCGCCAACGGTTTGGGCGTCGGCCTGCTCCCCCAGTCCATGAGCGCCCTACATCCCGAACTGATCTGCATTCCGATCACCGATGCACCGCATCGGATCGTCCACGCAATAACCGAACCCACCCATTCGTCTGCCCTCGCCCGAGAGTTCGTCGAACTGCTCGCGGCGCAGTTCGCTACTTGAGTAGTTTCGACATTCGCCTGTCCGCCAATGGCTTACCACCCGTCTGGCACGTCGCGCAGTACTGAAAAGAGCGTTCTGCGAACGACACTTCGCGTACGACGTCACCGCACACCGGGCAGGGAAGTCCTGTGCGCGCGTGTACTTGCATCCCCGAGCGTTTCTCACCCTTGAGTCGGGCCGCGTCCTGACCCTCGGAACGCTCGACCGCATCGGCCAGCGTGGATCGCATCACGGTGTACAGCGTCGAAATCTGCTCCGGAGTCAGGCGCGACGACGTCGCGAAGGGCGAGAGCTTCGCGGTATGGAGGATCTCGTCCGAATAGGCGTTCCCGATACCGGCGATCAGCGACTGATCAACTATCGAGTTCTTGATCCGGGCCGACGTGCCGCCCAGAATTTCTGCGAACTCCGCTTCCGTCACAGCCATCGCGTCCGGCCCCAATCGCGCGATGCCTGGAACCTCTTGCGGATCGCTGACCACCCAGACTGCCAGGCGCTTCTTGGTACCTGCTTCGGTGAGATCGAACGCCGGCGTCAACCCTTCGGGTGTGAAGAAATGAACGCGTAGCGCCAACGGCCCCTTGCCAGGCTTCGGCGGTGCTGCCGACGGATTGTCGAGCCACCGCATCCAACCGGCACGGGAGAGATGCGTGACCAACCACAACCCGTCGCAGTCCAGCGCCAGATGCTTTCCGAAGCGGGCGGCGCCCGTCACGTCACGCCCCTGCACGGCCGTGATCGGCGGATCGAAGGTCTTGAGCACACTCAGTGCGGCGATGTCGACGCGTCCCACCACTGCGCCGACCGCGTGCTGACGAAGGAACCCTGCCAGCGCTTCCACCTCGGGTAGTTCAGGCATGGCAACAGACTAGCGCCGACCACGGACACTCACAGCGCGCTCAGCCGGTTTCAGTCTGCAGAACCACCGAGTACCCACCTCGCGCCTTCGCGGAATACATCGCCCGATCCGCTCGCCGCAGCAGAGTCGGGTAGGCGACCAACGCATCGTCAACCGAGTCGAAAGGCCCTGCCACTTTCGCGATTCCGACGCTTATCGCCACCGGTGGATGATCGGGCGAGGTGATCGTCGGACGCCGAAGTTCGTGCGCGAGTCGATCGACCGAGCGTTGATCGACCGAATCGACGATTACGAACTCGTCGCCGCCTATCCGTGCGATCAACGCCGTCGGTCCGGCGCTGTCGACCAGTCGCGCTCCGACTTTTTCGATCACCGCATCGCCGACGCTGTGCCCGTACTCGTCGTTGATCGCTTTGAATCGATTGATGTCGACCGCGGCGACAACCAAGAGAGTCGAGTGCTTGTGCGAGCGTTCAAGTAAGAGCCGTACTTCGTCTGCCAGCCCCCTTCTGTTCAGCAATCCGGTCAGCGGGTCCAATTGCGAATTCAGCGCATCGGTACTGAGGATCGAGAGTATGAACTGACAGGCAAAGGGAATCACGTAGATCGCTGCACCCACTAGAACAACCAGCGCGAGAAGAACCGGAATATCGGAATAGTTCTCGACAATGGCAATGCGTGTCACGATCCCGATGACTACGACGAACACCCACAACATGTGCAGGCTCTGAAGTCGAGCATTGTGAAAGAACGCGATGTAACCGCCGATCACGGAGAACATCACTGCATGCGCCAATGCCGCAAGTGGATTGGAGTACAACAGCATTGCTGCGGCTATTCCCACTTCTGAATAGAGCACGAAGGCGTATGACCACGAGCGAGACAGATTGCGCTTCGTCGAGAGAACAAGGACCATCATCACGGTTACGACGATGATCACCAGATTCGCAGTGCGCGCATGCGCGCTCGTCGGCCCCTGTGCACTGAATCGAGTCAAGAACATGATGACCGTGACCAGCACCAACGAGGAGACGACCAGAAAACGTGAAGCGATGGTCAGCCCCTTGTCCGCAAGGTAGCGATTGAAAGTATCGAATTGATCCGGCCGCTCATACCAATCGACGAGTTGCGAAGAGATCATCCGAAATGCTGGACCCGAGAGCGGTCGTTGCGACGCGACGACGTCCGAACGCTCTGCACCCCCGGTTGTTCCCATGAGGTCAGGGTAATCCAGTCAACTCCCCGCAATCAGACAAATATCACGGTTTTTCTTCGCACATCACAACCTGATTGCCGCCGCCGGCCTTCGCTCGGTACATCGAGGTGTCGGCTACTCGAAACAGTTCCGTCAACTCCTCGTCGGAAATGATCGCCGACCATTGAGCAGAGGTGATCGCCACTCCGACACTGGTCGTCACTGCCGGATCACGATCGTCGATTCGCAAGTGCCTCCGCAGCTTGTCTTCGAATGCAGGCGCTGCACCGGTGTCTATCATGTCGACCAACACGAACTCGTCCCCACCGAACCTGGCGAAGAGTGCGTTTTCGCTGCCACACCACCGCAGTCGATCAGCAATCTGACGAAGTACAAGATCGCCTTCTTCGTGCCCGTGCGAGTCGTTGACGCTTTTGAACGAATCGACATCGACAATCGCGACGACATAAGACGATTTGCTCGACGCATGTCCCGTTGCCCCCAACTCGACTACTGCTCGCTGCAGCCCGCGCCGATTCAGGAGACCGGTCAACGGATCGACATCCGAACTTTCGGCGTCGGATCCGAGAAGTGAGAGGACGAACTGGCATGCAAACGGCACGACGACGATCGCGGTGGCGATGATCAGACACAGTGCAGTGGCCAACGCAGGGTCCGCGTAGTCCGCGACCTTTCGCCCGACGAGTGCTAGAACCACGATGGACAGCGCGATGTGAACTGCTTGGAGTCTCGCATTGTGGAAGTAAGCGATGTAACCGCCGATCAGCGCGAAGAGCACACACTGGATCAACCCGATGAACGGATCGCTGTTCAGGAATACACCGACGAAGACGCCGACCTCGCAGTAGACGACAAAGAAATACGACCACCGACGTGTGATTTCGGGTAAGAGACAGAAGAGCACGATCACCGCGACCGTGACGGCGATGATCACGGCGTTGACGACACTGGTGACGTGGTTGTGAACGCCCGCATCGCTGAAGCGCAACAGAGTCATCGCGATGATGACCGTCGTCAGGGAGCTGACAACCAGCAATCGGACAGCTAGCTCCAGGCCCTTCGTGGCGAGGTATCGATTGAAACTGTCGAATCGATCAGGGTTCCGATACCACTGGGCGAGAAGATCCAGAGCCGACTTCACCGCTGATTTTTCACGGCCACGCGGTGCGGGCAGAATCGACTGCTGTCGATCCTGCCCGAACGATGTCATGCGCAGATCATAGGTGCGCAGACCGTCATTCGGGATCAAGAGCGCAGGATCGACGACGCAATCTGTGGCCGGTTGTCAGCGCCGAATGAGGTACGTATCCATGATCCAGCCGTGCTTCTCTCGCAGCTCCGCCCGACGCGCGACGATCCGATCTTCGACGTCGCGCAGTTTGCCGGAAATCAACTCCTCGTCCGAGGTTCCGAGGTACGCACCCCACCAGATCTCGGCGTCGTCTTCGGCCACCTGAGTGAACGTGCAATGCGCGTCGAGCATCACGACGGCGTTGTCCACTCCGTCAGGTAATCCCTCGGCCAGTTTGCGGCCGGTCGTGATGTGGATGGGTTCGCCGATGCGGTTCAGGACGATCCGGTGTTGTGCAGCCAACGACTGCACGCTCGTGATCCCCGGGATGACGGAGTAGTCGAACGACACTCTCCCGCGAGCGAGCACGCGCTCGACGATCCGCAGAGTGCTGTCGTAGAGGGAAGGGTCACCCCAGACGAGAATCGCGCCCACTCCGGGTTCGGCCGCGAATTCCGCTTCGAATTTCGCTGCCCTGCGCTCGTGCCAGTCCTCGACGACACCTTCGTAATCGGTCGGGGTTCGGTCCCGCGGTGGGTCCGTGATCTCGACCACCCTGTAGTCGAGATGAACGTGCTCGTCGAGGATGCCGGTTCGCAGGTCGACCAGAGCCTGCTTCTCGTCACCCTTTCCGATGATGAAGAAGGTATCGGCCCTGTTCATGGCCTTGATCGCCTGAACAGTCACCTGGTCGGGATCACCCGCACCGATACCGATCACCAAGAGTTCGCGCATGCGCTGAGGCTATATTGCTGTGCGCCGTTATTAAACGCCGGGGGGTAATAAAGGGGCACAGCAGGCTAGGCCCAAGAAAGATTAACCTGAATGTATCCACAGCTTAAAAAGAC
>NZ_JBHTSW010000056.1:0-32010 GCF_042794945.1 Rhodococcus sp. NPDC056506 | reverse complement strand
ATCCGGCCGAAACCGGTCACGACCTCGTCGACGACAAACAGAATGTCGTGCTCACGGCAGATGTCACGCACCTCGGCCAGATACCCCTCCGGCGGAAGATACACCCCACCCGCACCGATGATCGGCTCCGCGAAGAACGCCGCGATCTTGTTCGCACCGATCTTCTCGATCAACTCGAGCAGGCTCTTCGCATCGTCCCAGGCGACGGTCGCCGCATCCGCCATCAGCTCGCCGTAACCCTCACGGTTCACCGGAATACCAGCCAAAGCCGTTCCCGCAACATGCATTCCGTGATACGCCTTCTGACGTCCGACAATGATCGTCTTCTCCGGCAGCCCCACCTCGTGCCAGTACCGGCGAGCCAGCTTCGCCGCAGTGTCCACCGAATCCGAACCACCCGAGGTGAAGAAGATCTTGCTCCCGGCAACCGGCGCGATGGCCGCCAGACGCTCGGCCAACACCTGCGTGGTCTCGGGAACAAAATCACCGAAGTTGGAGAAATGAGCGATCTTCGACAACTGAGCCGCCACCGCATCCGCGATCTCGGTGCGCCCGTGCCCGACATTGGTGAACCACAGGCCCGCCGTCGCATCCAGATACCGCGTGCCCTCGGAATCCCAGATGTACGCGCCCTCACCGCGAGAGACGACAAACGCGCCGTTCTTCTCCACAGCGCCCATGTCCGCGAACCCGTGCCACAATGCCGAAGCCATCATTGTCCCCTTCGAATACAAACGATGCTGGTGTGCAAACGATGTGCTGCGACTATATCGACACCGGAAATCCGCGCACGACGGCGCTCGCTCGACGCCGGCTTTTGCGGGCGCACACGTAATCTGTCGACCATGACTTTTGCCGACAATCTTGCAGCACTGCCCGCCATCGATCATCTGGCCGCCATCGAGGTACTCGACACCGACGGAAACGTCATCGACACCGTGGAGAACAAGCCCGGAAAGTCCGGCTCGGTCAAGGTGTACAACCATCTCGCTCAGGTCTACGGCGCGCTGACACCCGAAGCCGCCTCGGCAGGATTGACGATCTTCGCCGAGCACACCGAGGACGCCCGGGCGAACCCCGGGAAGCACCCGAACGTGGACCGCCTCGAGCAGGTGCTCGCCTCCGGCAATCCCCTAGGACTTCGCAGCGTTCCGTCCGCGTAGCCCGGCTCCCAGCCGTCCGACGGCATTGACCGCCAACGCCATCAGGGCCATCGCGATGCCCAGTACGACGAATCCGATGAACAGGGCCAGATAGCCCTGGTGGCGAGGATCCATGAACGGATACGGATACCAGTCGACGATCGGCCCTCGAATCAACGTGTACACCGCGTAGATCACCGGAAACAGCAGCCACTGCAGTGAGCGGGCTTCGGAGATCCTGTGCCTCGAAGCGAAGAACACCCAGTCGAGAAGCATGACCAGGGGAAGAATCCGATGCAGTGCCGAGTTGATCCAGGCATCGTTCAAATTGACGTCGATATCGGCCAGGAGCACGGCGTAGATGATCCCGGTGATCACCATGTACAGCGTCACCGCCCCTCGGATCGACTGCCACGCCTGCGATTGTGGATCTCGAATTGCACCGACCAGCAACACGATCACCGCAAGAATGTTGCTCTCGATGGTGAAGTAGCTCAGATAGTTCGACAGAGACAGATCAGCCGCGTCGCGGATCGGGATCCACAGCAACGCGGCGAGTCCGAACACCGCGAACAACAGTCTCAGGACTCGCACGGCGATCGGCGTCGACAAGACAGGCACCGATGACTCATTTGCGGTATTTGTCGTCACTGGTCGATATTTGCACATCAGCAGGATCTGCGAGCGGTAGTTGTCAATGCGTTCGATAGGCTGTCATCAGCATGTCTACAACACCACCGGCCCCGCTCTCCCCCAAGCGGAGTGACCTGAAGAGCGCACTGGCGCAGGTCTCACTCCGCGACGAGAGTCGACTCCGTCGCAAACTCGACCGTGCCCGCACACCCGACGCTCTGGTGGCGCTGGCCGAAGAAATAAATGCCGCACGCACTCGATTGACGAACCGCGCCGCGAACGTCCCCGCGATCTCGTACCCCGAAGCACTGCCCGTCAGTCAGCGCAAAGACGATATAGCCACCGCGATCTCGGAGAATCAAGTTGTCATCGTCGCCGGCGAGACCGGCTCCGGTAAGACAACTCAGATCCCCAAGATCTGTCTCGAACTCGGACGCGGCGTCCGCGGCTTGATCGGACACACGCAGCCTCGCCGGTTGGCCGCACGCACCGTGGCCGAACGTATCGCCGAAGAACTCGACACCGAACTGGGCGACGCCGTCGGATACACGGTGCGATTCACCGACCAGGTGTCGGACCGCACCTATGTCAAGCTCATGACCGACGGCATTCTCCTCGCCGAGATTCAGCGCGACCGCATGCTCCGACGCTACGACACGCTGATCATCGACGAAGCGCACGAACGCAGCCTCAACATCGACTTCATCCTCGGTTACCTGGCTCAGCTGCTCCCCCGCCGACCCGATCTCAAAGTCATCATCACGTCGGCGACCATCGATCCCGAACGCTTCGCCAAGCACTTCGCCGTCGACGGTAAGCCTGCGCCGATCGTCGAGGTCTCCGGGCGAACCTTCCCCGTCGAGATGCGTTACCGGCCACTGACCGTCGAATCCGGCGACATCACCTTCGACCGCGATCCCGTCGACGCGGTCTGTGAGGCTGTCGACGAACTGAGCTCGGAGGGCGAAGGCGACATCTTGGTCTTCCTCTCCGGCGAACGCGAAATTCGCGACACCGCAGATGCTTTGCGTGACCGGCGTCTTCGCAACACCGAAATCGTCCCGCTGTACGCGCGGTTGTCTGCTGCCGAGCAACACAAGGTGTTCTCGCCGCACACCGGCCGACGCGTCGTCCTTGCCACCAACGTGGCAGAGACCTCACTGACCGTGCCCGGCATTCGCTACGTCGTCGATCCGGGAACCGCGCGCATCTCTCGATATTCGGTGCGCACCAAGGTTCAACGATTGCCGATCGAGCCCATTTCGCAGGCGTCAGCTCGTCAGCGTTCCGGACGTTGCGGCCGCGTCGCCGAAGGAATCTGCATCCGTCTGTACTCCGAGGAGGACTTCGAGTCACGGCCGGCGTTCACCGAGCCGGAGATCCTGCGGACCAATCTCGCATCGGTCATCTTGCAGATGACGGCCCTCGGTCTGGGCGACATCGCTGCCTTCCCCTTCGTCGAGCCGCCGGACCAGCGCGCCGTCAAGGACGGAATCGGACTCCTCGAAGAACTCGGCGCCATCGCGCGAGGTTCCGAGGCCAGCCACCCCGAACTGACGCCGGTCGGCCGCGAATTGGCCCAGATTCCGGTAGATCCGCGAATGGCACGAATGCTGGTGGAAGCCAAGAACAACGGGTGCCTTCACGAAACCCTTGTCATCGTCGCGGCGTTGTCCATCCAGGACGTTCGCGAGCGGCCCGCCGAGTTCCAGCAGGCCGCCGACGAAAAGCACGCCCGCTTCAACGTCGAGAACTCCGACTTCCTGGCCTACCTGAAACTGTGGGACTACTTACGTGAACAGCGTAACGATCTGTCCTCCAACCAGTTTCGCAAGATGTGCCGGAACGAGTTCCTGCACTGGCTCCGTATCCGCGAATGGCAGGATCTGCACGGGCAGCTGCGGCAGATCACCCGCGGTCTGGGCTGGACCGTGGGCGACACCCCCGCAAGCGAGAACGCAATCCATCAGTCACTGCTCGCCGGATTGCTCTCGCACATCGGGTTGCGCGAAGGTGAGAAGCGGGACTATCTCGGCGCCAGGGGCAGCCACTTCGCGATCTTCCCCGGATCCGGATTGTTCAAGAAGCCACCACGCTGGGTCATGGCCGCCGAACTCGTGGAAACGTCGAGGCTGTGGGCGCGCATGTCCGCGCGTATCGAACCGGAATGGGCCGAAAAGCTCGCCCCGCACCTGGTGAAACGCACCTATTCCGAACCGCACTGGTCCTCCAAGCGCGGCTCCGCGATGGCATACGAGCGGGTCACTCTCTACGGTGTTCCGCTGGTGACCGGCCGCGCAGTGACGTATTCGCGAATCGATCCCGAGGCCTCACGCGATCTCTTCATCCGCCATGCGCTCGTGCAGGGCGAGTGGCAGACGAACCACAAGTTCTTCCACGAGAACCGCGCACTCCTCGACAACGTCGAGGAGCTCGAGAACCGTGCGCGCCGCCGCGACATCCTCGTCGACGACGAGACGCTCTACGAGTTCTACGACGAACGCATCGGCCAGGAAGCCGTATCCGCCAAGCATTTCGACCAGTGGTGGAAGTCCGAGCGGCGCAAGAATCCGAGTCTGCTGACCTTCACCCCGGAAACCGTGGTCAACTCCGACGCGGCTGCCGTACTGGGTGGGGAGTACCCGGACGCCTGGCGCCAGGGCGACATGCAGTTCCCGCTGACTTACCAATTCGAGCCGGGCAAGGACGACGACGGCGTCAGTGCACACATCCCGGTCGGCCTACTTGCGCAGCTTCAGCCGGTCGGCTTCGACTGGTTGGTCCCCGGTATGCGCGTCGATCTGGTTACTGCTCTGATCAAGACGCTGCCCAAGAACATTCGACGCGCCGTCGTGCCGGCACCCGACTACGCCGCCGCAGCGTTGGCAGCAGTCAAACCTCGATCCGAGCCGTTGATGACCGCAATGGCCCGCGAACTCTCGCATTTGGGCGGAATTCAGATCGGCGCCAAGGACTTCGATCCGGCCGCGCTGCCCGATCACCTCAAGATGACGTTTGTCGTCGAGGACGAATCAGGCAAGGTCCTCGCGAAGGGCAAGGATCTGGCGCAGCTACGACGCACGCTCGCACCGCGCGTGCAGAAGGAAGTGGCCAAGGCGGCCACCGGAACCGAACGAGCAGCCGCTGCCGTCTGGACGTCCGAGACACTCGGCGCATTGGAGCCGACCATCACCCGTTCCATCGGTGGACAGCAGGTGACGGGCTACCCAGCGCTGGTGCCGGAAAACGGCGGAGTAGCCGTCCGTGTCCTGAGTACGCCGACTGCGCAGGCGCAGGCGATGAGGGAGGGAACGCGAGCGCTCCTTCTGGCGGCCGTTCCCACCCAACTCAAGGCAGTGACCGCCGGCTTGTCGAACACTCAGCGTCTGGCGCTCGGCCAGAATCCAGACGGCGGATTGGAGGCCCTCGTCGACGATTGCCGAGTGGCAGCTGCCAACGAAGTGATTGCGGCCCACGGTGGACCGGTCCGCACACCTGAGGCGTTCGAAGCCCTGGTGAAGATCGCACGCTCCGAACTGGCCGGACGCGTCTCCGCGATCCTGCGCATGATTGTCCCGATCCTCGAACAAGCACACCAACTGAGCGTCGTCCTCGACCGCTCCCGCGGCGAGGCAGCCGACGACGTCCGAGAACAGTTGACCTCACTGCTGTTTCCGGGATTCGTCGCGGAATTGGGCTCAGTACGCCTACGCGATTTGCCGCGATATCTTGCCGCAGCAAAATTCCGACTCGAAGCTCTGCCTGCAAGCGCACAACGAGATCAGCAGGCGATGGATGTCCTCGACCGGGTGTACGCAGCGTACGACCGGTTGTTGGGTTCGTTGCCCGAAGAGCGTCGCACTGCTCGAGATGTCGACGCGATCAGCTGGATGATCGAGGAACTGCGCGTGAGCCTGTTTGCGCAGTCCCTCGGTACACCCACACCGATTTCCGAAAAGCGAGTCCTGAAAGCTATCGAAGCGATCAAGCGATGATGCTCAGCGTGATCGGTGAGATTGCGCGATCAGTAGATTGTCTGAATGTTGACGTTGGTGAGGAAACCACCAAAGGTGGCAACAGTATTGGCGAACCCGAGGGTCACCAGGCTGTTCACGACTCCGAGGACTGCAACTAAGTTCATAACGCCTCCGTGAAGATCCGAGATGCGGACGAACGTACCCGGTAGACACTAAGCGAATAACATGCCCGATTTGTTCGTTTGTTCGCTTTGTGTTCTCAGCGTTATCTAATACCGCTTTGTGCTCTCAGCGTTACCTGAGGCGAAGACCTCAATCGACGGAAACGGCCTCGGCACCGGGAGCCTTGTCGGCGGCACGGGTCTCGGCATGCTCGCGCATGTCGGTGATCTCACGTTCGAAATCCGCGGCAGAGCTGAAGGATTTGTACACCGATGCGAACCGTAGGTACGCAACCTCGTCGAGATTTCGAAGCGGATCGAGAATCGCGAGGCCTACCTCGTTGCTGGGAATTTCGGCAGAACCCGAAGCACGCACGGCGTCTTCCACCTGCTGCGCCAGCAAATTCAGCGAATCGTTGTCCACTTGACGACCCTGGCATGCGCGCCGCACACCTTTGACAACCTTTTCCCGACTGAACGGCTCCGTCACGCCGCTACGCTTCACGACCGAAAGAACCGCCGTCTCGACCGTGGTGAATCGACGTCCACACTCGGGGCACGAACGGCGCCGCCTGATCGCCTGGCCCTCGTCGGCCTCGCGCGAATCGACCACTCGGGAATCAGGGTGCCGGCAGAACGGGCAATGCATCGGGGTTCCTTCGTTGTCGCCGAAATGGCCGCAACTCAGATTCGCTACCGACTGCAAATCCTCCGACGATTTACAGAGCAGATCCACGTACTCAACGCGACCACCCGAGGTGGTGGGACTGTCAAGTGGACAGCTTACTCGCTGCGAACGGACTGCTCTCACGCTCGGTACGCCCCCGCCTGCTACGGGTATGGGTCAGCGACCCGAGGCCGGCACGATCAGCGTCTGCCCCACGGCCAGTCCGGAACTCGACATCGCGTTGAGATCCATGATCTGCTCGATCACGGAGCCGACAGCCTGGCCAGGCGCAACCTTGGCAGCAATATCACTGAGGGATTCACCCGCAGCGACGCGAACCACATCGGTCGCTCCGTTTGTCGCAGCAACATCACCACTGGACAAAGCGCCGATCCCGACCAGCGCCAAAACGGCCATCGCAGTGAACACGGCGCCCAGGAACATCGTCTTCCAACTGACGTCCTCGGCCTGCACTTCGTGTTCGACCCGCGAGACACCGACCCTGTTTCGGTGCGCGAAACTGCCTCCGTACGGGCGTGACGAATCTTGCTCGCTGTCCCATCGGCGAGGAGATTCACGCAACGAACGCGAACCTGACGTTCCGCCTGTGACGGGGAAACGACGAACAACGGCCACCTGCGGTTCGTCTTCGACACGCCTGGGCACACCCCGCATTTCGGCGGTGCCGCGCCTTTCGAAAGCCGCGTCATCAACATCGGGCCCGTAGAACGACGGGTGATACTTCAACGCCGACGTGCCGTCGAAACCGATCCCATCGTCGAAAACCCTGTTGCCTTTAACTGCTGCGTTACCCATCGTGACCTCCGCTGGTCGACACCGATCGATGTGTTCGATCATGCGTTCGATGGAACGCATGTTCGAATTTCTACCACGCTTGGCCGACAATGTCTCTACTTCGAACGACACGAATCGAACAGATGTTTGAAAACGCGAGCAAATCCGGCTAGATTCGTGTCAGACCACACAGCGGGAATTGCGAAAGCCTCCGTGATTGTCGACAGCTCGAATGTTGGCAGGGGGCACCGACAAGTTTCCGCGCGATATGCACCACACGATTTACGCCAGACGCTTTTACAGACATGCCATTTCTTCAGACACGCACTTTCTCTAGACACGGAGGCAACAGGCCATGAAGGACGATCGCTCCAGCACAGCCGCGGAGGCAGGAGCTTCTGCAGTTCCGTCTCCGTCGAGCGAGACGCTCACCGAGCGTCAGCGGCGCGTTCTCGAAGTGATCCGCGATTCCGTGACCGAGCGCGGTTACCCGCCCAGCATTCGCGAGATCGGTGATGCAGTGGGGCTCACCTCCACCTCGTCGGTCGCACATCAGCTGCGGACGTTGGAGCGCAAGGGCTTCCTTCGGCGCGATCCCAATCGGCCTCGCGCTGTCGATGTTCGGGGTCTCGACGAGGTTGCTGCCGATACCGCCATTGCGTCGGTATCGAAGCATTCCGGCGAGTACAACAGCGCCGACCCGCTCCCCGAGCCGGCGTTCGTCCCTATCCTGGGCCGCATCGCTGCCGGCGGACCGATCCTCGCCGAGGAAGCCGTGGAGGACGTGTTCCCACTCCCCCGTGAGCTCGTCGGCCAGGGTTCGCTTTTCATGCTCAAGGTTGTCGGCGAGTCGATGATCGATGCAGCGATCTGCGATGGCGACTGGGTTGTCGTCCGCCAGCAGAACGTGGCGGAGAACGGTGACATCGTGGCCGCCATGATCGACGGCGAGGCCACCGTCAAGACGTTCAAGCGCACGAAGAAGGAGGTGTGGCTGATGCCGCACAATGAACTCTTCGAACCGATTCCCGGCAACAACGCTGTCATCCTGGGCAAGGTTGTCACCGTCATGCGGAAGATCTGAGTTCGCTCGCACCCCCGATCGAAAAACTCTGGGCCCCGACATTTGTCGGGGCCCAGAGTTTTTGGTGAAGATCAGCGACGCATGATCGGAATCAGAGATTCAGCGAACGCCCGATGATCTCCTTCATGATCTCGGTCGTGCCACCGTAGATGGTCTGCACACGAGAGTCCATGTACGCCTTGGCAACCGGGTATTCCTTCATGTAGCCGTAGCCTCCGTGCAGCTGGAGGCAGCGGTCGATCAGCTTGACCTGAGCTTCGGTGGTCCACCACTTCGCCATCGCAGCTTCCTGCACGGTCAACTTCTCGGCGTTGAGCTGCTCGATGAACTTGTCCACCAGGATGCGCACCGCGGTGGTCTCCGTTGCCAGTTCGGCCAGTACGAATCGGGTGTTCTGGAAGCTGCCGATCGACTTGCCGAATGCCTTGCGGTCCCGGCAGTACTGGATCGTGCTCTCGAGAACCGATTCCATTGCGGCAGCGGCAACAACTGCGATCGAGAGTCGTTCCTGGGGAAGGTTCTTCATCAAGTAGAAGAAGCCCATTCCCTCTTCGCCCAACAAGTTGGCTGCGGGAACGCGGACGTCGGTAAAGCTGAGTTCGGCAGTGTCCTGAGCCTTCATGCCGATCTTGTCGAGGTTGCGTCCACGCTCGAAGCCCGGCATGTCCCGCTCGACGACGAGCAGGCTGAAGCCCTGCGCTCCCTTGTCCGGGTCGGTACAGGCGACGACGATGATGATGTCGGCGTTGATGCCGTTGGTGATGAAGGTCTTCGAGCCGTTGAGAACCCAGTGGTCCCCGTCGCGAACCGCTTTGGTCTTGATGCCCTGCAGGTCGCTACCGGTACCCGGTTCGGTCATCGCGATCGCGGAAATCAGCTCGCCCGATGCAAATCCGGGCAGCCAACGCTGCTTCTGCTCGTCATTGGTCAGTTCGAGGAGGTAGGGCGCCACCACGTCGTTGTGCAGTGTGAAGCCGATACCACTGAAGCCACCCTTGGTGGTTTCCTCGGTGATGATCGCGTTGTAGCGGAAGTCCTTGACGCCGCCGCCGCCGAATTCCTCGGGTACCGCGGTTCCCAGGAAGCCCTGCTTTCCGGCCTCGACCCAGACGTCACGATCGACGATGTTCTGTTCTTCCCACTTCTCGTGGTTCGGCGCAACGTGCTGTGCCAAGAACTTCTGGTACGACTCCCGGAAGAGATCATGTTCCGGTTCGAACAGGGTGCGCTCCACGCCGACTCCTTGCAATTCGATAAACGGCACTTCAGTGTTGTACCCGCTGGGGATGTACCCGCTCGGGATGTTTTCGCTGAGACCGGGCACGCCGAAGTTCGCGGGCCCACGTCACTGCTTCCGACGGTAGAACCTGTTGCGATACCCGTCGATGACCCGAACGATCACGATTCGTGACTGTAGCGGTTATCTGTTACTCGAAGTACGGAATTTGGCGAGATACCGCATGATCGGGTACGCGACAAGGATGCCGATCGACCCCCAGGCGATGCCGCCCAGCTCGACCGAACCAATGGTCAACGTCAAGTTCCCGATGCCGGCGACCAGCGCAGCCGCGGCGACCGTCAGGTTGACCGGATCGGTGAAGTCGACCTTCGCGTCCATCCAGATACGCACACCGAGAATGCCGATGAGGCCGTAGAGAACCATCGTCGCGCCGCCGATGACCCCGTTCGGAACCGTGAAGACCAGCGCACCGAACTTGGGCGAGAATGCCAGGATCACAGCGGTGGCGGCGGCTACCCAGTACGCAGCGGTCGAGTACACGCGCGTCGCTGCCATGACGCCGATGTTCTCGGCGTACGTGGTGGTTCCGGAACCACCACCGGCACCTGCCAAGGTAGTGGCGAGGCCGTCTGCAAAGAGTGCGTTGCCGGCCAGGTCGTCGAGCGACTTACCTGTCATGGCGGACACCGCCTTGACGTGTCCGACGTTTTCGGCGACCAGAACGATCACCACGGGCAGCGCGAGCACGATCACCGACCAGTCGAACGACGGTCCGTGCAGACTCGGCAGCCCGAACCAGTCCGCATCACGCAGAGCCGACACTCGTTCACTGTCGAGTCCGCCGACGACCGCGGCGAAGACCCAGCCGATCACCACGCCGACCAGAATGCCCAACCGGCCGAGCAGACCGGGCCCCACGACCGTGACGAGCAGGATCGCAAAGAGCGTCACCGTGGCGATCAACGGCTGCGACTCGAAGGAACCGGCCGCGGTCGGAGCGAGGTTGAGACCGATCAGCGCGACGACGGCACCCGTCACCACCGGTGGCATGACCGCGTCGATGACCCGACCGCCGATCAGACGTACGGCGACGCCGATCAACATCAACACGATGCCGACAGCCATGACGGCGCCGAGCTGCGCGGCCGGCCCCGATCCTGCCGACGCCGCCAGAGGGGCGATGAACGCGAAGGACGAACCGAGGTAGCTGGGGATCCGGCCCCGGGTGATGAGCAGGAACAGCGCGGTGCCGATACCCGAGAACAACAGCGTCGTGGTGACGGGGAAGCCCGTGATGGTCGGAACGAGCAGTGTCGCTCCGAACATCGCGATGACGTGCTGCATCCCGATCCCGATGGTGCGCGGCCAACTCAGTCGTTCGTCCGGCGCCACGACGGCGCCGTCGGCGATCCGCTTGCCGTCTCCATGGACAGTCCAGCCGATTCCGCCGGCCCCGGTCATTGTTTCTCGTTCGATCACAGGTCGAAATACTAGAGGTCAGGCACTCGCTCGCCGACCGAGACCGACGAAACCGCTTCAGCTGATTGCGTCAGCCGCCGCTTTGCGTGCCGCCACCGGATCACCGGTCGCCAGCACCGCCGCCGCGGCCGCCTCACATTGCGCCATGGTGACGGACCCGACCTTCGCTCCCACCCCGGCAACCGACGCCGCAGCACACGACAGTGACGAAACACCGAGACCGGCAAGTACGCATGCCAACAGCGGATCGGCAGCCGCCTCACCGCAGACCCCGACGCGCTTGCCTGCCGCCTGACCAGCCTGGGCCGTACGTGCCACCAGGGCGAGCACGGCGGGCTGCCACGGGTCGGTCAGGTCGGCGAGTTCGGAGGACATTCGATCAGCGGCCATCGTGTACTGAGCGAGGTCGTTGGTACCGATCGAGAGGAACTCGACGTGTTCGAGGATCTGGTCGGCCAGCAGCGCCGCCGCCGGGATCTCCACCATCACTCCGGGAACAAGATCGCGCGCCCGCACCGCGTCGGCAAAGCGTTGTGCTTCAGCCGGGGTGGCGATCATCGGCGCCATGACCCACGGCGAAGAGTTCGTCGACGCCGCGGCTGCGGCGATCGCGTCGAGCTGGCGGTCGAGAATCCCCATGTCCTGCCAGGCGATTCGGACCCCACGAACGCCGAGTGCCGGATTCGCTTCCTCTTGGTGGTTGGCGAATTTGAGTGGCTTGTCCGAACCCGCGTCCAACGTGCGAATAATGACCTTCTTGCCCGCGAAGGCCTCGAGAACCTCGGCGTAGATTGCCGCTTGCTCGTCAACGGTCGGTTCGGTCTCACGGCCGAGGAAACAGAGTTCGGTCCGGAAGAGCCCGATGCCTCCCGCTGCGGTCAACGCCGCGGCCCGAGCGCCGGCGCCGTCTTGGACATTGGCGAGGACGTCTACCGGCCGGCCGTCCGACGTCCGGCCGGGTCCGGTCCACGTGCTGACGCGTTCGCGATCGATTCGGGATTGCTCGACCAGTTCGCGCGCCTGCTCGGGATCCGGCTCCGCGATCACGTCGCCGGTGGTTCCGTCGATCAGAATCGGTGTTCCTGCCGGTACGGATTCCAATTCCTTCGCGGCCACGATGCACGGGATGCCCAACTGCCGCGCGATGATTGCCGTGTGGCTGGTCGGGCCGCCGTAGATGGTCACGAGTCCGATGATCTTGGTTGCATCGAGGCCGGCGGTATCGGCGGGAGCAAGATCGTCCGCGCACAGCACCGACGGCGTCTCGGGCATCGGAACTCCGGGTTCGGGCAATCCGGAGAGTTCTGCGATCACGCGGTCGCGGATGTCCTCGAGGTCGGTGACGCGCTCCGCCATCACACCGCCGACCTTGGTGAACAACACCACGAATTGCTCCGTCGCCGCGATCGCCGCCTGGACCGGAGGAACTCCGCCCGCGATCGACTTCTTGGCCGCTCCGATCCAGCCTCGATCGGCTGCCATGGCCGCGTTGGCCTGCAAGACCTCTGCGGCAGCGCCCGTGGCTTCGGCTGCCCGTCCGAGAAGGCGGTTCTCGACAGTCTTCGCCGCTGCGACGAAGGCGTCTGCGGCGGTCTCTCGATCGGTCTCGTCGAGGGCCGGCGCATCGGTGACGAGTTCTGGTCGGCTGGACGGCCAGATAGCCGGGCCGTAGGCAATTCCGGGCACGACGGGAGTGCCGTGCACGGTGATGCGATTGAGCTGTTCGGTCATCTGTCCTCCTTGAGCGATGGGCCCGGTGTCACACCGGAGCACCTCGAGCGCGTAAAGCCCACACCTTCGTTGTGACGAAGATTACTCCCAACTCTTGACATGTCAACACACTCGGGCGTAAAACAACATAAAGCAACATTCGTTGTGATCCACACCGCACCGTCGGATCACATTTCGGAATCGGAGTGAACGTGTACGCGGAAGAACGCCAACAAGCGATCGGCACCATGGTGTCGCAGCGCGGACGCATGTCCGTGGCGGCTCTGTCGGAGACCTTCGGTGTGACCACCGAGACCGTGCGTCGCGATCTGGCCTTCCTCGAACGGATCGGACAGATAAGGCGCGTGCACGGCGGCGCCGTTCCGACCGGATCCCTCCACGTGACCGAACCGGGTATGGCGGAACGCGATCAGACCCGCGCGCAACAGAAGGACCGGATCGCCCGCTGTGCGGTCACCTACCTTCCCCCTACCGGCGGCAGCGTGATCTTCGACGCGGGCACGACCACGGGCCGCATGATCCCGGAACTACCGACCGAGAACGACTTCACAGCCGTCACCAATTCCGTCCCGATCGGCGCACGCCTGGCGTCGATGAACTCGATTTCCCTGATCCTGCTCGGCGGACGAGTACGCGGGGTGACGCAAGCCGCGGTCGGCGAGGACGCCCTACGCCTGCTGAGCACGTTGCGAGTCGACGTCGCCTTCATCGGAACCAACGCGATCAGCGTCGGTCACGGACTCTCCACCCCGGACAGCGAGGAGGCTGCGGTCAAACGAGCGATGGTCAAAGCCGCCAATCATGTTGTAGTCGTGGCCGACTCCACCAAAGTAGGCCGCGAACACTTGATCAGCTTCGCCCCACTCGACAGCATCGACGTCCTCATCACCGACGAAGACATCAGTCCCACAGACACATCCGAGTTCCACGACCACGGAATCGAGGTGGTGATCGCATGATCGTCACACTGACAGCCAACCCGAGTATCGATCGGACCGTGCAACTCGAGCAACGGCTCGAACGAGGCTCCGTCCTACGCGCCCACTCCACTCGCAGCGACCCAGGCGGGAAGGGCGTCAACGTCGCGCGTGTTCTCGCCGCAGCCGACCTCGACGTCCTCGCGGTCCTGCCGGGGAACGGCGGCGACCCATTACTCTCGGCGCTCGCCGTCGGTGGGATTCCCCACATCGGCGTCGCCACAACAGGTCTGGCTCGCACCAACATCACCATCGCGGAACCAGACGGAACCACGACGAAGATCAACGAGCCCGGCGCAACATTGTCCGGTTCGACGCTCGACGCCTTGGCGCAGGAGTTGATCGCCCGCGCCGATACCGCGCTGTGGTTCGCGCTGTCCGGATCGCTGCCCCCCGGCGTTCCACTCGGGTGGTACGGCGAACTTGTCGCGGCGCTGCGCGATCACCCGTGCAAGGTAGCGGTCGACACCTCGGACGCCCCACTGACGGCGCTCGCCGAAGGCTTCCCCGGCTCGGCACCTGACCTGCTCAAACCCAACGGCGAGGAACTCGCGCAACTGACCGGCGTCGACGGCCACGTCCTCGAACGTGCTGCAGAGAACGGTGATCCCAGGCCTGCAATCACGGCAGCACAGCGATTGGTCGACCGCGGCGTCGGCAGTGTGCTCGCCACGCTCGGCGCAGCCGGTGCCGTCCTCGTCACGGCCGACGGCGCGTGGATCGCCACTGCTCCCCCGATTGTCGCAGTCAGTACCGTCGGCGCAGGCGATTCGTCGCTGGCCGGCTACATCCTCGCCGAAGCGGGCGGCGGCTCGGAATCCGAGCGGCTACGTCACGCGGTCGCCTACGGAAGCGCCGCTGCCTCCCTTCCCGGCACAACCCTTCCCACACCCGAACAGATCGATCTGGCAGCGGTTTCGGTATCTGCAGCAGATGCCGCCTCTCCCATCCCCGTCCCCACCGAACTCGCCTGACGCCCTAAGGAACCTGACATGTCCGATACCACCGCAGCCGGCAGTTCCGGCCCGGAGATCATCAGTCCCGAACTGATCTCACTCGACACCGACCTGGGCTCGACCAAGGAAGATGTCATTCGTTCTCTCGCAGCGCGATTGACTGCTGCGGGTCGGGCGAGCGACGCCGCGGGACTGGTCGGTGCAGCACTCGCTCGCGAAGCTCAGTCCGCGACCGGGTTGCCCGGCGGAATCGCAATTCCTCACTGCCGCGCCGAGGCCGTCTCGGCCGCGTCCCTGGGGTTTGCTCGACTCGATCCGAAGGTCGATTTCGGCGCACCCGACGGCCCCGCCGATCTGGTCTTCCTGATCGCGGCACCTGAAGGCGCCGGAGCCGAGCACATGAAGCTGCTCTCCTCCTTGGCCCGAGCACTCGTTCGGCCCGCGTTCGTCACGTCACTTCGTGAAGCATCGACGCCGGACGAGATCGTGCGCTTGGTCGACGAGGTCCTCAATCCCGCAGCGACGGATCCCGCACCGAAGGATTCCGCTCCGAAGACCGCAGCAGTGACGCCCCCGCCACCTGTTTCCGCCGGGAAACACGCCACCGACGAGACCCCGGCACCAGCGACCGCGGAGCGTCACATCGTCGCGGTCACCGCCTGCCCGACCGGAATCGCTCACACGTACATGGCGGCGGACTCACTCGTCGCCGCGGGTGAACGCGCCGGCGTCAAGGTTCACGTCGAAACGCAGGGCTCGAGCGGAAGCACCCCACTGGACCCGTCCGTCATCGCCGGAGCCGCCGCTGTCATCTTCGCCACCGACGTCGGGGTGAAGGGCCGCGAACGATTCGCCGGCAAACCCGTCGTCGCTTCCGGTGTGAAACGGGCGATCAACGAGCCGGACAAGATGCTTGCAGAAGCATTGCGCGCCTCCGAGAATCCCGCCGCCGCCACCGTGGACGGCACTGCCGCCGCGGCCGCGGATTCCGATGCCGGTTCCGTAGGCTTCGGCACCCACCTCCGTCAGGTCCTCCTGACCGGTGTCAGCTACATGATCCCGTTCGTCGCGGCCGGCGGTCTGCTGATCGCACTCGGCTTCCTGCTCGGTGGATACGAGATCTCCGGCCCTGCCAAGGACATCGTTCTCAACAACTCGATCACCAACCTTCCCGACGGTGGCCTGGCCACCTATCTCGGCGCAGTTCTGTTCCAGATCGGTTCGTTGGCATTCAGCTTCCTGGTACCCGCGTTGGCCGGCTACATCGCCTTTGCCATCGCCGACCGACCGGGCATCGCTCCCGGCTTCACCGCCGGCGCGGTCGCCGTGTTCGTCGGTGCCGGTTTCATCGGCGGCCTGGTCGGTGGTCTCATCGCCGGTGTCGTCGCGCTCTACATCGGCCGGATCGCCGTCCCACAGTGGCTGCGAGGCCTGATGCCAGTGGTGATCATCCCGCTGTTCGCGACGCTGGTCGTCGGAGCGCTGATGTTCATCGTCCTCGGTCGTCCGCTCGCTGCGATCACCTCCGGTCTCACCGACTGGCTCAACGGATTGTCCGGCAGCTCAGCCATCTTCCTCGGCATCATTCTCGGCCTGATGATGTGCTTCGACCTCGGCGGACCGGTCAACAAGGCGGCTTACGCGTTCGCCGTCGCCGGACTCAATGTCAACGACCCAGCCACCTTGCGCATCATGGCGGCAGTCATGGCCGCCGGTATGGTTCCGCCGCTCGCCATGGCACTTGCCTCGACAGTGTTGCGTCCCAAGCTCTTCAGCGAAGCCGAACGTGAGAACGGTAAGGCTGCCTGGTTGCTCGGTTCAGCATTCATCTCCGAGGGCGCGATTCCGTTCGCCGCTGCCGACCCGCTTCGCGTGATCCCCTCGATGATGGCGGGCGGCGCCGTCACCGGCGCACTGATCATGGCTTTCGACGTCACTCTCAGCGCTCCACACGGCGGGATCTTCGTCTTCTTCGCAGTCGGCGGCATCGGCTGGTTCCTCGTCTCACTCGCCGCGGGAACCGTGGTAGCTGCGCTCGCTGTCCTCGGAGCCAAGGAGTTCTTCCGCAAGGGGCCCTCCGATGCCGAACTCGACCCCGAAATCGTGCCCGCTGCGGCATGATCGACAGCAGGCAACACTGCAGTCACCACCGAAGTCACCAGATCCGCCCGAACACCCCAAAACGTCCGCAACGACAGCTCTACAACGAGGAGATCCCATGCCCAGCAAGACAGTTGCCGTCGGTTCCGCAGTCGGCCTGCACGCCCGTCCCGCCGCCCTCATCGCCGAAGCAGTCGGAGCCTCCGGCGCCACGGTCACCCTCGCCGTCGCCGACGGCGAACCCGTGGATGCAGGTTCGGCACTGATGATCATGACGCTCGGAGCCGCCAAGGACACCGAAGTCACGATCGAATCCGACGATGCCGACGCGCTCGCCAAGGTCGCCGAACTGGTGGCCGCTGATCTCGACGCTTGACCCGATTTCCGCCGGTGCTGTGTAGTGGGCCGGACACTCTCACGGAGTCAGTGCGAGTGTCCGGCCCAGCCAGTCCATTTCGAGTTCCAGAGCAGTGCCCCACACATCACCCGAGTGTCCACCGGGGAGGGTGTAGTAGTCCACGTTCATGTCGGCGGCGCGCGCAGCCTCGAACATTCTCTCCTGCTGGGGACGGTAGATGTCGTCGTCTTCACCCGCGACAAATACACCCGACAACTGCGGATACCGATTCTGCGCCATCAGGTCTCGGGCATTGACCGCGTCGAACGCGTCTTCGTCACCGTCGAACATGGCCGCCACGGTGTCCTCGTGATCACCGGTCGACGGTTCGTCCTGGCCGGAGAAGTCCAGGAACGAGGGGTATCGGTCCGGGAAGTTCACGGCCATCTCGATCGCGCAGGTTCCGCCGTAGGAAAACCCGCCGATTGCCCATTGAGCTGCATCCGGATTCACTTGAAGGTTCGATTCGATCCAGTTCGGGACGTCCTGGTCCAGATACGTCGCGACGTTGCCGAGCGCGGAATCCATGCAGCCGGGGTTGGCGTCATAGTCCCCCAACGCGTCAGGGACCACCACCACGGGAGCAAGCCCGGAATGCCTCGACGCATAGGCGTCGACGGTGGTCGCGAGCCGGCCACTGTCGAGCCAGTCGCTGGGGCTGCCGGGCTCACCTGCCACCAACACCAGGACGGGCAACTCGGCACGCGGATCGGCAAGGTAGGCCGGCGGGAGATACAGCGTCGCAGGCCTCGCGTCGAATCCCGAGATGTTTCCCGGAATCGCCGCCTCCGTCACGACACCGTTGCTCGGCATCCGCACCGGAACCTGCCAATGAGTTTCGGTGGGCAGTCCCCGCTGCACCCGAGGTTCGGCCCCGGGGAGTGAATCGAAGGCAACATTCTCGACCGAGCCGACCGGCCAGTGCCCGACCAGTGAGCCGAGTGTGGGATACGTGCCGGTCGCAGCGTTGACCTGACCTACCGCGACGATCGCGGCCAGCCCGGCGAATGCCGTCACCGAAAGACCACGCGCAAGCCCCGGGCGCCGACGGAGAACAAGTGCGGCGCCGACGACTCCGAACATCGCCAGCGCTATCCACACAAAACTCGACGCCGGTAGTTGCGCGGGCAACGGCCGAAAGCTGAGCCACACCAACATCGCAGCGATGGCCGACCCGCCCACTGACAGACCCAGCGCGGCTAACGCGGCCCTACGCGGCAACCACCGAAGCAGAAGCAGCGCACCTACGCCGACGATGACGGAACCCACGAGCAGCGCGGCGGTGATGTGTCCGTGCTCGAGTGACATACGCGAGAGCCGCGTCAGGAGTTGATGCCCGTGCATTCGTTCCAGTATCCACATCTACCGGCGGTCTGCGAATTCGTGGAACTTTCGGGAATCAGCGGCGTCGTCGTAATCTCACGAACGCCACGGCCCCGATCGCACATCCTGCCGCGACCAGTCCAGCCCACACGAATGTCCACGGATCGACCCCGACACCGACCGAACCGGCAGACGAGTCAGCCGTCGCTTCCGTCGCGTCCACGAGCGCGCGCATCACGTACACCGGCGGCAACGCTCCACCGGCCGATTCCGAACCGATCAGAACATCGCCTGCATTGTTGAATGCCACCGCCTCACCCTGAGGCTCCGTCGGGAGCGGGATCCGCAGGGGTTCGGTACCGGTGAGCGTCGCGCCGATTCCGCCGTCCACGACCTCGTACAGGTACAGGTCGGAGTAACTCCGCAGTGCGATCGCCGAACCGTCCGAAGACACAGCTCCCCCGGTGAACATCACCGACACGGGCTTCTCCGGTCCGAGGGACACCGCTCCGACGCGCTCGAGCGGCGTCGGGCCGGGCTGCGCCAAGTCACTCAGTTTCTGATCCCCGACCGGTGTGTAGACACTGCTTTCGCCGAACAATTCCTTGGTCACGACAAAGACATGGCCGTCGGGGTCGAGCAGAATCGACTCGGTGTCGTGCGCACCGTCCGGGTACGTAAGGCGGTGCAACGCACCGTCGCCTGAATCGAGGTCCATCGTGATGAACGCCACCGTTTCGCGGGTTCGGAGGTTGTCTCCGGTGTCCGACAGAACGAGCGTCCGACCACTGACCGCAAGATCTTCGACGTCGTAGGGATCGATCGGGACCGGAATCTGTTTCTGGACAACACAGTTCAGATCCATCTCGAACACGTAGTCGTCACTGCCGCCGTCGCCCATCGCGTAGATCCGATCGTCGACGACGACCATCCCCGACAACTCCTGGAGCGCAGGATCAGTAGGTGTACAGAGCGGGGCGAACTCGCTCGGTTCGAACGACGACGCCTGTGCAAGCGCTCCGGGAAGCAGCACAGTCGCAGTGGTCACAGCAAGCGCCGAGACCACTGCGCCGAAACTACGCACTAGGTGCGTACTCCACCAAAGCCGAGGCCAACATCTGCGGCACGCGTGCGTGCACCCGCGTCCCCGCCTCTTCGTGAGTCGATTCCAAGATCGTTCCGTCCGAGTGGATTCGAGCCATCAGATCACCGCGCGTATACGGCACCAGCACGTCGACCTCGACCTCCGGCCGAACCAGAACCTCGCTGAGATGTGCTCGCAGTTCGGCGATTCCCTCTCCGGTCCGCGCCGAGACGAACACCGTGCCCGGCAGCAGACCACGCAGTTGCGTCAAGGTAACCGGATCTGCCGCGTCGATCTTGTTGACCACGATCAACTCCGGCGGAGCCTTCGAATCCGTCTCGCGCAGAACGTCGGTCACAACTTCCCGCACAGCCTTGATCTGCTCGGTCGGCAACGGATCCGAGCCGTCGACGACGTGTAGCAGCAGATCCGCGTCGGTCACTTCCTCGAGGGTCGAGCGAAATGCCTCGACCAACTGAGTCGGAAGGTGCCGCACGAAACCGACCGTATCGGTCAGTACGTACTCACGGCCGTCGTCGAGCGCAGCGCGTCGGGTTGTCGGGTCCAACGTGGCGAACAACGCGTTCTCCACGAGCACACCGGATCCGGTGAGCGAGTTGAGCAGACTCGACTTGCCCGCATTCGTGTATCCGACGATGGCGATCGACGGGATGTCGCTCTGCAGTCGACGTGTGCGCTTGGTGTCGCGAGCGGCCTTCATGCCCTTGATCTCGCGGCGCAGTTTTGCCATGCGCTCACGGATACGGCGACGGTCCGTTTCGATCTTGGTTTCACCCGGACCACGTAGACCCACGCCGCCGTTGCTTCCGGCGCGGCCACCGGCCTGGCGAGACATCGACTCGCCCCAACCACGCAGACGCGGGAGCATGTACTCCATCTGAGCAAAAGCGACCTGCGCCTTGCCCTCACGGGAAGTGGCGTGTTGGGCGAAGATGTCGAGAATCAAAGCCGTTCGGTCGATGACCTTGACCTTGACGATCTTCTCCAGCGCGGTGAGCTGGGCCGGCGTCAGTTCACCGTCGCAGACGACGGTGTCGGCACCGGTCGCCAACACGACTTCGCGCAGTTCCTGCGCCTTGCCGGAACCGATGTACGTGGCGGCGTCGGGTTTGTCGCGCCGCTGGACCAGTCCTTCGAGGACCTCGGAACCGGCCGTCTCGGCAAGTGCGGCCAACTCGGTCATGCTCGCCTGAGCCTGCTCGGCTGTTCCCTGCGTCCAGACGCCGACCAGGACAACTCTTTCGAGTCGAAGCTGGCGGTACTCGACTTCGGTGACGTCCTCGAGCTCGGTCGACAGACCGGCCACGCGGCGTAGGGCGCCGCGATCTGCGAGTTGCATCTCACCGGTCGACGGGTTGTCCGATGCGGACGCTGCCGTGTATTCGGCCTGCGCGTACTCGGACTGCTCGCGAGCGGTGGACTCTTCGTTTTCCTGTGTGTTCGTCATACAAGATCCATGGTCCCACGAAACCCTGACACGATGCATCCGTATTTCCTGCAGGCGTATTTCACGCGGGCGTTATCACACAAGCGATTGCCACCAGGCGTCGCTGATCGTTCCGCTCGCCACCAGAACCGAGGGCCCTCGCAAGGACCCTTCGCCGCTTTCGACGGTGACCTGCACTTCGCCGCCGAGGACGCGCACCAGGACCGAACCCTCCTCGCGGCCGTCGTACTTCAGCGCCGCAGCCGCAGCCGCGACCGTTCCGGTTCCGCAGGAACGAGTCTCACCCACACCGCGCTCGTGAACGCGCATGTGGACCCCACCGTCGTGGATCGGTGTCACGATCTCGATGTTGACCCCGTGCGGGAAGAACCCGGGGTCGAAGCCCGGAGAGACAGTTAAATTGAGTGCACTCAAAACCTCGGCCGTCACATGCTCGTCGACACACGCCAGATGCGGATTGCCGACGTCGATGCCGACGCCGGAGAAGACGCGGCCGTCGATTGTTGCCGAACTGGTGCCGAGGTCCTTGATCGGGCCCATCGCCACGGTCACGTCGCCGCGTGTGGCGTCGTAGCTGTGCACCACGACCGGACGCGCTCCCGCGCGGCTGCCGACCACGAACTCGTCCCTGCTCTCCAGGCCGGAGGCCTTGAGATAGTGCGCAAACACGCGAACGCCGTTTCCGCACATCTCCGCGGTGGATCCGTCGCCGTTGCGGTAATCCATGAACCAGTCTTCAGCAGCGACGCCGTCCGGAAGCGCGGTGAGCACGCCCGCGTCCGTCAGAGCGCCTGCCCGCGCGACACGAAGGATGCCGTCGGCGCCGAGACCACGCTGACGATCACACAACGCGGAAACGCGCGCCGGTTCGAGATCGATCCGAACGTCGAGGTCAGGGAGAACGACGAAGTCGTTCTGCGTGCCGTGGCCCTTACTGAAATCCATGGTCGCCATCCTATCCGGACGTACCGACCGACCTACGCGGGTAACGCGGTGACCACCACGTTCTGTTCGTACGTGAATCCGGACGGCAACGAGGGGTCGGGCACCGTCTCGCCCCCGCAGGTCACGAGGACCAGCCTGGGCGCACCAGTTTCGGAGAAGAACTCCGCAGGCAAAGCCACCTTTTCGTACAGTTTCAAGCTCGCTGCGTGATAGGTGAACATCGTTCCGACGTCGTCGCTCACGTAGATCGGTGTTCCCGGTTCGATCTGGTGCAGCGCCCACAAAGCGCCGTGTGTGCGATCACCGTCGTCGACGTGACCGGCAACAAGATTCGTACCCTCCGAAGATCCGAACTGCACACCGTTGGTGAAGTGCGAGACCTTGTCAGGATGAGGAAGGATCATTCCGCGGTTCGCACCGAACCCACTGGTCACGATGTCGGCACGCACATCCAGGTCAGGAATCGCCAAGGTGTTCGGCGGTAGATCTGTGGGTGCGGGCGCCCACGTTGCCCCCGGATCGGTTGGGGCTCCTACGTCGAACGGCGCTTCGGGAACAGGCGCGCTGATGGGTTTCCCGGCCGCACTCACCGCAAAGTAGATCAACACCCCGCCGACAGCAAGAAATGTGACGAGCAGAAGAACCAGCGGCAACCGGCCCGCGCGTCGACGTGTCGGACGCGCGTGTGTCCCGGTCTGCGCCATGTTCGTTGCCCTTCACTCCGTCGATCGCGAAACGGATCGATCGCGAACAGCTAACTGTAAGATAGCTGATCGGCTCGACCGTGTTACAGACCGCGATCTGCGAGGGCCGCGAAGGCGGAGTTGGCCAGCTCCGGATCGGCACCGTCGAGCCACTGCACGCGGGTGTCACGACGGAACCACGATCGTTGGCGGCGAACGTAGCGCCGCGTCCCGATGAACGTCCGTTCGAGCACCTCGGCCAGATCGTATTCGCCGTCGAAATATGCGAGCACCTGCGCGTAGCCGATCGCTCGCGGCGCTGTGACGCCCTCACGCAATCCTTGCTCGACAAGTGCGGAAACCTCGTCGACAAGTCCGCCTGAGAACATCAGCTCCGTTCGCAAGCGAATCCGGGCGTCGAGTTCTTCGGTGTCACGATCCACGCCGAGAATGCGGGTCCCCCAACGAGGGTCACCGATCTGAGGCGCCGAGGCCGCGAAGGGCTGACCTGTCAGTTCGACGACTTCGAGCGCCCGAACCATCCGCCGACCGTCCGTCGGCAGTATCGACGCCGCCGCGACTGGATCGGCAGCAACGAGGGCCGCGTGCACCGCATCGACCCCACCCTCGGCCAACACCGCTTCCCACTTTGCACGAACGTCGGGATCCGTTGCCGGAAAAGACCATTCGTCGAGCAAAGACTGGACGTACATCATGGAGCCGCCGACGATCACCGGAACTTTGCCTGCCGCGATCAGGTTCTCGGCGACCGCGATCGCGTCGCTTTGATAACGCGCGACGGTGGCGGTCTCTGTCACGTCGAGAACGTCGAGCAGGTGATGAGGAATCCCACGGCGCTCGGCGAGCGTCAGTTTCGCCGTCCCGATATCCATACCGCGATAGAGCTGCATCGCGTCGATGTTGATGATCTCGCCGCCGAATTCCTCGGCCAACGCCAATGCGAGATCGGACTTTCCCGACGCCGTCGGACCGACAACTGCAATCGGGCGAAGTTCTTCAGGGACGTTCACGGCCGCCACGTCCCGACGTGGTAGCCGACACCGAACGGCGCACCGCTGTAATCCACCGTCGAACGAGGACGAGCTGACCCGGGCGAGTCCGTGAAGACACCGGCCAGGACCTGCCATGCCGCACGCCCCTGAACTCCGACACTGCGGCAAAGCTGCGGATCGAGAGCAAGAAGTGCCTCCGGGTCACCGGCAGCCAGGGCATCGTCGATGATCGACTGCACACCCGCCGCACGCTCGTCGAAGCTTCCCGGAGCCTTTGCCGTCAATGTGGATGCACCGTCAGCCACGATCAGAAGTCCCTGCGGTCGATCGTCGCTGTCGAGTTGCTTGCGGAGTTGATACCCGAATTCACGGCACTCACTCGCAGACGCCTCCGGGCTGACAACGTGCATGTCGACGGTGGACTCCACGTCCGTCTGGGCACGCAGCCAGCCGGCCACGAGGGCGCAGAGTTCGAGTGATGGCACCGGTTCGCCTGCCGCATCTGCGTCCAGAGACGTCCGGACATCGGCGCCGAATCCGGCGAAAGTCCCGATCTGTCCACGTCCGACGCCAGTTCGCCAGAGTTCGTCAGCTGCTTTCTCGGAGTCGACACCGACGCCTACCCATTGAACTGCCTCGTGAGACAGCCGGCGCACGGCGGCCGATGCCGCAGCGCGCACCTGGGCGGACTCGGCCGAATCACCGGACAATTCCGGCACGAGCAACGGCGCCGAGGGGACGAGAACAGCGGAAGTCAACACAGTTGCCACGCTAGTCGACCCCGAGGTGGCGACCTCACACCCTCTTACCTGATTCAATAGTCGGAGAACGTGAGTACCGGGTTCAATGGAACCAGGAATGCGATCAGGCAGCCGTGACGCGCGGCAGAGACGAGGACCGATGACCGAGAACAGTGAACCCACCACCGGCGCCGACAGCAGTTCGGCCAGCCCGAGCCCGGCTGCTCCCAAACCCGGAGCACCCAAACCTGGTGGACCACGCCCCGGTGCGCCCCGCCCCGGAGCACCTCGCCCCGGTCCGGCGGCCTCGCATGCCGTCACCGCTGCACCAACCAGCGATCCGAGCAAATTCGGCCGCGTCGAGGAAGACGGCACCGCCTGGGTGAAGACCGCTGACGGTGAACGTCAGATCGGTTCGTGGCAGGCCGGCGACGCCACCGAGGGCCTCGCCCATTTCAGTCGTCGCTACGACGATCTCGCGACCGAGGTCTCGCTGCTCGAGGCGCGACTGACGTCGGGCGCCGGAGACGCAAAGAAGACCAAGGCTGCCGCCATCGCTCTGTCCGAATCCCTCTCGACCGCCGCCGTGATCGGTGACCTCGACGCTTTGGCCCGCCGACTCGACGTGATCATCGCCGGATCCGACGAGGCCGCGGCGCACGCGAAGGAAGAGAAGGAACAGTCTCGCGCGGCGAGCACCGCCCGCAAGGAGGCCCTCGCAGTCGAGGCCGAACAGATCGGTTCGGAGTCGACCCAGTGGAAGACCGCGGGTGATCGACTGCGCGAGATTCTCGACGAGTGGAAGACGATTCGCGGAATCGACCGCAAGGTCGACGACGCACTGTGGAAGAGGTACTCGAAGGCTCGTGAGTCCTTCAACCGACGACGTGGAGCCCACTTCGCGGAACTCGATCGCGATCGTGCGAGCGCCCGTTCGACGAAGGAAGAACTGGTCGAGCGCGCCGAGAAGCTGTCGACCTCCACCGAATGGGGACAGACAGCTGGAGAATTCCGCGATCTGCTCAGCGAGTGGAAGGCTGCCGGCCGCGCACCGCGCGAGGCCGACGACAACCTGTGGAAGCGCTTCAAGGGCGCTCAGGACGTGTTCTTCGCCGCACGCAACGCTGCTGCATCCGAGCGCGACGCCGAATTCGAGCAGAACGCAGTCGCGAAGGAAGAGCTGCTCGCTGCGAACGCGAACATCGATCCGGCACACGGACTCGAGAACGCTCGTGTAGCGCTGCGAGACCTGCAGGAGAAGTGGGACGCGATCGGCAAGGTGCCGCGCGAACGAATGCAGGAACTCGAAGCGAAGCTCCGGGCCATCGAAACCAAGGTGCGCGACGCAGTCGACGCCGAGTGGCGTCGTACCGATCCGGAAGCGCTGGCCCGCGTCGCGCAGTTCAAGGAGCGGGTGAGCCAGTTCGAGGAGCAGGCCGCCAAGGCTCAGGCTGCCGGAAAGACGAAGGACGCCGAGAAGGCTCTAGCTCAGGCAAAGCAGTGGCGCGAGTGGGCCGAAGCTGCCGAGAGCGCTGTCAACGAGTAATCGACGACGAGCTGCTGAGACAACCACAACGCCGGCTGACCCCGAAAGAGTCAGCCGGCGTTGTCTTGCGCTTTGGACAGACGGCCCGCTGTGTCAGCCGACGTTCCATTCCTGATGCTTTTCGGCTTCAGCCGCAGCGATCCGGCGTTGTTCCTCGGCAGCGAGCTGAATGTTGGTTCGTGTCCAGACCACCTTGAGCCAGTGGAATGTCAAGAACACCACGGCAAACCATCCGATGACCAGCCCGATCGACGGCCCTGCCACATTGAAACCGGCAGGAATGGTCTGACGCGACCAGACGGCCATCATGCCGAGGGCGCTCGCCACGGCGCTGCCGGCGAGTGCGACCCAGGCCAGACTCCAGCGCCGCGTGACCAGCGCGAGCATCGAGAATCCGATGCCGAAGACGACGACGAACCACACGAACAAGCGTGAGAAGAGTGCAATTCGTTCGGTTTCCGCGTCCTGGTTGTACGCGAGCACATCCCAGCCGTTCGCAACTCCCGTGTGGGGCAGCGCAAGGGTTCCGACCAGCACGAGCACCGCAACCGCGACAACCATGGCGCGTGCACCCGGATCGATTTCTCCCGCGACCTTGCGTTCTGCGTCGTCGAGATCCTTGCGGTAGCCCTCGAAGGCGTCGTCGCCCGGCTGAGGTGTCTTGTTCTCGTGTTGCGAGGTCATGCGTTGCATCCCATCTGGACGGGTTGTGGGGCCGGGGCACCGATTTTGGGTAGTCCGAGACCTACGCCGATGGGCGGGGTCTTGGGTGTGATGCCCTTTTCGAACGAATCACCGGCGCGCGTTCGACGGTGCGTGAGCACCCCGTCATCGGCCACGAGGTGATGGGGGGCTCCGTGGGTGACGACGACCGTCACCACGTCGCCGGGTCGGATTGTGCCGTCGAGGTTTCCCTCAGGTCGGAAATGCACCAGGCGACCGTCTCGCGCACGACCGCTGAGCCGGTGAGTCGCTGCGTTCTTGCGGCCCTCCCCTGCTGCCACCAAGAGTTCCACCTCGGTGCCGACGAGTTTACGATTCTCCTCGATGTTCACTTCTTCCTGAACCGCGAGCAATCGCATATAACGTTCCTGGACAACCTCTTTGGGAAGTTGATCGGCCATCTCGGCCGCCGGCGTACCCGGGCGCTTGGAGTACTGGAAGGTGTAGGCGTTCGAGAATCGCGCCTTGCGTACGACGTCCAGCGTCTCCGCGAAATCCTCTTCCGTCTCCCCCGGGAACCCGACGATGATGTCCGTGGTGATTGCGGCGTGTGGCATTGCGGCGCGCACTTTCTCGATGATCCCGAGGTACTTCGACTTGCGATACGAGCGCTTCATCGCCTTGAGAACCTTGTCCGAACCGGACTGCAGAGGCATATGCAGCTGCGGGCAGACGTTGGGGGTGGTTGCCATCGCTTCGATGACGTCGTCGGTGAATTCCGCCGGGTGCGGGGACGTGAATCGCACACGTTCGAGGCCGTCGATGTGTCCGCACGCCTTCAAGAGGGAGGCGAAGGCGCCGCGATCGCGCGGTTGCTCCGGATCGGCGAACGACACGCCGTAGGCGTTGACGTTCTGCCCGAGCAGAGTCACTTCGGAGACACCCTCGTCGACGAGCGCCTGCACCTCGGCCAGAATGTCTCCGGGACGTCGATCCACTTCCTTGCCACGCAAGGAAGGAACGATGCAGAACGTGCACGTGTTGTTACAACCCACCGAGATGGAAACCCAACCCGCGTAGGCAGATTCGCGTTTGGCTGGCAGTGTCGACGGAAACGCCTCCAGTGCGTCGAGGATTTCGACCTCGGCGCGCTGATTGTGACGCGCACGATCGAGCAGAGCGGGCAGCGAGCCGATGTTGTGAGTGCCGAAGACGACATCGACGAACGGTGCCTTCTTGACGACGGTGTCACGATCCTTCTGAGCCAGGCACCCACCGACGGCGATCTGCATGTCGGGGTTCGCCTCCTTGTTCGGGGCGAGCTGGCTGAGGTTGCCGTACAACTTGTTGTCCGCGTTCTCACGAACCGCACACGTATTGAAGACGACAAGGTCAGGATCGGTTCCGGTCTCCGCCTTCGAGTACCCGGCGTCCTCGAGCAGACCGGACAGTCGCTCGGAATCGTGGACGTTCATCTGACAGCCGTACGTCCGCACCTCGTAGGTGCGAACAGACTTCGCAGTCGGCTCCGGAACTGCAGTGGGCTCCGGAAGTGCAGGGGACATTTCGTCGATCAGTGACACGCTTCAGCCTAGCTCACGTCCACTACGACGTGTAATAACGCCCTGATAAACAGCCGAAACGCGACATAAACGACGTCACAGTAAAATTTCCATTACATATGGCAAGAACCATGGCGAAATCACGGGCGTCGACGCAAACTACGCCTAAGGTTCTCGTTTATGACCCAAGCCGACGATGCGACGACGCCGACCACCTCCGGCGATTCCACATCCATGATTTCGATGACCTCGGTGAACAAACACTTCGGGGAACTTCACGTCCTGCAAGAGGTCAATCTCGAGGTACCCAAGGGCCAAGTGGTGATCGTCCTTGGTCCGTCGGGCTCCGGTAAGTCGACTCTGTGCCGCACCATCAATCGCCTCGAACCCATCGACTCGGGCACCATCGCCGTCGACGGCAAGACGCTCCCCGAAGAGGGCAAAGCACTTGCCGCACTTCGTGCCGACGTCGGGATGGTCTTTCAGTCCTTCAACCTGTTCGCCCACAAGACGATTCTCGAGAACGTCATGCTCGCACCGATGAAGGTCCGCAAGGCAAAGAAGGACGACGCCAAGAAGACGGCGCAGGCGTTGCTCGAGCGTGTCGGTATCGCCAATCAGGCTGACAAGTACCCGGCGCAGCTTTCCGGTGGCCAGCAGCAGCGTGTCGCGATCGCTCGCGCTCTTGCGATGCAGCCCAAGGTGATGCTCTTCGACGAGCCCACCTCCGCTCTCGACCCCGAGATGGTCAACGAGGTCCTCGATGTCATGACTTCCCTCGCCAAGGAAGGCATGACCATGCTCGTGGTCACGCACGAGATGGGCTTCGCACGTAAGGCCGGCGATCGTGTGCTGTTCATGGCTGACGGTCAGGTCGTCGAAGACACAACACCCGAAGAGTTCTTCACTCATCCCAAGTCGGATCGGGCCAAGGACTTCCTCGGCAAGATCCTCACTCACTGATCACAGTCCCCCTCCGACACAGTCCTGCTCTCGTCCACAAGACAACTCGCTCGACTGCACTTTTCATCTCGACTGCACCGTTTGCATGTCGACAACCGAGAGGATCTTCATGAAGATCAATCGTTCCGTCCGTTTCGGAATCGGAATCATGGCTATCGCGTTCGCTGCCACCGCCTGTGGTGGCGGCGAGGAGAACAAGTCGATCACCGAGAGCGCTTCCGACGGCACCCTCACCGTCGGCATCAAGTTCGATCAGCCCGGCCTCGGGCAGCGTAATCCGGACGGCACTTTCTCCGGTTTCGACGTCGAGGTGGCCCGGTACATCGCCAACGAACTCGGCGTGAAGCCCGATGGCATCACTTTCAAGGAATCACCTTCGGCTCAGCGTGAGACTTTGATCCAGAACGGCGAGGTCGACTACATCGTCGCCACCTACTCGATCACCGATACACGCAAGGAGAAGGTCAGCTTCGGCGGCCCGTACTTCATCGCGGGCCAGTCGCTGCTCGTTCGCTCCGACAACACCGACATCACCGGCCCCGATTCGCTCACCGGCGGAAAGAAGCTCTGCTCGGTGTCGGGTTCCACTCCGGCGCAGAACATCCAGGACAACTACGCCAAGGACGTCCAGCTCCAGCCGCTCGACACCTACTCCGCTTGTGTCGAGGCTCTACGTAACGGCGCTGTCGACGCTGTCACCACCGACGACATCATCCTCGCCGGCTACGCTGCCCAGTACCCGGGCGAGCTGAAGGTCGTCGGAGAACCGTTCACGACCGAAAAGTACGGTGTCGGCCTGGCCAAGGACGATTCCGAGGGTCGCGGCAAGATCAACGACGCCATCGAGAAGATGATCTCCACCGGCGCATGGGAAGAAGCCTTCAACAACACTGTTGGCGCTTCGGGCTACCCCATCCCGGCACCGCCCACCGTTGATCGTTACTGACCTGCTTTTTTCACCGTCAATCTCGCTGCGGCTCCCCACTTCGGGAGCCGCAGCGCGTGACGCCACCAACGGAGATCCCGTGATCTGGGGAGACGGCAAGTGAACCTTCTGAGCAAGTACGGCGACCAGATTCTGGAAGCCTTCTGGACCACGATCCAGCTGACGTTTTTCTCCGCGATCGGCGCCGTCATCATCGGTGTCCTGATTGCGGCAATGCGCGTGTCACCGGTCCCGGTCGCCCGATTCCTGGGTACCGCGTACGTGACCGTGTTCCGAAACACCCCCCTGACACTGATTCTGCTGTTCTGCCTGTTCGGTCTTTCACAGACGCTCGGAGTCAACCTCGCCAAGTCGGACTCACCGACGTTCTTGACAGACAACAACTTCCGACTCGCCGTACTCGGCCTCAGTGTCTACACTGCCGCGTTCGTGTGTGAGTCACTTCGATCGGGAATCAATACCGTTCCGGTCGGCCAGGCCGAAGCGGGCCGATCACTCGGTCTGTCGTTTGCACAAAATCTTCGGCTGATCGTCCTGCCTCAGGCTTTTCGCGCGGTCACAGCACCGCTGGGTAGCGTGCTGATCGCACTGACCAAGAACTCGACCATCGCCGCGGTGATCGGCGTTTCCGAGGCGTCAGCGCTGATGAAGAAGATGATCGAGAACGAAGCGGCGATCTTCGTCGTCGGTGGAATCTTCGCTGTCGGTTTCGTGATCCTGACACTTCCCATGGGCTTGATCTTCGGCAAGCTGAGCAAGCGATTCGAGGTTTCACGATGAGCAACCGCGCAACAGTTCTCTATGACGCGCCCGGTCCGAGAGCGCGAAATCTCTACCGATTCGCGTCCTTGGTCGTCGCTGCACTCATGGTCGCAATCGGTTACGTCGTCTACCGCGCACTCGACGAAAAGGGCCAGCTGACAGCAGCGAAGTGGGATCCGTTCCTCGAATCCACCTCGTGGACAACGTATCTGATACCCGGCATTCGGGGAACGCTGATCGCGGCTGCGATGTCCATCGTCTTCGCGCTCATCCTCGGTTCTGCCCTGGGTATCGGCCGGCTCTCCGAGCACAACATCATTCGGAAGATCTGCGGCGTCATCGTCGAATTGTTCCGAGCAGTACCGGTTCTGATTCTGATGATCTTCTCGTATCAGGTGTTCGCCGAATACGAGGTCTTCAAGTCCAAGTACCTCGCACTCGCGGCAGTCGTCGTGGGTCTGACTCTGTACAACGGGTCAGTGATCGCCGAGATCGTCCGTGCCGGAATCAACTCACTCCCACGAGGGCAAAGTGAGGCCGCCAAGGCACTAGGCATGCGCAAGACGCAGATCATGGTGACGATCCTGCTCCCCCAAGCGGTTACCGCCATGCTCCCGGCACTGATCTCGCAGATGGTCGTGGCGCTGAAGGACTCCGCCCTCGGTTACCTGATCGGGTATGTCGAGTTGGTGCGTCAGGCCCAACAGCTCGGCACCTTCTACGGAAACTTCTTGCCGGCGCTCATCGTGGTCGCAGCGATCATGATCGCTCTCAACTCGGCTCTGACCTTCCTGGCAACCAAGGTGGAGAAGCGCCTGCGTTCGGGAAAGCGAAAGGGCAAGGGCCCCATCGCGGCGCCGTCCGCCGACGCAGCCGTTTCGGTTCCGGGCATGGACTTGACCAAGCCGTGAGCTGATCGACCAGCTGTTCCGCTGACACGAGGAGCGGGGTGTGTCACCGAATTCGGTGACAC
>NZ_JBHTSW010000055.1:0-32779 GCF_042794945.1 Rhodococcus sp. NPDC056506 | reverse complement strand
GGTGTGGAACCGGCGCCGCTACCTGGAAAAAGACATTCAGCACGTCGGGAACTCACACGTTCGGGTGGTCGTCGGCAACGGACTCACAAACAGCTACGCACCGTCCGACGAGGTGACAGTCGAACCATGAGGGCCGCGACACTGGACCTCCCATTTTCGGCGCCGCCGTTGTCGATGAACGATCGCGGCATGACCAAGGGCGCTGCGATGGCGAAAGCCGCCAAGGTGAAGGACATTCGGGAAATCGCATGCATCCTCGCCAAAGCTGCCGATCTGCCCAAGGATCTCGACTACGTGGTGTGCGAGCTGCATTACCAACCGCGGGACAACAGGCGCCGCGATACGGATAACCTCACGGCCACCGCGAAGCCGATTTATGACGGCTTAGTCGATTTCGGTCTTGTGCCGGATGACATCCCTCGTTGGATGGCAAAGCGGGAGCCAGTCATCCGCAAAGCAGTCAAAGGCGAGAA
Source organism: Rhodococcus sp. NPDC056506 (assembly GCF_042794945.1). NCBI lineage: Bacteria > Bacillati > Actinomycetota > Actinomycetes > Mycobacteriales > Nocardiaceae > Rhodococcus > Rhodococcus sp. NPDC056506. The sequence continues at coordinate 32,306 of NZ_JBHTSW010000055.1, read as the reverse complement.
GGGCCGCATGTGGCTCGAAATCAGCTGGAGGAACTGATGGAACCCTTCGCTTGGATCTTCGCGGCATTCGTGATCGCCACCCTGGCCTACGCGATCTTCAAAGACGACGACTGGGTTAGCGGTGGCACCGTTTAAGTCGTCCCGAAATCTGCGGATGAAACCGAAACCTAAAGCGCCAGGCGTCGCGGTGCCAGACCCGCCGCAGCAGTCGGAACCAACAGACCTGCGGTATCTCGACTATGACCGCATCCAGGTCATGCCTGACGGACGGTACTGCATCGGTGACCCCGACAATCCCGAACTCATTCTCGAACCAGCGCACACCCCCGAACGCGCACCCCACACCATCGACATCCACGAAAGGACACCCCATGCCCACTGATGTTCAGCGAGCAACTACAGATCTACGGCAGCACCCTCACGCGCAGTTCTTCCGCGACAACCCCACCTTCGAACCAGTGTCTGCCGGGCCGATTGGACCTGCCGGCGTCATGGCCCGGCTCGGGCCGGAGCCTTCAACAGAGTCGGCTCCTGATCTGGTGAATCATCCGCCGCACTACACATCTGACCCGTCTGGCGTGGAGTGCATTCAGATCACACGGCACCGGAACTTCAACATCGGCAACGCCATCAAGTACCTGTGGCGCAATGGGCTGAAAGAGTCCGCGAGCCAATCGCCGCTCGACAAGCAGATCGAAGACCTCCGCAAGGTCGTGTTCTACGTCAACGACGAGATCAAACGACTGGAGGCAACGCGGTGAGCCTTGCAGCGACATTGGAACGTGCCGACACTGCTACGTCGTCGGTGGAGGTGTGGCTGTCGAAGCAGTCCGAGGAGGAACGCGGCTACTTCGATGAGTACCTGCGCCGAAACCTCGACGACCCGCAAGGCTGGCCGGTGACGGTTCTGCATGCGGCATGCCGAGATCGCGGCCTAACCATACGTACGACCGCATTCCGCGACTACTGCCGAACCCGAAAGGCGAACCTTTGAGCCTCGCAGCAACACTCGATGCACAGCCTGTGAATAACCCTGTGGGTAAAGGGACTATCGACGTAAGCGCAGACGGCGCCAAAGTGAACAACGTCGTAATCGAAGGCCAACTCAACGGAGACTGGACCCGTGTCTTCGACCTCTTCAACCTCGACGCCACACAGTTCGAAGTAGTCGACGACACCGTCCGGATGTCCACCTGGCAGCAGTCAGCACGCGCGAAAGACGGCACCAGAGACAGCATCCAGCTCTACTCCTACAGTGCACGGTTCCGGCGGGTTACTCGTGACATGATCCCTGTGGGGACTGTCGAATCGTGGCGTAAGGCGCTTCAGTCGGTGAAGGACCGGCCGACACGCAAGCGGAAGACTGTCACTGTCCTTGCAGCGACGTACACCGTGTTCGTTGCGGATCCGCAGCTTGGGAAGAAGAACACCGAGCAGGCTGTCGAGAATTGGAAGCGCGGTGTCCTCGGGCATGTTGCGGCCATCGAGGCCTTGATTGCGCAGGGCCGCGCGCCGTCGGGGATTCACGTCGCGTTCATGGGTGATGAGACGGAGGGTGTGTGCAATAACTATGGCAATCAGCCGCACACGATCGAACTGAACATGTCTCGGCAGTTGGAACTCGACTATGACATGAGGGTGTGGACGTTCCGCCAGTTCGTCTCGTTCGGCTTGCCGATCAGCGCATCGTCTGTCATATCGAACCATGGGGAGTACACCCGTAACGGATCGAAGGAACCCGTCACAACACAGGGCGACAACGCATCTACACACATCGCCCGCCAGGTGCAGAAGCTCTTCCAGGAGATCGAACCCTTCGGCGGCCCGCACATCGACTGGACCATCGGTGGTGGCGACCCAGCAGTCCTGGTGAACCTGTCCGGTGTTGCCAGCTACTTCTCCCACGGCTACATCGAGAAAGGCAAAGGAGGATCCACCGAGATCCGAACCAAGACCGCCATCGAACGCCAAATCCTCGGCAAGACCGACACACTCGGCACCGTCCCTCTGTATTTCATGGCGCACTACCACCACTTCTACACCAACGAATTCGAAGGCCGCACCCTGTTCGGAATGCCGGCGCTCGAAGCGGAACGATCTTCGGAGTACATGCTGAACCAGTATGGCGTGTGGTCACCGCCGGGGATGTTGGGAATGCTGGTGGGGGAGCACACCACGCGACGTTGGTCCGATCTGAGTGTTCTGTGAATGAGTTGGTTCCGCTGGACAGCGGATTGCCTTCGGGTTCGGTTCAGCTGTTCGACCGGGATTGGAATCTCGTCGCGACGAAGCCTGAGAGGCAGTCACTGCAGGATTTCGTCGCGGAGCATGTGAAGCCGGGGGAGTCGTTGCCGCTGAGGATCGACCGCCCGAACTGTGGTCGGTGGACAGGCCGCGCGGAAGTCAAAGTCGAGATGAGTCGAGACTACGAGCACCTGAAGAAGATGACTACGTGGCCGGAACCTCAGCAGGGTTGACTTCGGGGAATCTAGCTGTGGGCGTTGACTTCTACGGATCTGGGGATCGGCAGAATTCCGCTCATAGGGTTTGTCCATGCGCTACTTCTACGACACCGAATTTATCGAAGACGGCAAGACGATCGACCCGATTTCCATTGGCATCGTTGCCGAGAACGGCCGCGAATACTATGCGGAGAGCGTAGATGCGCCGTGGGATCGGATCGTGAAGCATGACTGGCTGATGGCGAATGTTGTGCCGCAACTTGAACGCGAGTCAATGCGTAAGCGTCGCAGCCAGATCCGTGATGAGGTCTCGGAGTTCCTGAAGCCACGTCACAAGCGCGACCAAGTAGAACTGTGGGCGTGGTTCGGTGCCTACGACCATGTGTGCCTGGCGCAGTTGTTCGGGACGATGATGGACTTCCCGAAGCATGTGCCGATGTGGACGAATGACTTTCGGCAGGAAGTCCATCGACTCGGCATCGGGAAGATGCCCGCACAGCCGGCGGGACTGCACAACGCGCTCGCTGATGCGAAGCACTTGAAAGCCAATTTCGAATACGTCGCGGAAATCGTGGAGGGTAACCGATGAGCGATCTGGTGTTCTGGCAGAAGCCGGGCGAAAACTATGTGCGCGTCGGGGAAGCGAAGGGCTTCCGATACGCGGATCGTTTGGACTTGAGTGAGTGGGATCCGTTCTATCAGCCAACATCGTGGTTCGATAGTACGTGCGGGGCGCGCTTACTGCTGGACCGCGTGTGCGATGTGAAGCGGCACGGTCGCATCGAAACGGTATCCGTGGCGTCGCTGCGTGAGGTGGGCTCTCGTGACTGACGATGACCGCCAGGCAGTAATCGAGTTGATTCGTGAGTCCCCTCGACAGTTGTTGGAGATTCAGCAGCACATCGCACCGACGCACAGGCGGGGGAGCGAAGACGGTTCGTCCCATGCGAAGCCGTCGTCCCGCCCGCCGCTGAACATCGATCCTGTCGACGCTATCCAGGCAGAGTCCGCTGAAATCGTCTACTGGTCAAGGATCTACGGATTCCGAAGCAGGGGAACGATCGGTCAACGCATCGAATATCTCTACAGTGTGGACATTCCGGACTGGGATCTGGTGAACATTCTGGAACGATGGATGCCGATCCGGAATGCTCATCGCAAGCTGTGGCCTACAGGCTATGAGCGCGTTTGGATTACGGAAGCGGAGGCGGTCGGTGTGACCGGCCGCAAGCCTCGCACGTTGGTGGACTGGCGGGGCAAGGTCGAGGGTCTCGCGCGCCGTGATGAATCGGCGTGGATGTACCACCGAGGGAAACTGCTGGAGATGGTTCGTGCTACGGATCTCGCTGCACGGGAACGCATTCAATCGATTACAAATGCGCAGGTCGCGGCGTAAATGTATGGCGCTGAGTAATGTTGTTCTTATGTAATTGATTCCACCACATGCTCGCCCCGCTTCCCGGTTCTGGCCACCGGTTGAGGCGGGGCGTTTTACTTCCCATCCTCGTGTGGGTCCAGTTTGCGCGGCTGGGGTATCAAACCGGCCACTGACCCCCGACAGTGAGTTTACGAAATTTCGGGGGCACAACAACTTAGGGGAGTCATGGCCTCGGGTAAGCCCACCATCCAGCAGCGTGTGATGAACTGCTACGCCCGCGAACGCGAAATCTTCGCGACACTCTCCACGGATATCGAGGTGGAAGAGTTAGAAGCCGACGTTGCGGTGAACGGTAAGACGATCGCAGCGAACGCGAAGGTGATCATGACCGGCATGCGCGTCTCTCATGACTGCATCCCGACGACGAAACGATCCGCCGAATCCCAAAACTGGGCGTCGTACGGACGATAGGACTTGGCAGTGGCCCCTCCGGGGTGAAACTGCCACGCGGGCTGCCTTTCCATGGATGTGGGCGGTCCGCCTCGGCCTGGGTATGCCACGAACTGCCCACTTCCCCTGTAGCTCAGCGGCCTAGAGCGACCGTGATTATCGGAGACGCCCGTTCGAATCGGGTAGGGGGAGCGGGTGGCGACTCCACTTACGCCCGACTGCCGGAGCGTCATCTGGCAATGCCGAACATGCGTTAACGGCGCGGTCCGGCCCAATCCGAATTAACTCAGTTGGCAGAGTGCCCGGTTGTTAACCGGAGAGTCCCTGGTTCGAGCCCAGGATTCGGAGCAATCGTTCGGCCGGCCACAACACAATCGGGAGCGGGCCGGATTTCCACTGTTCCTGACATCCGCTCCGAGGGATGTCAGGTGTTCATCGAAAGATAGGACCGCGGCACGGAAGGTCGGCTGCGAACCGAACTACGGGACTTTGACTACCTTCCCAGAGCTGAACAACTCGACCAATGTCGCGGCAACCATCACCGCAGTCTCTGCTTCCTCCTGGGACACCGGTGGTGGGGGAGGAGTGGCGCCACCATGCCGATCGTGCTGGCCGGTCCAGAGCATTTGCATCATCCCAAGGAGCACGTCCCGGGGCTCTGCGTCGGGATGGACACGAGTGTGCGGGAGCCTCCACTTGGTAGTGCTTCGAAGATCGCTAATCATTGTCCCAAGCGTCGTCAAGTCATTCTTCGGGCTCACAACTGGCTTACCTGCGTCTTCGACTGCCTTAACAGCAAGAGAATACGCGCGTGATGGATCAGGGCTAACCCCATAAGCAGCGTGATATGCCTCAGCCAGACGCATTCCTGCATGTCCACGGTTGGCGATCGTTGCTCGTACTGCTGCATCGGTCCCTTCGTTGATTCTGCGGACGAGTCCCGGATATCCCGATCGCTGCCCGACCGTCCACGCCGATCCGCTCTCCAGGAGAATGCGAGTTAGACCACCCACGTTTCCAAGACTGCAGGCAAGCGCCGCGTCGATGAGTTGCCACTCACGATCCATATTTTCGTATTCATTTAGATATGCTGAGGCGGCGTTCGCGGCGGTTGTGGTGTTTGTTATCCCAAGTGGACCTTCCTCCCTAAGCCTCCTTTCGATCGCGCGGATGGCACTCATTTCTACGTAGGGTGTTCCCGGGCCCCTGGCCATCGCGAGCTTCAGCCAATCAAGCAACGACGGGCGCAACCATGGAGTGATCTCCTCATGCAGCACGGTGTGATCGTTGGTGTCACCTGCATCGACGCCCAATGGCAGCCATGTATCGGTCATCTGCGGATTATGCACGACCGGTCGGACAGTTTGACCGTTGATTCCTCAGGTCAGTGAGTCAGGCTGCTTCGTATTCGAACATGCCGCGCGTGGCGATTTCTCCGTGAATGCGATGAATGTCGTATTCGAGGGCGGCTACATAGAGCGGATCCGCGAACGGGACGAGCGCACGAGATCCACGTATTCAGCAGACAATGCGCAGTACAAGTCTGCGAGCTCGTCATTGGCCATGCCCTGTAGTGGGTTCATGGCGTGACCTCCAATGTGCGTGCGCCACCGCTGCTGCTCGACGGTCCGCGCGACTGTTCGATATCAACAGTTACTCGCCAGTTTACGGCGCACGCCCGGTGAAAACAATCCTCCAAACGGTGGGCAACACCACCCCACAAACCGAAGGACCCCCTTTGAAGCCCTCCATAGGTCGGATCGTTCAGTACGCATCGAAGAACTGCGACGGCATCATCTCGCCCGCCATCGTCCTCCGAACCCGCGCAACCACCAACGTCGACGTGATCGAACGCTGGGGACCATCGCCAGACGGCACACTCTCGGGTAAGGGCAGGCCAGCAGACTTGGTGCCGGAACTACCTGACGATTTCACTGTGGATCTACTCGTCTGGGGCCTTGGTGGTGACTACCGCGAATACGCAGTGCCGTACGACTCGGCCAACCTAGTGCCTGGCGAAGTAAACGCGCCGCGCACTTGGATCTGGCCGCCTCGTGTGAGTGGCTACTCGTCGCGATCGCACTCATCCGAGGATGGGTTATCTGACTGCGGACGGCGAAGCGTCGTACCGGCTTGTCGATGTACCAAACGCGTCGTCGGGCTGGCGGGTGCGGAAATCGGCGGTGGCGCTGGATGCCGTCGCGCTTCCCACCATCTGAACAGAAGTTCCCAGATTGGCGGGCCGTCCACTCTGGCAAAGGTTCTCGCGAGGGCTCGACTGATTGGTCTGGCCAAGCCCAAGTACGCCCACCCAACCACGAGCATGAAGACGGCCACAGGCTTGTCGGAATCCGCGGCCAGGGGTGAATTCGAAATGATCAGCGCGAATAATAGAGCCGATGAAGCAATAGACAGAAAGCCTAAGCAGCGAACGGTCTTTCGCCAGGCTGCAGAGCCGGCAGGCTCCGAACTCTGTCGCTCCAGCTCATCGATGTACAAGGCTAGCCGACTATCCAGCGACATCTGAAGTTTCACACTCGCTGGACTATCCGTGAAGACCGTACGTAGTTCAGCATCTGCGATTAATTGCGACCGTAGATCTCTAGATTCGATTCGCCGGAAGAACATAGCTGCTATCCCCCCGATGAAGGGGCCAATAAACGCTACTGACAGCGCGATGATCCACGGCATCTGTTGCCACCAATTCATGCAGCAAGTGTGCCTTATCGAGAATCCAAATCTCTCACGAGGTTGCATGCCGACTAAATCGCGCTGAATCACACAACTACCCAGGAGCGAATGTGGCCGACGCCCGCACTACCGCAGAAGTACTCGCCGCCTACCGCGACGAACTCCGGGCTGCGAAGTTCAGCACCAAACAGGTCGAGGGGCTCATATTCATGGCAGCGGAAGCGTTGATCTACCCGCTTGCTGACGACAGAGGTACGAACCTCCGAGTGAAGTAGGTCGCTGTGCGCGGTCTAATTGTGGCCGCGCTTGTCGCGGTGATCCTTTCGTTCGGCGGTATCGCTCAGGCCCGCAACGTGATCGTGGTCGACGGCACCAGCAACAGTGGCGCAGTCCTGCTCGCACCCGACATCCAACCCGGCGACACCGTCACCTACGTCCGATATCCGGCAACGGTGTTGTGGCCCAGCTACAACCACTCAGTCGAAGCGGGGAAGCAGGCGTTGCGTGAGGCCATAGCCGACGCACCCGAAGACACAGTCGTCGTTGCTTATTCACAGGGCGCGAGGATCGCAGGGGATGTCCTCGCCGAACCGGAAACCGTTGGCGTGACCGGCGTCCTGTACTCCGACCCACGCCAAGCCGGCGCTGGAATCGAAACCCAGCTGCCGTTCAACCTCCCCGGCGCAACCATGACCGGCGAACGAAACCCATTCGTCGTCCCCGTCGAAACGCACTGCATCCCTCGGGACGGCGTGTGCGACTGGAACAACGACAACCCGCTCGGATCCATCATCGGCTACCTGAAACACCACCAGACCTACTTCCCGTAGGCCACACACTTCCCTCCCCACTCCCGCACGCACCACAAACGCTGGCGGTCGAAGTGCGGGAGGGAACCAGCTTTCCCCAACCGGGGATCACGACGCCAGGAGCGTCGATCACCCGCAAGGGGCACCACATGGCAATCAGCGAACAACGCCGTGAACGCATGGCACAAGCACTCAAACTGCGCGCCGACAACTGGACATACCAACGGATCGCAGACCACCTCGGCATCAGTCGAACCCAAGCCTTCGAAGACGTAGACGGAGCGCTCAAAGAGATCACCACCGAACCCGCCGCGCTCACACTCAAATTCGAACTCGACCGACTCGACGAAATGCAGCGACCACTCAACGAAGTGATCCGAGCAGTCGACGTTATCCGAGAATTCGAAGCCGAAACACTCCGCGTGGCATCGCTGGAGATGGCGGAACCTGACCACAAGAAGGACCAGGCGCAAGTCGAACGCGACTACGACCGCGAACTTGAAACCACCATCAAACGTACCGACGCGGCCCTCGAACGACTCTTCCGTGCCGTCGACCGATCCCTGAAGATCCAGGACCGACGCGCCAAATACTTGGGCCTCGACAACGCACCCGCACCCGACAACAGCGGCGAAGCGCGCGAAGACCTCCAGACTCTGCACAACGCGATCCTCAGCGCAGCAGAGCAATTCGGAGCCGCACAGGACACCGATGAGTGACCCCAAGCCCGGAATGAGCCCCAAACAGATCACCTCATACGCCCAAGCAACAGGGCGCGTGAACATCTTCGAAGGGTCCATCCGCGCCGGCAAAACATTCTCGTGGCTCCTACTCCTACTCTTCAAGATCGCGGCCGCCGGCAAGCACGGCGCAATCGTCATCGTCGGCAAGAACCGGGACTCGATCTACCGCAACGTCTTCGAACCAATCGAGACGATCGCAGCATTCGCGCCATTCGCGAAACACGTCCACTACCGACAAGGGTCACCGACCGCCCGGATCTTCGGGAAGTCGGTCCACGTCATCGGCGCAAACGATGCGAAGGCAGAGAACAAGATCCGCGGCATGACCATCCAGCTCGCATTCCTGGATGAGGTCACCGTCCTGCACGTCGACTTCTTCAAACAGTTGCTCGGCCGCATGTCCGTCAAGGGCGCACAGTTGTTCGGGACGACGAACCCCGACAACCCGAACCACTGGCTGAAGAAGGAATACCTCGACCGCATCGGCAAAGTCGACGACGACGGTGAGCAGTTGCTTCCGGGATGGAAGCGGTTCCACTTCACCATCGACGACAACCCGTCGCTGGAAGAGGACTACAAGGCGTCGATGCGACGCGAGTACGTCGGGTTGTGGTTCAAGCGATTCATCCTCGGCTTGTGGGTTAGTGCTGACGGCGCGATCTACGACACGTTCGACGAAGACCAGCACGTCATCCCGCACGATCAGTTGCCGAAAATGCAGCGTCTCGTCGCGATCGGCATCGATGTGGGAGCGAACCACCCCACCGCCGGAACGGTCATCGGCCTCGGCTGCGACAACCGCCTGTACGTGGTTGCAGAGTGGGCGCCCGGAATCTCCACGGACTCCAAGCTCGCGGACTCCCTCGACGAGTTCCTCCCACAAGTGCAAGAGACCTATGGATCGATCCTCGAAGGCGTCTACGTCGACCCCGCAGCACTGTCCATGAAACTGGAACTCGGGGAACGCGGCTACACCGTCTACAACGCATCGAACAAGGTGCTCCCCGGAATCCGCACAGTCTCATCGCTTCTCGCCGACGGCCGACTGAAGATATCCGACCGCTGCACGAACCTGATCGACGAGATCCCCGGCTACGTCTGGGACCAGGCGGCAGCCGACGCCGGCGAAGACAAACCCGTCAAAGAGAACGACGACTTCTGCGACACCCTCCGCTACGCGCTGCAGTCCAGTCGGTTCATCTGGCAGCACTACATGCAGGACCCCATCCGCGAAAACACCTAACCACCAAGGAGTCCGAGTGAGCTTGCCTGACTCCAACACCATCTGGCCGCCCAAACCTTTCGATGACCTGATCGCCTCCATCGCTGAACAGCAGGTGTGGTGGGAAGGAATTCCGGAAGGCCTCGCCAACTATTACGGGCAAGGGCAGGCACGCCGGAAGTCCGCTGGGTTCGACCTCGGCGGCATTGGTGTCAAGGTGTTTTGGGGGAAGAAGGACACGCAGCAGCACGTCACGTCGCGGCTGCATCTTCCGATCCCCGCGGATATTTGTGCGACCTCGGCGAACCTGTTGTTCGCGGATGGGCCGAAGTTCCTGATCCCGGACCTGACGACGACGCCGGAAGCGACAGACGAGAATCCTGAACCGGAACCTGTTGTGGACCCGGTGAAGCGGGCCGCGCAGGATCGCGTCGACCGGATCTTGAACACTCCGAACATGCACGCCGCGTTCCTTGTTGCAGCGGAAACGTGTGCAGCGCTCGGTGGTGTGTGGCCACGCATCGTGTGGGATGGCGAGTTGACGAAGAACGCGTTCATCGACTTCGTGGATCCGGACCGCGCGATTCCCGAGTTCAAGTGGGGCCGCCTGCAAGCGGTCACGTTCTGGTCAGAGTTACCGTCCACGGACAAAGCCGTGTGGCGTCACCTCGAACGGTACGAGGCCGGCAAGATCTGGCACGGTCTCTACAAGGGCACCGACGACCACCTCGGCCGCGTCATGGCACTCGACGATCATGCGGCGACAGCGAAGATCAAACTCGGTTCGTTCGGATTCATCGCAACCGGATCCGATTCGATTGCCGCCGGCTACATCCCGAACCAGCTCCCGAACCCGGCGTGGCGACTCGTCCCGGCGCTTCGGCACCTTGGCCGGTCGGACATCTCCGACGACCTCCTCGGCTTGTTCGACCAGATCGACGAGGCATATTCGTCCCTGATGCGGGACCTCAGGCTGGGTCGTGCTCGGGCGTTCGTGTCGGAGAACTTCACGAAGGTCGGCAAGGCGGGGCAGGGCGCTTCGGTCGACAATGACCGCGAGCTGTACCAGATCCTCGCAAACGCTCCTGGCAAGGACGGCACGTCGTCGGGGTTCTTCGAAGTGAAGCAGTTCGAGATCCGGGTCGAAGAGCACCTGCAGATCATCGATGCTTTGACGCGTGAAGTTCTGCGGCGTGTTGGATACAGTCCGTTGACGTTCGGTTTGTCGGAAGGCAACTCGGCGGCGACCGCCACTGAAATCACAGCGAAGACAACGGCATCGAACAGTACGCGAACGGCGAAGCATCGCCTGTGGGGTAACACCCTGACGCGGTTGTCTCGGACACTGTTGGAGATCGACGCGGCGCAATTCAAGACCGGCGTGAAGGTCGACGAGGATCTACAGATCCAGTGGCCACCGGTACGCGAATCCGCCTACAACCGTTCGTTGACGGCGAAGGCATTGCGCGAAGCGAAGGCCGCATCGACGGAAACGATTGTTGCTCTGGTGAACCCAGACTGGGACGCCGAGGCAGTTCAGACCGAGACTGAACGCATCCTCAACGAGGACCGCATGACGTTCGCGGACCCATTCGGAATGCCGCCAGATCAGAATCCGAACGATACAAGCGACCCCAGCGAATCGGGCGGGTCCGAGATCGAAGTGGGCGACGACAAGGAGTAGACGGTGGCGCTAGATCCGATTCTGGCGGCCCGTCTCGCTGAAGCGATTGGCGATGTCTATGCCGATGCTGAAGTGACCTTGATGAAGTTGATAGCCGATCGCCTGTCACGTGGACTTGAATCGCCGCAGTGGGCGGAGCGGCAGATGATCGAAGTGCAGCACCTTCGGGCTGACGCCCGTGCTTATGTGTCGCACGTCGATCGAGTGGCCGCCGCAGAGATCCAGACAGCGATCGGTACCGCGCACCACCGAGGTGCGCAGGCCGCGCAGAAAGATATCGACGCAGTCCGGGAACAACCCGTCACCTTCGGTGCGTCCGGCGTCATCGATACCCATGCTGTAGCCGCATTGGCTGCCGAGTCGATTCAGACTGCACGGGTAACGAACTCGTACATTCTCCGGTCCACCGATGATGCGTATCGGCGTGCGATCGCTGAGGTCTCCGGTCGTGTGATCACTGGGACGCAGACGCGGCAGCAGGCAGCGCAGCAAGCGTTGAACAATCTCGCCAGGCGCGGCATCACGGGTTTCGTTGATGCCCGGGAGCGTGAATGGTCGGCGTCATCGTACGTCGAGATGGCACTGCGAACTTCGACGCACCGCGCGCTCATCCAAGGCCACACCGACCGCCTGCAGTCTGCCGGATTTGACCTCGTACTCATCTCATCTCACCCGAATCCGGCACCGATGTGCCAGCCCTACGAGGGCAAAGTGTTGTCCCTGTCCGGGAACGTGGTCGGTGACGTTGTTGTACCGAACGCCCTCGACGGCACACCGATGACCGTCAATGTTTGGTCATCGATGGCGGAAGCCGAACTGAATGGCCTGCATCACCCGAATTGCCGGCATACTCACACGCTGCTGGTTCCGGGTGCTTCGCAGCCTGTGGTGGCTCCGTATGACCCTCAGGGGTATATGGATTCGCAGAGGCAGCGCTATTTGGAGCGTGGTGTTCGTCGGGCTCGTGAGCATCAGGCGGTGCAGTTGACGGCTGCGGATAAGAAAGCTGCTCGTGCTCGTGTGAAGACGTGGCAGGACCGCGCGAAGGAGCATTCGGAGCGGACGGGTATTCCTCGCCGTTTGGATCGTGAACGTGTCCGTGTTGGTGATCCCAGTTTGGCGGACGCCCCCAAGTTGGTTGGCGCTCGTATCGCCGGAGTGGAGTAGTTGTGACGGTTTTCGTTGAGCCTTTGGGTGATATTGCTGGTTTGGCTGATGGTCGTGAGGTTGTTTTCGAGATCGGTGTTGTGCGTGAGAATCATTCTGGCACTGGGATGGTCACGCCTCGCAGGGTGTCTGTCAGCCCGGTGAATGGTGTGTTGACGACTCCGAGTTTGGATCCGGGTCCGGCGCGGGTGTGTATCGCTTTCGAGTGGTTCGACATCACGATTCCGGATGCGTCTGGGTCGCAGCGTTTGTGGCCGTTGATTAAGGATTCGGTTCCGTATGAGCCGCCGGTTGTTTCGTTGGTGAAGCAGTACCGCGATGAGATGGTATCGACCCGAGATGCTGTGGAAACGTCGTTGCAGCATTACGGCGGGGTTCTCACTGGTTTAGCGGAACGCGCTGAGCGGGCCGCGGATCGCGCGGAAGAGGCGGAGGGTGGCGGAGGAATCGGTTGGGCTGCATCCAACACATCGTCCCTGTCCAATGCGACCCCAACAGCTTCGGCTGGGGGCGGGTTGGCCGTCGGCTACTCGGCCGTGTCCGGCGGCTTTGACAGAGACGTTGCAGTCGGGCCGCGAGCGCAGACCAGTGGACAAGGGTCCATTGCGTTGGGTGACAATGCCCGCGCTACCGGTAACCAATCCCTCGCAGTCGGCAGAGCGGCCCAGGCACCCCACGGCGCAAGCTCGGCATTCGGTGCCAGTGCCACGACGACCAAAGCCAATCAGGTCATGCTCGGCACTAGCACTCAGACCGTGACGATGCCCGGGAAGATGGAGCTTGGGTCGGGGTCGGCTGAGGCGACGATTTCGACGCGTGTGGAGTCTGGTGTCCCGCAGGTGGTCGCGCAGTTCCCTGGCGGTGATCCGATGGTCCTCGCCCCTCCCTCCGGCGGCTCAGGCGGTGGGGCTCAAGGCGTGGCAGTGACCGGACTGAGTGCGGGCGCGCCGCCGAGCGGCCCGACATCGGCCGGCAACGAAGTCGTTGCGATAGGACATTCTGCGTCGGCAACGAGCTACGCAGCCACCGCAGTCGGATCGTCAACCGTGGCGAGCGGACAGGTAAGTACTGCGCTGGGCACAGGCGCTAAGGCGACGCATCCCAACTCGACTGCGGTCGGGATGTACGCGGCAACGACTGGAAGCAATCAAGTGATGCTGGGGCGCTCGACGTACACGGTCGTTGCGCCGAACAAATTTCAAGTCGGCCCGGATGGCTCGGTGTCCTGCACGCTTTCCACCCGCCTCACGGGCGGAAAAGCCGAACTCATCGTCACAATGCCGTCCGGCAAGATCATCTCACTCGGAATCGACACCTAGGAATCCTCATGCCGCTCACCCTGACCATCACCATCCCCGACGAGCACGCGCCGAGAGCGTTGCGGACCGCGTGCCGATCTACCGGTCATCTCCCCGAGACGTGCCCGAATCCGCAGGACTGCATCGGAGATTTCGTCACCCGTCGGACATCCGAAGAGATTAGCCGCGACGAACGACAAGAAGCCGAGGAAGCGGCAGCAGCCGCGGCCGTACCCCTCGATACCAGCGAATGGACAGTCCAGCTCGGCGGGTAGCGATAAAGGTGGTCCCCAACCCTCGGGGGGAGAATTGGGGACCAGGCGACAGCGGTACCGGGCAGTCGTCTTCGACTTACGGGATATTGCGCAGTGGGGCCGAGCTGGTCTTCCCTTACCCTCCCGACCCCACGTAACCGACGCTATCACTAGTCGAACGTGTGTGCGAAAATAATGGGTGTGTCCACCGAAACCGCACCAACCCACTGCACAAACGGACACCCCCTCGCCCCAAACACATGCCTCGTCGGCTGGGAAGTCTGCGCATGCACCAACACCCACAACGGCGGACACCGCACCCACTACTGCCGACAATGCGGCGAAACAATCAGAACACCCACATGCCTCGGCGCCGACCCGCAAAAATCCCGCTGGACCACCTCAAAAACGACGAAACCCCGCCAACTCGGAACGAAGGCGGGGAAACGCCAGCCAGAGGCAAAGGAGTCCGTGCCAATGCCGGGGACCGCGCAGCAGTAATGCGACTGCCACGCTCAAGCGCAATCCTAGGACGCGCCCAAGAATCAGGAACTAACTACCGAACGGAGATCCGAGCGAACCACTGCCACCCGGATTGCCGGGGTTGCCGGGGTTGCCGGGGTTGCCTGGATCCGTCGGGGCCTCGAAGGTCACAGAGACGAAAAACGTCGCGGATCCCACCGTCGCAGGAACCGGTGCAACACTCGTCCGGTAGTTGCAATTTACAGAACGCGACTGCGTCAACACCTCGCCCGACTGCGAATCGCACGAGTCCACCCATAGGCCCTCAAGCTCCAAGGCGTCAGGCCGCTCATAAACCCAACCCGCCGAATCGGGAGGCAGCGTCACAACCACGTCTGCTGGCGCAACCGGCGAACCACTGAAATTCGCCTCGCCAACCCTTGCGTCCACAAATTTCGCGCCACTCATCGATGCGCTACGCCACGCGGTTTTTCCGAGACCGGCGTTGCTGAAGTCGGCGCCGTTGACCGTGGAATTCTGAAACTTCGCAAGGTACATCTCCGCGCGGACGAACGACGCATCAGTGAAATTCGCACCGTTGAGTGTGGCGCCCATGATGTTCGTATTGTCGAACGATGCTCCCTTTGCGTCGGCGTTGTTCATGGCGACGAACCACAGATCGGCGCGGTTGAAGTTGGCTCCTCGCACGTTGGCGCGATTCAAAATAGCTTCACGGAACTGCGTCCCCGTCAGATTCGCGCCCTCAAGGTTTGCGTAACTCAGATTCGCCTTGCTCAAGTTGGCGCCGCTCAAATCGGCCCCGGGGCAACTAGTGAAGCGCTGCGAATTCGGGCTCGACACAATGTTGCAGCCGTTGACGTTGAAGTCGGCGGACGCGGTGCCTAGGCCGACCGTCATCGTCGCACCAATAGCTATGGCGAGCGCACCAACTGCGCTCGTGATCTTCAGTTTCACTCTTTGCTCCCAGGTTGCCGACTTGCGTTTGAGCCATATCAAACCAGACAAACAGGACGGTTGGTAACCGATGGCCAAATTGCAGCCCAAGTAACACCTAAAACCCAAAAGAATGCCGCCCCACAGCAACCCTGCCGTGGGGCATTTTTCATGCCCGCACGTCGGGCGAATCGACTGTCCCAGGAGGACACGACCATGCCCGACACCACCGACAACGCCACCGCAACCGAAACTGCGGAGACTGTCGACACCACGGCCACCGAGGCAACCACGGCAACCGAAACCTCAGCAACTGAAACCACGGCGACGGAATCGGCCAATACGACCGAAGCCACCGGCCTCGACGCGGCCTCGACGCGCTCCCCGAATCCTGGGCCAACGAGATCAAACGTCTCCGCGCCGAAAACGCCTCCGACCGCACCGAAGCGAAGAAGAAGGCAGCGCAGGACGCGACCGACGCGCTCACCAAGAAACTCGGCAAGGCACTCGGCCTCATCGAAGGTGACGAAGCGCCGAAGCCGGAAGACGTTATCGCAAAGCTCACTGCCGAGCGAGACGAAACCGCCCAGCGTGAATCCGCGACCGCGAAGCAGCTCCGCGAACTGATCGAACGCGACGCCCTCCGCGAAGCCGCAAAGACCCACGCCGGCGACTTCAACTCCCTCACAGACTCCAAAAAGCTCAGCGCCGCAATCGAAGCGCTAGACCACACCGCCGACGACTACGCAGCCCAGGTGGACGCAGCAGTCAAGGCAGCAATCACAAACGACCCGAAGCTGAAAGCCCAGGCGGCCACCACAGCCTCATCCGTCGAACACGGCGGAACCGTCACCCAGCCAGCCGCTGGAGTCGACGCCTTCCGCAAAGACCGCCGCGAATCCCGCGGCCATTCCTTCAACTAGCCACGGAGAACAACAATGGCAAATGCCTTCCTGACCCCATCGGTCATCGCCCAGGCCGCCCTCGCAACGCTCTACGAGACCTGCGTCGCAGCGCAGCTCGTCCACCGCGATTACTCCTCTGAGTTCGGTGCCGCGAAGATCGGTGACACCGTCACCATTCGCAAGCCCGCAGTATTCGAAGCCAAGGAATACGACCAGGCAAGCGGCATCGAGATTCAGAATGCCACCGAGACCGGCGTCCCGGTGAAGCTGAACCACCACGCGGACACCAGCTTCCAGATCACCTCGCGTGACCTGACGCTGAACATCAAGGACTTCCGTCAGCAGCTTCTCGACCCTGCTCTGGAGTCGATCGCGCAGAAGATCGACCGCGACATCCTCGCGTTCCGGTCGGACATCACGCAGTCGATCCCCGGCAGCCGTGTCGGCCGCAAGTGGAACCATCCTGAGGCGCTGATCGACGCGAACACGATCCTCAACAAGAACAATGTTCCGCTCCTGGATCGTCACGCCATCGTAGGACCCACCACGCAGGGTGAATGGCTCGACTCGGACATCCTGAAGAACCACAACAGTTCCGGTGACACCGAAGCTCTCCGCGAGGCGTACCTCGGCCGCCGACTGTTCGGCTTCGACCCGTACTGGACGCAGAACATCACCGAACCGTCCGGCGCTAACTCGGAGACCGGTGTCGCGTTCCACCGCACGGCCGTCGCTCTCGTGACTCGCCCGCTGGAACTGCCCCTCGGTTCGGCGAACGCTGCCACCGAGAACTACAAGGGCTTCGGTATCCGCGTCGTCATCGGCTACGACCAGAAGTTCAAGACGGACACCGTCTCGGTCGACACCATCTACGGCGTCAAGGTCCTCGACCCGAAGCGTGCAGTCCTCATCAAGGGACTGAAGGCAGACGCAGCCGACCCGGCACCCGCCGGCAACGGCAGCTAGCCACCACCCCCTGTTCGGCGACGCCCGCACCTGACTATCCGGTGCGGGCGTTGTCGCACCACCACTAGGAGACCTGTGCAGATCTACGCCACGTGGGAACACCTCGCGGAATGGCTAGCGCCCGACGACCTCCCCGACGAGACCGAATCCAAACGGTGGCTGCGGATCGCATCCGAACGGGTCCGTACCGCAACACGCGCCGACATCTACTCCACCGATTCGGCCGGATACCCGGACGAGCCTGACGAGATCGTCGCGTTCCGTGAAGCGACATGCGCGCAGATCACCGAATGGATCGAAGCCGACCTGGATCCGTTCAAGGGCGTTGCGGGACAGGAACTGTTGGAATCGAAGTCGTCCATCGCGGGTGGCCTGATTGAACTCGACACGAACGGATCCGCCGAAGCCCGAGCACGCGCACTCACGGTCCTCTGCGACCGCGGGCACGACATCCTCCGCAACGCCGGTCTCGCATCGAACGCACCCGGATTCTTCTGATGGCGCGCGATCGTTTCGCACGCTGGTGGCGACACGAAGTGCTTGTGGAACGGAAGACCGGGCAAGGGCCCCGCGGCCCGATCTACGCCGCACCGGAACCGCTCAAGTCCGCGATCGACGACAAAGCGAGACTGGTTCGCGACGCGACTGGCAAAGATGTCCTGTCATCGACCACAGTCGCGTTCCCTGCAGGGACCGCGTTCATCGAACCGGGCTCCTGGGTGACGCTTCCCGCCAAGTACGGCGGCCGCCGATCACGAGTGATCATCTCCACCGTCGCTGACGGCGGACTACTGGCAGACCACGTGCAGGTCAGTTTGGAGTAACCATGGCTCTGCAATGGGACGGCGCAGCGATCGCTTCGAGAGTTCAGACCGCAGCGGAACGCGCCAACATCCAAGCGGGCGAGGCGCTTCTGGCGAAAGCTCGCGCGAAGACCCCGATCCAGGATGGCCTGCTGCGTGCATCGGGGAAAGCTTCAGCGTCGGGCAAGTCGTCGGCCGTGTCATTCAACACCGTGTACGCGGCCCGCCAGCATGAGGAAGTCGGCTGGAACCACCCCGGCGGTGGCGAATCGAAGTACTTGGAGAAAGCGAAGAATGAGTTCGCTGGAGAGTACGCACAGATCGTCGCCAACGGCATGTCTGGGGCGATCTGATGATCACACGCACCCGAATCGAAGACGGACTCGCTGACTTACTCAAAGACGTTGGCGCACCGATCATCATCGGCAAAGTCACGCCGACGCCGGACCGGGCTGTATTCCTCAACGTCTACGACGAGTCGCAACTCCGCGACCCTGATCGGGCGAACCCTGACGTGTGGATCCAGTTGCGCGGCCGCACGCCTGGTGAAGATCCGGCGCCGACAAATGACCTGATGGACAGCATCTTCCGGCTGCTCGACAACAAGTCGCACTACCGGATGGGTGACATCCGGGTGGCTCGCTCCATCCGAGTGGTCACAACATCCACCGACGAAGACGGCAGTGGGCGTCACGAACGTCCCGACTCATACAAATTCCACCTAAACCCCAGCTAACGAAATGAGCAAGCTATGACAGCTCCCCTCCTCCCTCCGGATACTTCCGTACTCGACACCGCACTCGCGCGCGACTGGGCCGTCCAGGTCAAGGGCGATGGCGGAGACTGGGTGTTCGTTAACGCCCTCTCACAGTTCGCCCCCAGCAGCGACAAGACACTGCAGGATGATGGCGACATCGGCATGAAGGGCGGTAAGTCGTCCCTCGCCACCGCCATCGGATCCAACATCGAAATCACAGGTCTGCGGAAGGGCACATACGCTGACACCGACTTCGAACCCGATGAGGGGCAGGAGATTCTGCGTGCCAAGGGTGACGAGATTGGCTACCTCGCGATCGCGGACATCCGCTACTGGCGCACCGACGGCCTCAAGGACGCATTCCAGGGCCGCTACACGGTCGACTGGAAGGACGGCACCGAGGACAAGGAAGGCCTCCTGTCGTTCACGGTGACCCTGACTGGTCGTGGTCGTCGCACCAAGATTGCGAAGCCCACAGCGGGAAACCCGTAGACCCCTCACCGGCACCTGGTGACGGTGCTGATGAGGGGCTGCCCCCTGACGACGATCTGATCGTCGAAGACGACGACTAGACCCCCTACCGCCCGGCCGCATTCGTGTGGTCGGGCGGTTCCTGTTCCACCACACACTTTGGAGCCCGACGCTGTGCGCGACCTGAGAGAGTTCTACAACCCCGACTTCAAGCTGCCGATCGGCGGCAAGGAGTACGTGATCAAGTCCCCGAACGCGGACGAGGGATTGCGAATCCGGATGCTGTTCGCAGATCCGAACATGCGTTACACCGATGACGATCAGGTCGCAGAGATCGCGAAACTGATGGGCGCGGTGTGGGTTCCGAATCTGGTGAAGATTCCAGTGCTGGACCCACTATATGGCGATCCCGTACTCGGTGACGATGGCGAACCGGTCATGACTGAAGACGACTGGGGCGATTACCAGGGTGGAGTCTGGTCGGAGCTACGCGATGACGGCATCACTTGGCCAGAAATCATGCACGCCGGCACCACAGCACTCATTCACTACGGCCAAGGTGCGGTGCTCGCAGAACTGTATTGGGAGAACGGCATGGGTGACATGCCGGGAAATCAGCTACCCCCGAAGCCCGAAGCGCGGCCAGAGGTTCCGGGGGAGCGCAGCAGCAATCCGAAGGCCCGCAAGAGGGCAAAGCGAAACAACCGCAAGCGGAAGTAGATCCCGACAGCCTGCCAGGGCGATACGGGGACGACGACGCGGGCGGGGGACCGTACAACCCTAAGACCGGATTGCGTGCCTGGTACAACCCACGCCACATGCAACCGCGGCACGCGAACAAGCGCCCCGAGACGAAACAGCTTGAAGGCCAGAAGATTCGCCTGACGTGGATCGACATCCTCGGCGAATGGGCTTCCATCGAACTCGACTTCCAAGACTGGAACATCGACCTCGAATCCGGCGTGTTGAAAGAACGATCGTGGCGTTGGCTCGACCGTCGAATCTATGGCCTCATCGCCAACCCGGAATCCCGCCTCCACAAGGCGCTGCAAATTCCACTCACACATACACCTGAATAAACCGGAGGCCCAATGGCACTCGACGTTGGAACCCTCTACGCCACTCTCACCATCCGCGACGATGGCTTTCAGTCAGGCATGTCCCGGGCGGAGGCAACCGCGCAACGCACGGATCGGACGATTCAGGGCGCAACCCGCTCGACCACTGCCCTTGGGACCGCGGGGGCAACGGCTGGACGGCAGGTCGCCAACGGAGCACAAACTGCCACTGCCGGCGCTAACACCCTGACCGCGGCACTCGGCAAGGCTAAGAGCGCGGCCGGAATGCTCGGCATCGCCTTTACCGTCAAAGCGGCCGTCAACTTCTTCACCGAAGCCGTGCAGAACTCCCGAGCGCTCGGCGCGCAAACCAACCAGCTCAACGTCCTGTTCGGAAAAAACAAACAGGAAATCATGGACTGGGGCAAGACCGCGTCCAAGGAACTGTTCATCAGCCAACGCGCAGCCCAGGACGCAGCGATTCAGTTCGCCACGTTCGGAACTGTCGCCGGCAAGTCGGGTAAGAACCTCGCCACCTTCTCGAAGGACATGACGAAGCTCGCTGTCGAAACGGCATCGTTCGGCGGTACTGACGTGCAATCGGTGATCGATGCCATGGGATCGGCCTTCCAAGGCCAGGCGATCCCGATGCGTAAGTATGGCGTCCTCCTGTCAGACACGATGCTTCGCGAGGTAGCACTAAAGAACGGCATCATCGAGACGAACCGAGTGCTGTCCGGATCAGAGAAGGTCCAAGCCACCGAG
The DNA here is from genome assembly GCF_042794945.1 of Rhodococcus sp. NPDC056506. Classification (NCBI taxonomy): domain Bacteria; kingdom Bacillati; phylum Actinomycetota; class Actinomycetes; order Mycobacteriales; family Nocardiaceae; genus Rhodococcus; species Rhodococcus sp. NPDC056506. Next base: position 11,007 of record NZ_JBHTSW010000055.1, on the reverse strand, counting down.
ATCGCACTGAAGGAACAGCTCCTCGCTGTCAACGGCGACATCGAACGATCGAACGGCCAACTCGGACAGAATCTTAAGGGCCTCAAAGCTCGCTACGAGGAAACCTCGGCTGCCATTGGCGACAAGCTCAAGCCGGTCGTGAACAGTTTCGTGCAGCTCCTGTCTGGCCCTGGATTGAATTCCCTGAAGTCGACAGCATCAGTCATCGGTGTTCTCGCTTCTGGCGTCATGACGCTGGCGTCCGCATTCGGTGGTCTACCTGGACCTATCCAAGCGTTAGTCGCCGGAATGGTCCTCGCGAAGATTGGCGCGGGAGCGCTCGGCTCAATGTTCAACACGATGAAAGGTCACGTCGTCGGAGCGGCCACAGGCTTCGGCAACGCGGCCCGAGGAATCGTCACGGCAAGTGGAGGAATCGCCAACGCAGGGCGGTACGGAACGATCACGATGGGACGGTTCGGGTCGTCTATCTCCGCCCTTGGGCAACATGTTCCCGGTGTCTACCGGATGCAGGACGCATTCATGTCGGCCAGGGTGAGCGCAGATCGATTTGCGCGCACCCAGGGCACATTCGCTGCGGCGACAGCGGGCATGAAGGCCGGCGTTTCCGGTTTGACGTCTGCACTTGGTGGACCTTTCAGCATCGCCATCATTGCCGCGACGTTGATGGTTGGCGACTATATGAAGAAGCAGGCAGAGGCGAAGCAACGCGCCAAGGAATTTTCCACTGCCACAGACGGTATCGCGGAGGCACTCGAAAAGACCGGCGGGACCTACTCTGCAGCGGGCGAGCAAGCGGCGCAGGCCGCACTCGACACGATCAAGATGGCCGATGGCACGACCACACTACGGGAGGCGCTCGACAACGCTGGTGTCTCAACGGAGGACGCGGCGCGCGGACTTGCAGGTGTCGGAGATGCAGCGAGTAAGACTCGACGCGAGTTGGAAGACCTGGCGGATACCGAGTTCTCGTTCAACAAGGGTTTCTTCGATTCGGATCTGTCGGACATCTTTTCATGGGAGAAGATCAAGTCCTCATGGACGCCCGGTGGTTTGACTGACCCGTGGTTTGAGGACAACGACGCGAAACAGGGTCTGGACAAGCTCGACGAAATCAACAAGGCCGTTGTCGAGAAACGGGCAAAGATCATCTCGTCGCTCGATTCAGGAGAGATGGGTGAGGCGTTCAAGATCAACGCTGACACCCACGAGCTTGACGTAATGACTGACGCGATGGAGACATTCGCCGACGCAACGTCAGGCGCATCCGACAAGGTTGGAGCGCTCTCGAAGGCACTCGATTCGCTGAACGCTGACGACTTGTCGATGGAGAACGCGACACAGCAACTGCATGACGCTGTGCGTGATTTGCCGGACGAGTTCAAGACAGCGCGCGAAGAAGCGAACAAGGCTGGACGCGAGTTCCTCACCGCGAGCGGCACTGTCGACACCTACACCAAAGCTGGATCGAAACTGCACGACACGATGCAGGACACTGCATCCGGATTCGGCGCAGTCGCGGCAGGCCTTTACGAGGCAGAGTTTGCGAACGGCAACTATGCCGGTGCACTCGACGTGACCCGGCAGAAATTGCAAGAGCAATACAACGCTCACGTCGATGAAGCAGTCGCCGCCGGCCGCAACCGCGAAGAGTACGAAGCTCTCCTCGCGGCATACGGTGCAACACCCGAGGTGATCATGTCGCGCCTCGACATCGTGAACGCACAAGCATCGACTGACCTCGTCAAGATTTTCGGTGACCAGGTCCGCGAGGTTCCGGACAGCAAGACCGTCATCCTCGATTCGATCACCGATGACGCGAAAGCGAAGCTCGAAGGCTACAACTTCGCGGTCGAACGCCTTCCTGACGATAAGGGCGTCAAGGTCACAGCCGAAACGTCCGAGGCTGAAGGTCTGCTGACGAACCTCGGCGGCGTGGTCAAGGGGATGCCCGAGACGAAGAACGTGAACGTCGAAGTAGCTGGTGCTGAGACCGTGATCGGGCAACTTGAACGAGTCAATGTTCTGGTCCGGGACGACAACGGCAAAGACATCGTCGTCACGGACAACGCTGAAGAGTCACTGCAGCGTCTGCAGGACTTGAACGTCCGAACCACGACGTTGGATGACGGTTCGATCTGGATCCTCGACAACGCGTCGGAGGTCGTGGCCAAGATCGACCGCGAACTCAACGGCAAGACAACCCATGGCACTCACACCGTCGATGTCGTGACCACTGGTGGGAACCTCAACGGTTCGATCACGATGGGTCACAACGCCAACGGATCCATCACCCTCGGCCGCTACGCCAATGGCGGGATCAGCCGCATGCCGTCGGCCGCGGAGATCATGTCACCGCGACCGAACTACATCATGGCCGCTGAGCCCGAGACGATGGGCGAAGCGTTCATCCCGTTGGCGCCATCGAAGCGATCACGGTCCAAGCAGATCCTTGCGCAGACCGCGAACAAGTTCGGCATGAGCCTCATGCAGGGCGACGTGACAGCGTTCGCTGAGGGTGGGTTCGGCGGTAACCACGGATCGATGCCCGAAACCGCTGCCGTCACATTGTCTGCGAAGAAGGGCATCAACGCCCGCGGTGCTGCCGGCGCCGGTGTTGCAGGTGTGGGTCACATGGTCGCATCCCTGCTCGGTGGCAAAGGCTTCGACACGGGCGGAACCAGCATCCCAGGCATGGACGACTGGGACTTGGAAAACAAGCTTCGGAAGCAGCTCGAAGTGTGGGCCGGGATTCAGTCGACGGAACATCAACTCTCCGAGGACGAGCTCCGCAAACTGGACCGCGATATCGAGGATGGCGAATCAAGTCTCCGCGGCGCGCGGATCGACGTTCAGAAGGCGAACGACGCACTCCACGAGGCGAAGACAGCCGACAAGCCGGATGACTACACGCTCCGCAGCGCTCAAATCGCGGTGGAGGAATCCGAAGCGAAACTTCGCGAGGTGGAACGCGAGAACATCAAACTCGCAGCCCGCAAAGCGAAGGCCGGTGACACGGCGAAAGCCGACGACCTTCCCGAGTTCAAGGACTGGCTATCGGAGCAGATCCATGGGCCGAAGCCGATGGCGGAAGAGGACCGGGAGGCCCTGCGGGACAGCGTCGAAGCTGGTGTGTCGGCTGAAGAACGTGCAGCGTTCGCGGTCCGTAAGGCTGAGATCGCTTTGGAGAAGGCTAACCAGCCACCGAAGGACGAGAAGGACAAGGGCCGCACGGAAGCCGAGAAGGCCGACGCGTTGGAGTCGTACGAGACGGCGAAGCGTGCGTTAGCTCGTGTGCAGGAAGACAATGCGCGGCTTGCAAGTAAGTACGCCGGCAATGTTGCTGCCACGTCGGGCGGTTCTGGCGTGTCCAGTTCGTCGACTGGCGGGGGAGGGCTGTCCGGTGAGCAGCAGAGCATCGTCAACTCGCTCGGCACTGTCGCGCAGGGAAATCCGGGCGCGACATACCAGATCATCGTCGGTCAAGTGAATCACGGACCTGTGTCTGTCAACGATCCGCAAAAGCTTTTGGAGACACCGAACTCGACGGGGGATCCGATCCACGAAGCAATGATGCGCCTAGGAGTGAAGTAGTGATCCGTTACGAGTTCGTAGGCGTGGATGGTTCGCTGTGGGTGTTCGGTTCGCCGTCATGCCCGATCCGGTTGGCGGAGACGCCAACCGGGTTGGGCGGCGCCCCGTTCAAGCATCAGCGGGTAGCGAATGCTCGTCAGGCCGGAGCGGATTGGGTTGCTCGCGACGATGAGGTCAACGTCATCGGCTTGAAGGTGACAATCGGCCCGATGCGCCCAGGGAAGCCTGCACGCGAGGTGTTCACGCGGTGGCGCAACGCGATCGGTTACGGCGACGAGGTCGGCGAATTCCATGTCTACTGCGACGGGGAACATTTCTGGCAGTACGTCCGATACGAGGATCCGGCGAAGGATCCGAAGATCGACTTGCTGGAAGACATCGGCTGGATGCAGGAAGAGATCAAACTGTCGTCGGATCTGTCGTGGTGGCGGGCACCGGACTTTGACGAAACATATGACCAGGCAACATTCTTCGATGCACGGATCCGCAATGACGGCGACGTCGATTCGTGGCCGCACTACGACATCACCGGCCCTGGAATCTTCGTCATCGGCCAAGCCGACGACTTCGTCACCCTCCCCGCGATCGGCGCCGGGCAGAAATGGGACATCAACACCGACCCCGAGGACGCGTACATCCGCGACGGGAACGGCGTCGACAAATGGAAGTCCGTAGGAATTCAGCGTTGGCGCAAGCCATTCAAGCGGAAATCTGTCGCGCCAATAATGATCAGCTCCGGCGGCACCACCTCGGCGTCTTCGGTGAAAGTGACGCTGCCACAACTCTATAGAAGGGGGACCGGTTGATCCCGAACACCAACTCCCCACCCGCATTCGATATCGATATTTTCTCCGGCGATTACAGCACAGTTCAACCCTTCGGCCCCTACATCAGGGCCAAGTTCCAGTGGAAACGCAACGAAGCAACTGCGGCCACGATTCAGGTGAAGATCACCCACCCTCACGCTAAACGTCTGATGCAGTGCAAGACCAGCGTCGTACCCATCCGCACGTTCTACAACGGCAAGGTGTGGGACGGCCGCGCGATGGATGTCACGATCGAGGGCAAGCCGGGGCAGGAAACTGTTACAGCGGTGTGTGTTTCGAACATGAAGTGGCTCGAATCAATTCTCGGCTGGCCGATGCCCCTAGCCCCGGAGTGGGCGCAGGTCAAGAAGCAAGACATCATGATCGGCCCGATCGACTTCGTCTGCCCGTATTTCATTGCGAAGAATGCAACGCGCCTGAATAAGCCGGTGTACGTGAAGGTTCCCTCTGGCGGCAATCAGATCAAGCTACCGAAGATCCCCGCGGGCATCGATTCGGTGGACAAGTTCTTCGAGTTCATTGCGTCGCTGGACCTGTGCTCCATGTATACGCGAATGACGCCGCTAGACGAACTGTTCCAGAACGCGTTGAAATCCTCAGAATCCGAGATCACCTGCAACCTATGGGTTCCCGGCGATCCGGACCCAGGAAAAATTTTCAACACCAACTCGCTTAGTCGACTGCAGAACATCTTCGACCTATCCGGCGACAACTTCATGTTCTTCACCAACCCGAACAACATCCTCGGACTGCTGAATCCGGAAACGTACGGCAAAGCGACCGAACCCTGCTACATCGTCGACACCCGCAAGAAGCGCGACCGCAAGTGGATGCAATGGTCCACAGACGGTGGTCAGATCATCGACTACAGGCGAAATATCTCGCATCCGACTGCGCACCAAGTGATTACGGGCGGCCAGTCACCTGAGTGGTTGAACGAATTGGGTCGGATCCTCGCTGACGGAATAATCGGGCTGATCCTGTCCGTGTTCGGTGCAGGATTCCTCGCGCCGTCTGTCGGTGGTCTACTCGATGACCGGTTCGGATCGTTCAACAAGTTCAACAATCGTGAACTCGAAGAACTGTTGGGCCGTCACGGTTTCGGCGAGGCATACGCGAATGCTCAGGTGGCATTCACTCTCGATTCCCTGATGGCAGGACTGCAAGGTCTGCGTGATCATGCGGGCCGCGACTCGATCAAGATCCGCGTGCAAGACGGTGGCGCAGCGGGCAAGGGTTTCCAGTTCGGCGTGGATAACGGCAGCGGGCAGCGTTACCAAGAGGGCGACATCATGTCGTTCGTTGACGGCGACACAGTGATTACCGACTACGTATCCGAAGTGACCGTCGAAGATCAGCGCGGCGGATTCTGCGTCGCTGAAGTAACCATCGGTGACGACCAGCCAGTGAAGGACCCGTTCCTCCGAATGGTCGACAAATTCAAAGAATTCGGCTCAACAGGCCGAGTTATCGCAACAACTGCGCGTTAATCGAAGGAGCCATTTATGGCATGGAAAGGTGATCCCGTTTGGCTTGAGCAAGTCATTCGTGATGCAGGAGTGAGCGTCTCTGTGTTTCCGGGCGCACTCAATCGAGGTAAGGGCGACTTCGGCACCATCTGGGGTGTCATCGCGCACCACACCGGAGCGCCAGTTGGCAGCAACCCAGGGCCGGGCGCGATCGCGAACCACCCGTCGCTCGGGTTGGCGTCGCAGATCCACCTGTCCCGCAGCGGTCACGCAACCGTGTGCGGGGTAGGCATCGCTTGGCATGCGGGTGTCGGCTCTTGGCCAGGCATCGCGACGAACGCCGCAAACCAGGTGACGATTGGTGTGGAGGCCGAGAACTCCGGAACTGAGGGCTGGTCCAGCGCACAGTACTGGGCGTACGTGCGCATCGTGGCCGCGATCCTCCGCCGACTCGGACACCCGTCGACCCGCGCAATCGGCCACAAGGAATGGGCCGCGATCCAAGGCAAGTGGGATCCGGGCGGAATGGACATGGGCAAGTTCCGCGCAGATGTCGACAACATGATCGCCGAACTGAACGGCGTGAAGCCGGACGTTCCGGTGATCGAGAACCAGATCGATCGCGTTCGGTTCTTCTCGGACTGGCTCGGCAAACGTCTGCACGACGGAGAACGTAAGTGCAAGGACGGTGTCGGACGGTACGCCGACTTCGAGAACGGTTCGATCTACTGGCATCCCGACACCGGCGCTGTCCCGGTCCCGAAGCTGGTCTACGAAGTGTGGGCCGCGCGCGGCTGGGAGATTGAGTTCCTCGGCTACCCACAGCGATTCCACGTCGTCTACGAAAGCGAAGGCGACCTGCAGTCCTTCCAAGGCGGAACGATCGCGCGACGCTACGACACAAAGGGTTTCGTCTGCCACGGCGTGATCGGCCGCCGATGGATCGAAGAGGGCGGCGTCCGCGGTGTTGACGACAAGCCCACCAAGCTCGGCTGGCCTACCTCGGATGAATACGACTTCGACTGTGGCCGCCGGCAGGACTTCGACCGCGGATCTCTCGTCTGGCATCCGTCGGGCGCAATTCAGATCGTAGGAGGCAAGTGATGACGCACAGGGCTGAAGGTAGTTTTCGGTTCCCGTCTCTGTCGGAACCGCAGCGCGCTTACTTCTATCGACTGTCATCGGCGGGACTGTTGGTCGCGACGGGCTATGGACTGGTCGATTCCGTGACGAGCGGGAACCTATCGGTGTTCTTGCTCGCACTGTTCGGGCTGCCGATTTCAGGGCTGGCAGCGAAGCACACATCGACTGAGTCCATCGGGTGAGCCCCGAGCAGATCAACGCGATCTTCGCCGGCGTGGTCCTCGTGATCGGCGCAGTCACGTCGTGGCAGGGACGGCAGATCAGCCGCTTGCGCACCGAAATGGATGAACTACGAGCCGCTTTCGAAACCACGCGCGACAAATTCCGTGTGGCGAAGCGCCACATCCGGGACTGGATGCGCTGGGAAGCGCGCCGCGAAGGTGACCCACCCGAACTTCCGGCCGAACTGGTCGACGACATCTAGGACACAGCATGGCCGATGAGGCGACTCCCGAGGATTACACGAAAAAGCTTATCGCCCTGCAGGGTAGGGATCTTCCGGACAACGAGCTCGATCGGTGGAAGCACATCCTCGGGATCGATCGCGGCTTGCTGGCGATGCTGGCCGACTGGATTCCATCGATCGGTTTCCTGGTGGAGAAGATCGACAAAGTCATCAAGGACATCGCACATGCGATCACTGGTGTTGTCGGCGGCGGACTTTCGGCAATCGGTACGTGGGTGGAAGATTTCGTCAATGGCGTGAATCGCACCGTGAACCAGATCGGTGAAGTCTTCCGTGGCCTTGTCGTGACGCCGATCAACAACATTGTGTCCGGGGTGCGCGACTGGTTCCTCGGACTCTGGCAGAAGGGCAAGGGCGGCAAGGCCGAAGAGACCTTCGAGCGGGCTGAGCAGCAGGGCAAGCAGATCATCGGGCATGACGAGGACATCGACAACCTCGACAAAAACAAGGCCGAGATTGTTGACGTGCCGAACATCGCTATGTGGATGACCCTGAACCCGCTGGAAGATCCCACGTTCCCGCGATTCTTCCTGAACCGCTCGGTCAAATCGGTAGGCGACAAGACGAGCAGCGACTCTCACGCCGCGTTCGGCACGCATAACCACAGCGTCATCAATAATCGTGACCCGTACTACTTGCCTGCGAAGGGGCGCATTGAACTTGGGTACATCCGCGTTCCCCGACTTCGTTCCTACGACACGGTTGGCATCATCGTCGGCGCCGAATCCAACCCATGCCCGATGTACATCACCGTCTATCACATGAAAAGTGATGGTTCACTGGAAATGGTTTGGACCTCGGGGAACATCTCGGGTCTGATCACGAGCCAAAAGACCGAGTACCGGATGAATCTCACCGAGATATTCGAAGGTGTCGAGCAGCCCAAGTCAATGCTCAACCAGGGCGGTGACTATGTCGCGGTCGGTGTACTCCAGACAGGCAATGGCAACGTCCGCGGCCTCGCTGGCATCGAAATGGATTCCGTTGCAATCCCGGCCGGGATTATCCCGAAGAAACAGAACGCGATGTTCGTTGCGGGATCTAATCCGCCGGACATGATTCCGGGTTCGGCGATCGACTTCGATAATTCGACGTATGCGCCGTGGTTCTGCATGGGGCAGAAGTTGTCGAATGATCCACCCCCGAAGATCAAGCTCGGTCCGGACTTCTTCGATCGTCCGGACGGTGGGTTGGGAGTCAACTGGGCGACCCGCGGCAATATCGGCATCACCGATGGAGCTGCCGGTGTCCGTGGCGGGAATGATGGTGTCCGATCCGCACTGTGGGTTCGCCCCACAAACACCGACAATCACGCTGTTGAAGTCATCGTCAAGAACGAGTCGTCCGCCGGGCCTCGGTCGTGCGTGATCTTGCGGTCGAACAACATGTTCACGCGTGGCCTGGTCTACATGTGGAACCGAGAGTCACGTGGGTTCGCTCGCTGCGTCGGTGAAAACAATTTCCAACTCATTTCCGGGACGCTGCAAGGCGCCGGCATCCGTTCAGGCGCACGGCTCAAGGTCGTAGCCAACGGCTCTGCGTACTACGCGTACTTGAACGGGGAGCAGATCGGGGCATGGAATCCGCCTGACCCTGAGAACTTCCCGATCGGTCCGGAGTACAGGTTTGTGGGTATGGCCGCAGCGCGAGCGCTCTGGGTCGATTCACCCGCGATCGAGGAATGGCAGGCGTTCGACCTGTAGGGACACCTCTAGCTCCCCCGCCCCGGTGTGGGTGGGGGAGTTGTGGTGCATCTAGGCGTACTTGATCCTGACGTTCTTTGAGTTGGCAATCGCGATATTCTTGTTTCCAAGGAAAATGTTGACCTGCCGGTTGCCGTCCTGGCCATCAGCGAGTTCCGACATACCGCGGAGCACTTCGTCCTGATCGTCTTTTGGTAGGTTCGCGATGCGTGGGCCGATCGACGCTACCCAGCGCAGCACCTCTACAGGCAGCTGCAAAACCTCATCAGCCAACTCCTGGGGAACGGCTGGCCGATCGTTTCCGCTGGTCACGGAGTGAAGTTTACCTGCGTGTCGGCGGGCAGCGAATCTGTGTGGTGCATCAATGACTGTCATTCCAGACCCTGACGTTGGTGAGTGTGCCAATCCATCTTATTGACAACCGTCCGGAATGTTTCATGTGAAGGCAAAGAACAGGTAAAGCCGGGACGAAAGTCCCTCCGGAGGTGGGCTACACGTCTAGGTCTCTCCGTGCTCCTTGTCCGGGTCGCGTTTCCATCCACTTGTCGATCGTTTCCGGTAGCCAACCCATGTTGCGACCTACCCGAGCGTCCGGCTCGGGTAGGTATCCGCGACGGTCGTACGACTTGATCGTCTCGAGGCTCAACTGCAGACGTTCGGCAATGTCGCCTCGACTCAGGTACACAATCACTTGCCGACTGCCCGCCTCTTCCGCTCCTCGTGCCGAATGATCACGATGCCAGCAGCGAGCCAGACGGCCCACATGATTCCAGCTTTGGCGGGATCCCAAGACGTGGCAGTGAGGTAGATGCCGTACGCCCCGGTGGCGGCCATGAGCCCGGTTGCGGGTGTGATGTATCGCTTCATTTCTGACCTCTCTGTCCGTGGGTGATACTTGGAGGGTGCGGGTACCGGATAGTCACCAGCTTTCCGGTCCCCGCACTCTCTAGCTACTCGCTGGACTTCCTCCGTTTCCCTCGGTACCTGTAGGCGTTGATTCGTTTCCGAATCTGTTCCCTGTAGGTGAGAATCACGGCAATGGCTACTGAACTCAGCCATTGGAAGTCCGACTTATCAAGCCAGTCCAAGTGCATCACCCTTTTGAGTTGTTGTAAGACCTTGTGCCTTACAACTCAAACTATACACACAAAAGGGTGCAAGGTCAATTCCTTTATTCGAGCCCTGTTATTCGGACGTGCGGACTATCTCCAACGAAGTCAACAAGGCAGGCGAAATCGGTGCGCTTTGATGCGCCGAAAGTATTTTGGGCATCCACATAACCGGTGACGGTAACGCCAGAATCCCTGCCGCCATCCGTCGAAACCCCGCCGAACTTGGCAGTGGATGGCGACTTCATTCTCGCCTCTACTGCATCTTGGCAAGCAACCCGCGCATCGGTTCGGGCATCGAGGTCGTCGTCGCCGCAACTGGCCATTAGGGAAGCTCCACAGATTGCGATAACTAGCACTGCGAATTCCTTACCTATATGGAGTCGATTCTTCTTTGCTGCGCGGTTCATGACCAATCCTTTACTCGGGTGTGTCGATCGTGCCCGATATGTCCGGCAGTGACAAGCAGGGCGTCCAGTTTGGTCGCCGCCAAGTTGTCGTGCGCACAGCTCTGAGTGGCCCGTGAGCGTTGCGTATCGATCTGCGCATAGTTTTGCGCATAGTGGCCATTTCGGCGGCCCAGATTTGACCTCGGAAACGACGAAACCCCCGGCGACTGTTGCCAGTTCATCGGGGGTTTCTGAGTGGTGGAGCCGATGACGGGAATCGAACCCGCGTATTCAGCTTGGGAAGCTG
>NZ_JBHTSW010000054.1:20390-35693 GCF_042794945.1 Rhodococcus sp. NPDC056506 | reverse complement strand
GAACACCAAAAGGTGTTCCTACGCCCCAGACGTGTCTTCAAGCGTCAGACAGCTGGTATCGGCGAGCCGGTCGGCGTGAACTGGCGGGTCTTGCCCGCGGCCCAAACTGCTGCCGTCGCAGCCGTGCACAGCCCGGCACCAGCGACGTGCATGATCACGAGAACTTCCGGCACATCGGTGAAGTACTGCACGACGCCGATGAGTGACTGCGCGAGGATAAGTCCCAGCAGAACCTTCAAGCGGAGCTTCACGGCCGCTGACGTTCCGACCGCGTAAAGGCCGAAGGTCAGTCCCACGACCAGCGCGAGGTATCCGACCAGCAGCTGCGAGTGCAGATGAACAAGCGTTACGATCTCGACCTCCAGGCGAGGCACCGTGCGTTCCAGTCCCTTGTCGCCCGCGTGTGGGCCTGCACCCGTTACGAGGGTGCCGGCGACGAGCACGCCGGCAAGCGCAACTCCGGACAGAGCGGTCAGCCAGCGCAGCGGCTTCGGCATCACGATCAGCGTTGTAGCCTCGTCGGGTTCGGCGATCTTCGCGTACATCACCGTGGCAACCCAGACCATCAGCATCGACGCAACCAGGTGAATGGCGACCGTCCACCACAGCAAGCCTGTGAGGACGGTGATACCGCCGATCACCGCCTGAACGACAGTGCCGAGCGGCATCATCCAGGCGTAGACAAGCACCTCTTTGCGACGGCGAGCGCGAGTCACCGCGAGCACGATTGCAGCCGCGACGATCACAACCAGGAACGTGAGCAGGCGGTTGCCGAACTCGACAGCCTGATGAATGACCGCGACCTGTCCGTGGCCGACCGGGACGAAGCTACCGGGGAAGCACTGCGGCCACGTCGGGCAACCGAGTCCCGAGTCCGTCACGCGCACCACCGCGCCGGTGACAGCGATGCCGCCCTGCGTCAGGATCACGATGAACGCGATGATCTTCTGCGTTTTCAGCGAGGGGAGAGGTAGTCGATCCACCAAGCGCAAAAATCCGGCATACACACGATTCACCACGCCAACGATCGTAGTTCCCCATCAACTACACAGTGTCGTTGGGGCCAGCTCGCTCCGCGCCTGCCCCGCGTCGTTGGGGCCAGCTCGCTCCGCGCCTGCCCCGCGTCGTTGGGGCCAGCTCGCTCCGCGCCTGCCCCGCGTCGTTGGGGGCTAGGCGTTTGAAGCAAGCGCGAAGCGATATGCCTCGCGCCAATGGGGCAAGCGCGCGTCAGTTTGCGCGAACGCGCACGATTCCCGAGATCGTGCCCTGGAAGTACTCGCCCGACTCGGTGATGAGCGCAGACATCTGAAGGGTGTCGTTGAGGATGGTCGACGGCAGGGGAGTCGAACCGATCTGCGACCCGTCCTTCGAGTCGATCACCGCGAACGAGTACCCGTCCAGCGGCGAGGTGTTCGCAGCGCCGTCCCGGGTGGCGGTGTAGATCGCACCGTCAGCCGTCGAGAGGTGCGGGACCGCGGAGCTTCGAATCGTGTTGTCCCACACGACATGGCAGCCGACCGGGTCGATGTCGACGCGGGTCATGCCGCCGTTGAAGGGTGCCGTGGCGGGGACCGCCGGGCCGGCGCCTTCAGGAGTTGTGGGGTACGGGTATCCGTAAGTGCCGGCGACGTAGACCGAATGACCGATGCCGACGGGCGAGTTCTCGCTGCCGCTCGGTGAGCCGTCCTGGCTTGCAGCGGACAACACCGGTTGCGTGCACACCTCGGCGCCCGTGTCAGCGCGATAGACGTGCAAGCTCACCGTCGGATGCGCGTTGTCGACGATGGTCAAGAAATCGCTGCCCGTCGACGGGCCGAAGTACGTCGGAGTCGATCCGGTACCCCAGCTGAGCTGACCCGGATTGCGGGCCGGCCCGCGATCGTACGGCTGACGCCAGTCGACGACGACCTCGTCGCCGCTTAGCTTCAGCTGGTAGAGCGCGTGGGTAGTGGCGACGGCAGTACCCGTCGGGGAGGTGGAGATGCTGTTCTGCACCTGTTCACCCTCGGGGAGAGCGATGCTGTGCGCGATTCGATCCGTGCCGACATACCCGACGGTGCCGTGCCCGGTGGCGAACCAGACATTGCCTTCCCAGTCCGGAGCGAGGCCGGTGACGTTGTCGTTGGCGGAAACCGCACCACTGAGATCGACGGTATCGGCGAGTTCCAACCGCCAACTGCCGTCCGGATTCTGAGCATGGGAAATGCGGACCAACTGACGATTTCCGTCGACCGCGACGAGGCGGTTCTCGTTGTCGAGGTACGCGTAGACGCCGCCGAGGAGACTGCCCTTCGCGAGCGGCAGTTGCGCTACGGATCTACCCAACGGCGTGGCGTCGGCCTTCGGATCGATCAAATGGATGGTCGGGATCTGGCCGATCATCGTCGTGCAGAGCGAGACGATCATGCCGTCGGAACCCTGCAGGACCGTCGGGCAGGCAGCCATCATCGGGAAGGCGGTCACTTCGTGGGGGCCGGTTCCGGGTCCGGGCAGCGGAGTGACGTCGGACGAGCCCGCGTCACCGTGCATGGTGGAGGTACCGACGGGACCGAGGTACGGATTTGCAGGTGCGAGTGGACCGGACACCGAGGGAGTCGCCGTTGCGGGTCCGGCACACAAAATCACTGTTGCGGCCACACAGCCGACGATTTGAGCGCTCCGTCGTGTACTCACGTGAACTTGAACCACCTTGCTGCGAAGATACCGGCCACCGCGGCCCAGATGAGAAGTACGAGAATCGAGAACCAGTCCATCGAGGTGTCGAGGGCCGCTTCGAGAGCGTGTGCGAGAGCACCGGACGGAACAACGCGCACCAGCGTGTGAACAGCGGTCGGAAGTTCGCCACTGGCGAAGACCACACTGCCGATACCCACCATGATGAACCACAAGACGTTGGCGAGAGCGAGAACGATCTCCGCTCGCAAAGTGCCGCCGAGCAGCAGTCCCAGCGCCGCAAACGTGACAGTACCGATGGCAATGACCGCTGCGCCGAGTACCAGTTCGGCGAACGACGGACGCCACCCCAACGCCAAACCGATTGCGCCGAGCAGCAATGACTGCAGTGCCACGACGATGATGACGGCAGCGCTCTTGCCTGCGATGATTCCCCACCGCGGTAGCGGCGTCGCACCGAGTCGTTTGAGCGCGCCGTATCGGCGATCGAATCCGACGGCGATGGCCTGTCCGGTGAACGCCGTCGACATCACGGCAACCATCATGACACCAGGGAGCACGGTATCGACCCGAGAATCGCCCAAATCGCCGATCGGCAGTAGACACAGTCCGATGAGCAGGGTGATCGGGATGAACATGGTCAGCAGCAATTGCTCACCGTTGCGGAGCAGAAGAGTCAGTTCCAGTTTGGTCTGCGCCGCCAGCATTTTTGCCGCCGAACTGGGGCGGGGATCCGGCGAGAAAGTGCCCGGCTCGAAGCGGTTCTCGGCGAGCCGGCGTTCCCTGGCTCCGTTGGCAGTCCCACTGTTCTGGCCGTTCGCTGCTGTTTCGTTCATGACCTTGATCTCCGTCATCCCCTCAGTTCCCGGCCCGTCAATTCGAGGAAGACGTCTTCCAGACTCCGTTGATCGACGCGGATGTCGTTGATCAGCACGTCCTGATCGGCACACCACGTCGCGACAGTCGCCACGGTTGCCGGATCGATTGCACCTTCGACGACGTAGGTGCCGGGATTGGATTCCTCGACGCGGAACCCGGCGAGTGAGCCGACCAGCGAGTCGAGGCTCAAACCGGGAACCGTCGTCAGACGGAGTTGGCCTTCGGCGCCCTTGCTGGTGACCTCGGCCGGCGTTCCCGACGCGACGATCTTGCCGTGGTCGATGATGACCAATTCGTCGGCGAGCGCTTCGGCCTCGTCCATGAGGTGCGTGGTGAGCAGGACGCTGACGCCATCGCGGCGCAGAGCGTCGATGAGTTCCCACACGAGTAGACGTGCCTGAGCGTCGAGTCCAGCGGTGGGTTCGTCGAGAAATACCAACTCGGGACGGCCGACAAGCGCGCACGCCAGAGACAGTCGTTGCTGCTGGCCGCCGGAAAGGCGACGGTAAGGCGTCTTGCGCGCATCGGTGAGGCCGAGTTTGGAAAGGAGCCAGGCGGGATCGAGTGGGTCGGCAGAGTATGCGGCGACGAGGTCGAGCATTTCTCCGGCCTTGGACCCGGGGTATGCGCCGCCGCCCTGCAGCATGACGCCGATTCGCGAGCGGACTTCACCGGAGTCGGCGATGGGGTCGAGACCGAGCACTCGAACGGTGCCGGCATCGGGGGTGACAAACCCTTCGCACATCTCGACGGTTGTTGTCTTACCGGCTCCGTTGGGGCCGAGCAGGGCAACGACCTGGGCCGTCTCGACAGTGAGATCGATACCGTCGACGGCTCGAACACCGTCGAAGGACTTGACGACACCCTGGATCTGTACCGCCGGCGTCGACGATCTGGAGGCTCTCGAGGTCACGGGGAATCAGCGTAAGCCCCCGCCGAGTTGTCTTCGTCTACCGGTCCGCCTTTCGTGATCTCCGCTACTGGCTTGTCGCTACGCCAGGGGAGTGAATTGCGGGTGAAGACGATGAGCGTTCCGGCGGTGAGGATGGTCGCGATGACGGCCTGCACGATCATGAACGGAAGGTATTCGGCGCCGTTCGACATCAACATGACGCTGACGATCGAGGTGAAGACCACAGCGGGGATGCGGAAAATCGGCGCAGTAGCCCAGGCTGCGAGCGGAAGTATCGCCCACAGCAGGTACCAGGGCTGAACGACCGGGAACAGGAGAACGATGGCCCCGAGTGCGATGCCGAGTCCACCGACCGGGTGAATGCGGCCCATGTACACCGAGATCATCATCCGCGCGGTGATGAGAATGGCAACCAGGTACGCGATCGGCCGCGTGATCGTGAGGATTGCCGTCGTGTGATCGCCGAGTCCGAGCAGTACACCTGCCAATCCAGTGCCGACGCCCAGGAGCGTCGGGATGGACATCCAACTCCGCACCGCCGTAGCGGTGTCGAGGGTGTTGATCCACCCCATACCGAGCCCACTGGCCACGCTGATGACGAACGTGACGACGGCGGCAACGATGCCCAGAAGAATCGCAGCTCCCGCCAAGGCTTTCCAGGTTCCACCCCAACGCCGGGCCAGAGCCATACCGACAAATCCGAGTGCCAGCAAGGACGGAATTTTGACAGTCGACGACAACGCGATCAAACCTGATCCCGCAATGAGATAGAACAGCGCTCGGCCACGGATGGGCCCGGACCCTTCGACTGCGCGGAGGGCGATCTCGATTCCGGCGAGCATCAACCCGAGCATGAGCGCTTCGTTGTGGATGCCGGCCACCAAGTGGAAGAGCAGCAGCGGGTTCGCGGCTCCGAGCCAGAGTGAACTGACTGCGGAGACGCCGCATCGCTTGGCCAGTCGAGGTATCGCCCACACGATGAGCGCGACGCCCGCCAATGCGAGCAAGCGGTGCAAGAAGATTCCGGCCACGATGTTGTCGCCGGTCAGTGAGCTGATCCCGCGTCCCAGCCACAGGAAGAACGGCCCGTACGGAGCCGGCGTGTCCCGCCAGATGGTCGGAACAGTTCGGGTGAGAACGTGGTCGACGCCCAGTGCCGCCTTGGGGCCGATGGCGTACGGATCGAGTCCTCGGGCCGCGATTTCGCTTTGTGCCAGATACGAGTAGACGTCGCGGCTGAACATCGGCGGTGCGACGGAGAGCGGCAGGATCCACAGCAGGAGTGTGCGGTCCAACTGAGAGCGGGTCATGCGCCGCGGTGCGCCGGATCGGCTGCGTATGTCGCCGACGGCGAATCGGCCCATCATCAGCCAGGCGAGAACGACGAGCACCGTTCCGGTCATCGTCATGGTGAGCGAGACCGTCGGCATACGTCCGGGAAGGCTGAGGACTCGAAGGCCGGCGGTCGGATTCTGCAGGACGGGTTGTGCGCCGGCGCCGAGCGCCCCCACTGCCATCAACACTGCGCCGGTCGCTCCGAATCGACGGATACCTCGCAGTTGCGCGGTTTCCTTCGCGTTCAGGCCCGGGCGCTCGCTTTCGTCGCCGTGCAACACCGCGGCCATACTTTGCCGGGGAGCGGAACCGAAAGGCCGAACGCCGATCGTGGAAAGCGCGAGTGCCTTGGGTTTGTCCAGCAGGATCGCGCGCGCCGATCGCGCGGTCGTCGTCTTCTCGGGGGTCTGCGGCACACCAGGCAGCGTAGCGGCTCGATACAGCCGGACAGACAAGCACAAACAACGTGCGCTGTCCGGATATTCCCGAATGTAATGCAGGTTGCCCTTAGTAGACCTGCGAAAAGAATTCGGTCACACTTGTGTTGTGAAAAGAAATGCGTCAGACCCTCGAAGCAAGGAAGTTGCAGGTCAGCCCACTGTAGCGACCTCGCCGAGTGCTGCCGCAAATCCGGTGACGGTGAGCGTCGAAGGCCAGACCCGGGCCGCAGTGGTCAAGCTGCTACTCGAAGAAGGCCCCATTACGGCCTCCGAAATCGGCACACGCCTCGGTTTGAGTGCCGCAGGTGTCCGACGTCACTTAGACGCGTTGATCGAGTCCGGTGAAGCACGAACGGCTTCGGCGGCGTCGCTGCGCCAGCGCGGACGCGGTCGACCTGCCAAGCAGTTCCAGATCACCGCAACCGGTCGCGGGCGCCTCGGCCATACCTACGACGATCTGGCGGGAGCCGCGATGCGGCAACTTCGCGAAATCGGCGGAGACGCGGCAATCGAGGAGTTCGCCAAGCGTCGGGTTCAGGCCATCGTCGGAGACGTCGAACCGGCTGATCCGACAGATGTGGACAACGTCGAGGCGACAGCGGATGCAATCGCCGAAGCTTTCAATGCGGTGGGGTTCGCAGCGTCGACCCGGCCGGTAGGCAACGGCGTACAGATCTGCCAACATCACTGCCCGGTTTCCCATGTGGCAGAAGAGTTTCCGGAACTGTGCGAGGCAGAGCAGCAAGCATTCCGGCAGTTGCTCGGAACGCATGTCCAGCGCCTGGCGACCATCGCCAACGGTGACTGCGCCTGCACGACGCACGTGCCCCTCGTGTCCACCGGGAGTAGATGACCGGACCACAGTGTTCTACAGAGCGTTGCTCTACTGAGCGTTACCCCAGAGCAGCGTTCGAATAGAGATTTTTCAGCTAGTTCCTCAAAGTCAGAACTGCTCGACCGCAGCGACCAGCCCTCGCTGAGACCGAGCAGCCGTCAAGAAACAAGACTCCGGAAGGAGCTCGCATGACCGTCACATCAGACCAGGCGACTACCACTGCAGCTGCAGGCACCGAGCCGCTCACGCAGGAAGAGACCATCGCGTCCCTCGGTCATTACGGCTACGGCTGGTCCGATTCCGACGAAGCCGGAGCCAGCGCGCAGCGCGGACTCTCCGAGGCTGTCGTGCGGGACATCTCCGCGAAGAAGAGCGAGCCGGAGTGGATGCTCGACATCCGCCTCAAGGCTCTGCGCACCTTCGACAAGAAGCCGATGCCGAACTGGGGCTCCGACCTCGAAGGCATCCACTTCGACAACATCAAGTACTTCGTGCGCTCGAGCGAGAAGCAGGCCGAGTCCTGGGAAGACCTGCCCGAGGACATCAAGAACACGTACGACAAGCTCGGCATCCCCGAGGCGGAGAAGCAGCGCCTCGTTGCCGGTGTCGCAGCTCAGTACGAGTCCGAGGTCGTCTACCACTCGATCCGTGAGGATCTCGAGGAGCAGGGTGTCATCTTCCTCGACACGGACACCGGTCTCAAGCAGCACCCGGAGCTGTTCAAGGAGTACTTCGGATCGGTCATCCCGGCCGGCGACAACAAGTTCTCCGCGCTGAACACCGCTGTGTGGTCGGGCGGCTCGTTCATCTACGTTCCGCCGGGAGTCCACGTGGACATCCCGCTGCAGGCGTACTTCCGCATCAACACCGAGAACATGGGTCAGTTCGAGCGCACCCTGATCATCGTCGACGAAGATGCCTCCGTGCACTACGTCGAGGGTTGCACCGCGCCGATCTACAAGTCCGATTCACTGCACTCGGCCGTGGTCGAGATCATCGTGAAGAAGGGCGGCCACTGCCGCTACACGACCATCCAGAACTGGTCCAACAACGTCTACAACCTGGTGACCAAGCGCACCAAGGTCGAGGCCGGCGGATCCATGGAGTGGGTCGACGGCAACATCGGCTCCAAGGTCACCATGAAGTACCCGGCCGTCTGGCTGATGGGTGAGTACGCCCGCGGTGAGGTTCTCTCCGTTGCGTTCTCCGGCGAGGGTCAGCACCAGGACACCGGCGCCAAGATGCTCCACCTCGCGCCGCACACGTCCTCGACCATCATCAGCAAGTCCGTCGCCCGTGGCGGTGGACGCGCGTCGTACCGCGGTCTGGTGCAGGTCAACAAGGGTGCCCACGGCTCCAAGTCGACCGTCAAGTGTGACGCTCTGCTCGTCGACCAGATCAGCCGAAGCGACACCTACCCGTACGTCGACATCCGCGAGGACGACGTCACCATGGGTCACGAGGCCACGGTTTCCAAGGTCAGTGACGATCAGCTCTTCTACCTGATGAGCCGCGGACTGACCGAGGACGAAGCGATGGCCACCATTGTGCGTGGATTCGTCGAGCCCATCGCGAAGGAACTCCCGATGGAGTACGCGCTCGAGCTCAACCGCCTTATCGAACTTCAGATGGAAGGGGCTGTGGGTTAGTGACCACGCCAGAGACCGGAGTCATCGGAGCTGTTGCCGGGGAGAACCCGACCGCTCCTGTAAAGGGTGCAGCCACCGGCTCACCCATCACGAACAAGGGCGAGCAGTTCTCCTCGTTCGACGTCAACGCATTCGAGGTCCCGGGCGGACGTGACGAGATCTGGCGGTTCACCCCGCTGCGTCGTCTGCGTGGATTGCACGACGGCAGCGCAGTTGCCAACGCTCAGGTCACCGTCGAGGTGGACGGTGGCGGCGACATCACCGTCGAGACCGTCGGCCGTGACGACGAGCGTTTGGGCAAGGCTGGTGTTCCTGCGGATCGCATTGCAGCGCAGGCATATTCGAGCTTCGAGACTGCGACGGTCATCTCGGTTGGCGCCGAGGTCGAGGTCGAGAAGCCCGTCGTGGTCACCATGACCGGCCCCGGAGTCGACAATGTCGCCTACGGACATACCCAGATTCGTCTGGCGCAGTTCGCCAAGGCGACGTTCGTCATCGACCAGCGCGGCAGCGGAACCTTCGCGGAGAACATCGAATTCGTTCTCGGTGACAGCTCGCAGCTGACCGTCGTGGCCATTCAGGACTGGGCGGACGACGCAGTTCACGTGACGTCACACCACGCTCGCCTGAACCGCGACGCAGTGCTCCGGTACACCTCGATCAGCCTGGGCGGCGACCTGGTTCGCCTGTCCGCCACCGTCAAGTACGACGGACCGGGCGGCGACGCCGAACTGCTCGGCCTGTACTTCGCCGACGCCGGCCAGCATCTGGAACAGCGTCTGCTGGTGGACCATTCGCAGCCCAACTGCAAGTCCAACGTGGTCTACAAGGGCGCGCTTCAGGGAGATCCCGGATCCGGCAAGCCCGACGCGCACACCGTGTGGATCGGCGACGTTCTCATCCGCGCCGCAGCGGAGGGCACCGACACGTTCGAGCTCAACCGCAACCTGGTGCTGACCGACGGCGCCCGCGCCGACTCGGTTCCGAACCTCGAAATCGAGACCGGTGAGATCGTCGGAGCCGGCCACGCAAGTGCAACGGGACGTTTCGACGACGAGCAGCTGTTCTACCTGCGTGCTCGCGGTATCCCGGAGGATCAGGCGCGTCGTCTGGTCGTACGTGGGTTCTTCCACGAAATCATCAACAAGATCGCTGTTCCCGAGGTGCGCGATCGCCTCGAAGCCGCGGTCGAAGCCGAACTTGCAGCAGTCGGCTCCTGACCGCCCTGCCGGCGACCACCCCGTCGCTACGCTCGCCCCGCCTCATCTTGAAGGAATTTCATGTCTACCAGTGACAACACCACCACACCGGCCATCTCGGTCCTCGAGGTTCGTGACCTGCACGTCGAGGTTGCGAACTCCGACGCCAACGCCGAGCCCATCCAGATCCTCAAGGGCGTCGACCTGACGGTCCGCTCCGGCGAGACCCACGCGATCATGGGCCCCAACGGCTCCGGCAAGTCGACTCTGTCGTACGCCATCGCCGGTCACCCGAAGTACCAGGTCACCTCCGGTTCGATCACCCTCAACGGTGAAGACGTCCTCGCGATGAGCGTCGACGAGCGCGCACGCGCCGGGCTGTTCCTGGCCATGCAGTACCCCGTCGAGGTTCCCGGCGTCTCCATGTCCAACTTCCTTCGCACCGCCGCTACGGCAGTGCGCGGCGAGGCTCCCAAGCTGCGCCACTGGGTCAAGGAAGTCAAGGAAGCCCTCAGCGAGCTCGAGATCGACCCCTCGTTCATCGAGCGCTCGGTCAACGAAGGCTTCTCCGGTGGTGAGAAGAAGCGCCACGAGATCCTGCAGCTGGGCATGCTCAAGCCGAAGATCGCGATTCTCGACGAGACCGACTCCGGCCTCGACGTCGATGCTCTGCGCACGGTCTCCGAAGGCGTCAACCGCTACAAGGAGCGCGAGAACGGCGGAGTTCTGCTGATCACGCACTACACGCGCATCCTGCGCTACATCAACCCCGACTTCGTCCACGTGTTCGTCGGTGGCCGCATCGTCGAGTCCGGCGGACCGGAACTGGCCGACGAGCTCGAGACCAACGGCTACGTTCGTTTCACCGCGGACACCGCAGCTACCCAGGGAGCGTAATCACGATGACCACCTCGGTGCGCGAGCTCGACGTCACAGCGGTTCGGGCCGACTTCCCGATCCTGGCGCGGACCGTGCGCGACGGAAAACCTCTGGTGTACTTGGATTCCGGCGCTACCTCGCAGCGTCCGGTCCAGGTTCTCGATGCCGAACGGGACTTCCTGACGACGTGTAACGCGGCAGTACACCGGGGTGCTCATCAGCTCGCAGAAGAGGCGACGGACGCGTACGAGAATGCTCGCGCCACCATCGCTTCCTTCGTGGGTGCGGATTCGGACGAGTTGGTGTTCACCAAGAACGCCACCGAGGCTCTCAATCTGGTGACCTACGTTCTCGGTGACGATCGCTTCGACCGCCATGTCGGTCCTGGCGACGAAATCGTCATCACCGAACTCGAACACCACGCCAACCTCGTTCCCTGGCAGGAACTTGCGCGCCGAACCGGTGCCACGCTCAAGTGGTACGGCGTCACCGACGACGGCCGGATCGATCTCGATTCGCTGGAGTTGACGGACGCGGTGAAGGTTGTTTCGTTCACCCACCAGTCCAACGTGACCGGCGCGATCGCACCGGTCGAGGAATTGGTGCGACGAGCACGCGCCGTCGGTGCGCTCGTCGTGCTCGACGCGTGCCAGTCGGTGCCTCACATGGCGGTCGACTTCCACGAACTGGGAGTGGACTACGCGGCGTTCTCCGGTCACAAGATGCTAGGCCCTTCCGGGGTCGGAGTTCTCTACGGCCGTCGTGAACTGCTGGCAGCGATGCCTCCGTTCATCACCGGCGGATCGATGATCGAGACGGTCACCATGGAGGTCAGCACTTACGCGCCGCCGCCTCAGCGTTTCGAGGCAGGCGTACCGATGACCTCACAGGTGGTCGGGCTGGGCGCTGCCGTGGATTACCTGAACACCTTCGGGATGGACGCAGTCGCCGCGCACGAGCACGTGTTGGTGGAGGCTGCTCTCGAAAAGTTGTCGGCGATCGAAGGTCTGCGCATCATCGGACCGCAGACGTCCGAGAACCGCGGCGGAGCGATTTCCTTTGTCGTGGACGGTATTCACGCCCACGACCTCGGACAGATCCTCGACGACGAGGGCGTCGCGATTCGCGTCGGACACCATTGTGCGTGGCCGCTGCATCGTAAGTTCGGTGTCGCTGCGACGGCCCGTGCGTCGTTTGCGCTCTACAACACCACCGCGGAAATCGATGTTCTCGTTGCCGCGATCAAGCGTGCGCAGGAATTTTTCGGTGTCGCAGGGGAGTTGAACTGAATCATGCGCATGGAGCAGATGTATCAGGAAGTGATCCTCGATCACTACAAACATCCGCACGGCCGCGGACTCCGTGAGCCGTTCGGCGCCGAGGTGCACCACGTCAACCCGACGTGTGGCGACGAGGTGACGTTGCGCGTCCAGATCTCCGAGGACGGAACGGTCTCCGACGTCTCGTACGACGGGCAGGGTTGTTCGATCAGCCAGGCGTCGACGTCGGTGCTTAACGACCTCGTCATCGGGATGCAGGTCACCGACGCACTGAAGACGGTGACGGCGTTCAGCGAAATGGTGAGCAGTCGGGGCACCGTCGAGGGGGACGAGGACGTTCTCGGCGACGGCATCGCCTTCGTCGGCGTCTCGAAGTACCCGGCACGCGTCAAGTGCGCCTTGCTCGGATGGATGGCATTCAAGGATGCTGTAGTCCAGATTGTCGACGGCGGTGCAGTCACGACGGCGGACAGCAGTGAATTGGTCGACACGACTGAAGGACAGGGATCATGACCGAGACACAACCAGTGCAGGACGCCGAGGTCGGCGTTCCGGTGAATCCGAATCCCGATTCCACTGCGGAATTCGGTGGCGCACAGGGCAGTGGCACTGTTCCGTCGCCTGAGCGACTCGACGAACTCGAAGAAGCGATGCGCGACGTCGTCGACCCCGAACTGGGAATCAACGTCGTCGATCTCGGCTTGGTCTACGGACTCTTCGAAGACGACGGCGTCGTCACGATCGACATGACTCTGACGTCGGCGGCGTGCCCGTTAACCGACGTGATCGAGGACCAGGCACGCGGTGCACTGGTGCGTAGCGATCTGTGTACCGACATGAAGATCAACTGGGTGTGGTTGCCGCCGTGGGGACCGGACAAGATCACCGAGGACGGACGCGAGCAGCTGCGCGCACTCGGCTTCACCGTCTGACGAGGAATCTCAGCACGATCAACTGAATAGATTTCACCGGAGCGTCGGTGCCCGTTCGTCGGGTACCGGCGCTTCGGTTTGTTATATAGGGCCGTTTTAGCCATGATATTCAGGACAATAGTCCCAAATGGTTGTTTGATGAATATTTGCTGGAAGCTGACTCATCGGTAACATCGCAGCTGATTGTCACGATGTGATCTCCGGCGGGCGATTTGCCAGTTTCCGTCGGACCTTTCCAACGTATTCGTCTTATTTCGAAGTACCCCGATCAGTTCCAGGCGTCCAGCGGGCGCATATACCTGTTTGCATCATGATCAAGTTGTAAGAGGGAGATTCGTGTGGATGGCAGTCCCGACCGAGGAATCGTTTCCGCAGCTCGTCCGGACGACGAACTCACCTTCCCTCTTTCTGCCGCGCAACTCTCCCTACTTGTCGCACAACAGCTTCGACCCGAGATACCGGTCAGCATCGCTCAGTACGTCGATGTGGACGGCCCGCTCGACATCGACCTGCTGACCGCTGCCAGTAAGCAGACCGGCCGAGAGATCGGTTCCGGATACCTGCGCCTGGTCGAGGTGGACGGGGTTGCGCGTCAGTGGCTCGATGTCGACATGGACGATTCCCTCGACGTGGTCGACCTGCGCACCGAATCGGATCCGGAATCGGCGGCGCGCGAATGGATGCGGCGCGAGCACACCGCCGCCATCGACCCGTTCACCGATCGCCTGGTCAGGCTCGCGGTCCTGATTCTTCGCGACGACCATTCCTACTGGTACAGCCGCATCCATCACGTAGCCCTCGACGGTTTCGGTGCGATGTCGATGATGAACCGCACGGCCGAGATCTACACCGCCGCCGTACGGGATCTGCCAGTTCCCCCAGTGGTAACTGCGCCTCTCGAGGCTTTGGTGAAGGCTGAATCCGACTATCTGGGCTCCACGCGGTGGGAGCGCGATCGCGACTACTGGACTACGAAGATGGCCGACAAGCCGAGCGGAACCTCGCTCGCGTCCTCGACCGCTCCGTCGCAGGCCTGGTCACGGCTGCGGTCGGCGACGGTGCCTGAACAGCTGCGGCGCTCCCTCGAACGCCTTGCCGAAGCGCACGACGTGACGACGTCCTCGGTGGTGATCGGCGCTCTGGCCGCCTACCTCGCCCGGGCGATCGGAACTCGCGATGTCGTGCTCAGCCTCCCGGTTTCGGGGCGGACGACAAAGGCTGCTCGAAGGTCCGGCGGAATGATGTCGAACGTCGTCCCGATACGCGCGAGCGTCGACCCCTACTTCGCAGTGGGGGACTTGCTTCGTGAGGTGAAGCTCGAACTCACCGGCGCACTGCGTCATCAGAAGTACCGCCACGAGGACCTGCGACGCGTCCTCAACGCCGGTGATCACAGTATCGCCGACGGCCGCGGCTTCCACGGACCGCTGATCAACCTCATGCTGTTCCACTCCGGAATCACCCTCGGCGGCGCGCACGGCGAACTCCACGTGATCTCGACCGGGCCGATCGAAGACCTCTCGGTCAACGTCTATCAGACTTCCGCAGCCGAAGGGATCCAGATCGACTTCGCCGCCAATCCAGACCTCTACACCGACGAGGACATTTCGCGTCACCATCGACGGTTCCTCGAATTCCTCGAATTGTTCTGTGCCGCAGAATCGGGAACTCGATTGATGGACATCGACCCGGACGCCGCGGGGAAGTGGATCGCAGAAGTACAGCACGCCCGCAACGTCGAATACTGGTCGTCGACATTGTCGAACCCGGCCGAGGAACTGGGGTTGCCGGTCGTCGCCGGAACCGGTCGAACGTCCACGCCCCTCCAGATCGAGGCAGACCTCTGCCGCCGCCTCGAGACGATGGCGACGACGATGAACACGAGTCTGTTCGTGCTGTTCCAGTCTGCGATGACCGGACTGCTGCGCCGCGTCGGTTCGGCCGACGAGGTGTCGATCGGAGTCTCGGTTCGCGGATACGGCGCCTCGAATCCGGACGACTTCGTCTCGATGTTCGCCAACCAGCTGGTGCTTCGCTCGATGGTGTCGAACACCATGACGCTCACCGATCTGGTCGGCGCGGTGGACACCGTCGCGATCGACGCCTTCGAACACGCAGACATTCTTCTGTCTTCGGTGACCGCCGCCCTCGGCGACGGTCGATGGGTGGAGACGGGCCCGCTGTTCCGGGCGATGGTCTGCTTCGAGGAACCGCTCGATGCACACCCGAGATTTCCGGGACTCATGGTCGGTGCGCCGATCGGGTCCGACCTCGCGACAGCTCCGGAAC
>NZ_JBHTSW010000054.1:0-20380 GCF_042794945.1 Rhodococcus sp. NPDC056506 | reverse complement strand
GTTTGTCTCCCTCGCGATTCCGACGGGTGAGCATGCCGACTTCGATCAGCCGATTTCCGGGGTTCTGGATTGGCTCGGCACGAAAGAGCAAGCCGACGACCTCGCCGACCGCTATCTACGAATCTTGACCGCAATGGTCAGTGCTCCGCAGTCGGTGCTCGGCGCTGTGGACTTGCTCCGCGCGGACGCGCGCCAGGCGCTTGTACCGCCCGTTCTGCCGACCACGCCGGTCCGAACGCTCTCCGACATCTTCGCCGACCGTGTTCGCGCGACCCCCGACGCGATCGCCGTCGTGGGCGACGAGCGAGTGTCGTACCTCGAACTCGATCGACGATCGAATCGGTTGGCGCGCAAGCTCGTCGATCATGGTGTGCAATCGGAGTCGCTGGTCGGAATCATGCTGCCGAAATCCGTCGACATGATTGTCGCGGCTGTCGCGGTGCTGAAGGCCGGCGGCGGATATCTCCCGCTCGATCGTGCGCACCCGGCCGAGCGCTTGGCGTATGTGGTCGAGGATGCGCAACCGGTGTGCATCATCTCCGATTCCACCTTCCCGAACCCCACCTTCCCGAACTCCGATGTGACGGTCGTCGGAGTCGACTCCGACGAGTACTCCGGTGCGAGTCTGGAAGCCGATGAGCGCCCGCGTGCCCACGGAGCCGACAATCTGGCGTACGTGATCTACACCTCGGGTTCTACGGGTCGTCCCAAAGGCGTCTCCGTCACCCATGCCACCGTGGTGCGATTGTTCGAGAACACGCACGTCGAATTCGGATTCGACGGCAGCGACGTGTGGACGATGTTCCACTCGTTCGCCTTCGACTTCTCGGTGTGGGAACTGTGGGGCGCGCTGCTCCACGGTGGAACTCTGGTGCTGGTCGATCACGAAGTCTCACGCGACCCCGATGCCTTCCGAGCGCTGGTTGCTGCGGAAGGCGTCACGGTGCTCAATCAGACGCCTTCGGCCTTCTACCAGTTCATCGAAGCGGACCTTCGGGCCGATTCACTGACTCGGCTCCGGTTCGTGATCTTCGGTGGCGAAGCGTTGGACCTGCGTCGACTCGGGCGCTGGTACGACAATCACCCGGGCTACGACAATCACGCGAAATCCGGGCCCGCGCTCGTCAACATGTACGGCATCACCGAGACGACGGTGCACGTCACGCATCTCGAACTCGACCGACCGAGCGCGAGTTCGGTTACCGGCAGCCGGATCGGTGACGCTATCGACGGACTTCGTGTGTACCTGCTCGACGAGCATCTCTCGCCGGTCCCGGTGGGAATCGCGGGGGAGATCTACGTCACGGGCGGTCAACTCGCCCGTGGTTATCTGGGCCGGCCCGATCTCACCGCGGGCCGGTTCGTCGCGGATCCGTTCAATGCCGGCGGACGACGGCTGTATCGCTCCGGCGACCGCGCACGCTGGATCGCGCCCGGACAACTCGAGTACCTCGGACGCGGCGACGCACAGGTCAAGATCCGCGGATTCCGGATCGAACTCGCCGAGATCGATTCCGTCATCCTCAGCGCGCCGGGAATCGACGACGCCGTGACCGTCGTGGCTCCGACGCCGGCCGGTGGCGCTCTCGTGACGTACGTGACGGCTTCCGGCGCCGTGGACGTCGACGTCCTCCGCGCCCACGCGGCCGAAGTCCTCCCGACCTACATGGTTCCCGACGCCTTCATGGTCATCGATTCAATTCCGTTGACCACCAACGGAAAACTCGACCGGCGTGCGCTGCCGTCGCCGATCCTGGCCTCCACCAAGGCCTTCCGGCCTCCGACGACACCGATCGAGGGCAAGGTTGCCGCGGTTCTGGCTGACATCCTGGGTAGCGGACCGCTCGGACTCGACGACAATTTCTTCCATCTGGGCGGAAACTCGCTGGTAGCGACGACGGCGGTAGCGCGCTTGACCGAATCTACCGGGGTTCGGATGCCGCTGCGTGCTCTCTTCGATCACCCCACGGTGTCCGGGATCGCGGCGACCATCGAGCGTGCCGCACAGACGCCGGACGCCGACGGTATTCAGGTAGTGGTCAGGCCGGCGGTACTACCGCTCGCTCCCGCGCAGCAGCGACTGTGGTTCCTCAACCGTGTCGCACCGGAATCAGGTGCCTACAACATTCCGCTGGCGGTGTCGCTGCGCGGCGACGTCGACGCCGACGCACTGGGCGCCGCGATCATGGACGTGGTGACCCGCCACGAGTCACTGCGCACCGTGTTTCCTCAGGTCGGGGACAACGCAACGCAAAAGGTTCTGGGCCTCGGTGAGGGTATCGCGGGGCTCGAGTCGATCGAGGTGGAACGCGAAAGCCTCGAGAGGGTGATCTTCGAATTCTCTTCGGCCGGTTTCGATCTCGTTCGCGAACGCCCGGTGCGCTACTTGCTGATCACTGTCGGCGACGACAAGGAGGGCAGAGACGAGGAAGCCGTCCTCGTCGTAGTTCTGCATCACATGGTGGCCGACGGTTGGTCACTCGCGCCGCTGGCCGCCGACCTCACCGGCGCCTACGCGGCCCGTGTCGGCGGCAACGGACCGCAGTGGGCGCCCCTTCCCGTTCAATATGCCGACTATGCGCTCTGGCACCGGGAACACCTCGGTGACACTACATCCGCCCAGTCTCTTGCCCACTCCCAAATTGCCTTCTGGAAGCAGCGCCTGGCGGGAGCGCCCAAGCAACTCCACCTGCCGACAGACCGTCTGCGCCGACTCGATCCGTCCATGCGCGGAGCCGGCGTCGACATCAGGATCGGCGCTTCCACCCACCAGAAGCTCGTTGCGCTCGCTGCGGATCACGACGCCACTACATTCATCGCGCTGCACGCGTGCTTCGCGCTCCTTCTGGCCCGCTACAGCGGCACTGACGACATCGTCGTCGGAACACCGGTGGCTGGACGAGGGGACAGGTCTCTCGATCTGCTGGTCGGCATGTTCGTGAACACCCTTGCCTTGCGGACCGTCGTCGATCGTGATGCACCCTTCGGGGAGTACCTCGCGCAGGTCAGAGCCGTCGATGTGGATGCCTTCGACAATGCGGACGTGCCGTTCGACGTCGTCGTGGACGCGCTCGAACTGGACCGCTCGTCCTCGCATCACCCGGTCTTTCAGGCGGCCATCACCTCGCGGATAACCACCACTCACACAGCTGAACTCGCAGGAGTGTCGATGACGGCGCGGGCGGTGGAGACGGGGCTGACCAAATTCGATCTCGAACTCACCGTCACGGAGCGTCGCGAGGGCGGGTCCGCAGCGGGAATCGATGCCACGTTCACCTATTCCACCGATCTGTTCGACAAAACGACCGTCGAAGCGTTGGCGCGTAACTTTGTGACACTCGTGGAATCGGCAGTGTCGGAACCGTCTGCACCGGTTGGTGACCTTCGTGTACTCGGCGCCCGGGAGAGCGCCGTGATATTGCCGCGGCGCGGTGACCTCTCGCTCGGCGAATCGACCTTGGCGCAGATCCTGGGCGAGAGCGCGCTGGCCCATCCCGACGCGATCGCCCTCGAAGACTCCGAGCGGTCACTCACGTACGCAGAGTTGGAGCGCCGATCGAATCGGATTGCTCGATACCTCATGGACCTGGGCGTCGGCCCCGAAACGCCGGTCGCGCTGGCCGTCGCCCGATCGGTCGACTCGGTGCTCGCAGTCTGGGCGGTCACCAAAGCCGGCGGCGTTTTCGTCCCGGTCGATCCTCGCTATCCCGCAGATCGCGTTGCGCACATGCTCAAAGATTCGGGGGTGCGCATCGGAATTCGGTCCGCCGAGGTTGCGGCTGGTCCGGCGGTCGGGGGGAACGTCGCGGTCTGGATCGACCTCGGCGACGCGGACACCGTTGCAGAATGTGCCGCCTACTCCGATGCTGCGATCGACGAAGCGGACAGAACGGGATCGATCTCTGCGGCCTCGGCTGCGTACGTCATCTACACGTCCGGCTCGACCGGAGTGCCGAAGGGCACCGTCGTCACTCACGCGGGTTTGGTCAATCTTGCTCGCGAACAACAGGATCGGTACCGGATCACCGCTGATTCGCGGACTCTGCATTTTGCGTCGCCGAGCTTCGACGGCGCCGTGCTCGAACTTCTGCTCGCCGGTTCGACCGGCGCGACGATGGTGATCGCACCCGCCGACATCTACGGAGGGGAGGCGTTGAGCGAGTTCCTCCGAAGCCGCGAGGTCACTCATGCCTTCATCACTCCGGCTGCTCTGGCAACCGTCGATCCGGCGGGCGTGACGGCACTGGAATGCGTCGTCGTCGGCGGCGATGTGTGCACTCCGGAACTGGTCTCGAGCTGGGCTAACGGGCGCAGACTGCACAACGGATACGGTCCGACCGAAACCACCGTCATGGTCGCCATCAGTGATCCACTTTCACCGGGCGAGCCGATCACCATCGGCGGTCCCATCCGCGGGATCGACGCCGTGGTGCTCGACGCCCGGCTGCAACCGGTCCCCATCGGCGGCGTCGGCGAGCTGTACATCGGTGGGCCGGGCCTCGCGCGTGGCTACCACCTCCGGCCTGCACTGACGTCGGATCGTTTTGTCGCGCATCCGTACTCGACGCCGGGTGCCCGGATGTACCGAACCGGTGATCTTGTCCGCTGGACCAAGGACCTCACCCTTCGTTACGTGGGCCGTAGCGATCATCAGCTCAAGATCCGCGGGTTCCGCATCGAACTCGGCGAGATCGACGCTGCCCTGATGGATTCCCCTCTCGTGCACTTCGCGACGACAATTCCCGTCGAATCTGCTGCCGGCACCGCCCTGGCGTCGTACGTGCTGCTGAACGGACACGCTGATACCGAGTCGCTCTTTGCCACCCTCGCCGAGACGCTGCCGCGCTACATGATTCCGTCGTCGATCACCCCGATCGACGCGATTCCGCTGACCCCGGTCGGCAAACTCGATCGCAGAGCACTACCGACGCCGATTCCGCGCGAAATCCTCGGAACGGGTCGTGATCCGGAGCCCGGGCTCGAACGAACCGTCGCCGACATCTTCGCCTCACTGCTCGACGTATCCGAGGTCCGGGCCGCCGACAGCTTCTTCGATCTCGGAGGCAACTCCCTCGTAGCGACGCAGGTGTCCGCACGGTTGAGCGCAGCGACGGGATTCGCCGTGGACGTGCGCTCGATCTTCGAAGCACCGACCGTCGAAGCTCTCGCTGCGCGTCTGGCGGCGAACGCCGAAGAATCAGACGATCGACCTGCCCTGAGCGCCGGTGCTCGCCCGGACCGCCTGCCACTCTCCGCTGCACAACAGCGACTGTGGTTCGTCAATCGCTTCGATCCGCAGTCCTCGGTCTACAACATCCCGTTCGCGATCCGGATCACCGGACACATCCTCGGCGATGCACTCGAAGACGCACTTGCGGACGTCGTCGCACGCCACGAGGTACTTCGAACGATCTACGTCGACAGCGCGGACGGCCCGAGCCAGGTCATCCGAGCGCTTTCCGACGTGCAGTTCTCCATCGAGCAGTATGTCGGTTCCGAAGGAGTCGACGCGGCGACGACGGAGTTTGCGGCGCGGGGGTTCGATCTCGGTTCGGATCTACCGATTCGGGCACTGCTCGTGCGCGAGGACACGGACGCTCACGTACTGGTCGTCGTCATCCACCACATCGCGTTCGACGGCTGGTCTCTGACTCCCTTTGCCACAGATTTCATCGCTGCGTACACCGCGCGCGTTGTCGGAGATGCACCAGTTCTTGCGCCGCTCGACGTGCAGTACGCCGATTACGCGCTGTGGCAGCAAGACTCGCTCGGACAAATCAACGATCCGGAGTCTCTGGTTGCCCGCGAGCTGACGTTCTGGACAGCTGCCATGGCGGGTGCCCCGGACGAGGTACTGCTACCCGTGGATCGCGCACGCGGATCTGTCACCACCAACGCTGTCGGATCGGTCCCGATCGTCATCGACGCGGCGACGGGGGAGCGACTCGGCGCCCTGGCGCGGCGGAGTGGTACGACGCAATTCATGGTCGTACACGCGATCCTGGCGGTTGTTCTCGCCCGTCTCGGTGCAACCGACGACGTGGTGATCGGGACTCCGGTAGCGGGCCGCGGGCGACCCGAACTGGATTCCCTGATCGGGATGTTCGTCAATTCGGTACCGCTTCGCACACCGGTCGGTCATCGAGCGTCGTTCACCTCTCTGCTCGAGGTGGTCCGCGATCTCGACCTTGCCGCCTTCGCGCACGCCGAGCTGCCCTTCGAGGTGCTGGTCGACGCTCTCGATCTCGACCGGTCCACCACACGGCACCCCCTGTTCCAGGTCATGCTGTCGTACCACCAGAATCTGCTCTCGCCGCAGGTCACGGTCCACGACGCGCATCTAGAGGCGCAGCCACTCGAACCGTCCGTCGCGAAGTTCGACCTCGAGTTCACCCTGCTGGCCGGCGATTCCGAGAACACGGAGATCACCGGATCGCTCAGGTTTGCCGAGGCGCTCTTCGACACCGTCACCGCAGAATCGATCGCCGCCCGTGTGCAGTCTGTGGCCCGCGCCGTCGCCGCCGAACCGGACACGGCGATCGACGACATCGAATTCCTCAGCACCCTCGAGCGGGCGTCGCTGATGCCGGTTCGCGGTCCGGCGTGGACAGCCGCGCGTACCTTGGCCGAGATCTTGACGCGGACTGCTACCCGCTCAGGCGAATCGGTGGCCCTTCGATCCGGTGACACCACCGTGCTCTACCGCGACCTGTTCGCCCGTGCGTCTTCCCTTGCCCGGCGCTTGACCACCGAGGGGATCGGCGCCGAAGATATTGTGGCAATAGCCATTCCGCGTTCGATCGACTCGATCGTCGCGTTGTGGGGCGTTGCCTTGACCGGTGCCGCGTTTGTTCCGGTCGATCCGAGATATCCCGCCGATCGAATTCTGCACATGCTCACCGATTCGGGTGCCACCCGCGGAGTGACGACGGAAGCGGTGATCGAGTCGCTGCCCCGCCCGGTTCCGTGGATGACGATGGGCGGCATCTACGACGACGGTGTCGGGCAGCCGGTTCCGGCTGCACCGATCCGAATCGACAACCTCGCCTACATCATCTACACCTCCGGATCGACGGGAAAGCCCAAGGGCGTCAGCGTCACTCACCGTGGCCTGAGCGCATTGGCGGCCGAGCAGACGGCGCGTTACGGCATCTCGGCGCAGTCGCGGACGCTCCACTTCTCTTCGCCGAGTTTCGACGCATCCATTCTCGAACTGCTGCTCGCCGTGGGTGAGGGCGGGGCGATGGTGATCGCAACTCCCGACGTGTACGGCGGCGAGGACCTCGCGAAACTTGTCACCGATCACCAGGTGACCCACGCGTTCATCACGCCGGCTGCACTGGCCTCGGTCGATCCCACCGGGCTGGACGTCTTGCAGTCGATCGTTGTCGGCGGTGAGGCCTGCTCACCCGAACTGGTCCGCAAGTGGGCACCCGGTCGCCGGTTGTTCAACGGATACGGGCCGACGGAAACCACCGTCATGGTGTGCATCAGCGATGCCCTTACGGCGGGGGAGACCGTGACCATCGGCGGACCCGTCCGCGGCGTGTCCGCGGTGGTTCTCGACGGTTCCGCTCGGCCGGTTCCCGTCGGGGTCACCGGTGAGCTCTACATCGCCGGCCTGGGACTTGCCCGCGGCTACCTCGACCAACCCGCCTTGACGGCGACGCGATTCGTGGCGGCGCCGTTCGGTCCGGCCGGCACCCGCATGTACCGGACCGGAGACCTGGTTCGGTGGACGCCGCACGAGACGCTCGAATACGTCGGACGCTCTGATCACCAGGTGAAAGTGCGCGGATTCCGCATCGAACTGGGCGAGATCGACTCCGTACTCAGCGCATACCCCGGCGTCGAGTTCGCGGTCACCGTGGGCGTGAACGCAGCCTCCGGTGAGACGATGTTGGCGTCGTACGTGGTACTCGGCACGGAATCCGTCGAGGTGGACGAGCTGTTGAGTCACGCGCGCCGCTCGCTCCCGGCCTTCATGGTGCCGTCGGCGATCACCCCGATCGAGCGCGTTCCGCTCACCCCCGTCGGGAAACTCGACCGAGCCGCGCTGCCTGCGCCGACACTGCGTTCGTCCGAACGAAGTGTCGAGCCGCTGATCACCGAGACCGAATTCCAGGTCGCCGGCGTCGTGGCGGAACTGCTGGGAATCGAACAGATCAGTGCGTCGGACAGCTTCTTCGAACTCGGTGGCAACTCACTGCTCGCCACCAGACTGGCCCAGCGACTCGGCGAGTCGTTGGGCAGGCAGGTGCCTGTCCGAATGCTGTTCGAGCACCCCGAAATTCGGGAACTTGCCACCGCGCTCGACACATCCGCCGGGGCGAAGGCGCTTCCACCGATCACCGCCGTAGACCGCCCCGAGCGAATTCCGCTGTCCTACGCGCAAGCACGCATCTGGTTCCTCAACCAGATGGATCCCGGCTCACCCGCGTACAACGTCCCTGCTGCGATCTCCCTCGACGGTGCACTCGACGTGCCGGCCCTCGAAGCTGCGGTCCTCGACGTGATCGAAAGGCACGAAATCCTGCGCACGGTGTTCCCCGACTCCGGCACCGGTCCACACCAGGTGATCCAGGACGCGTTCACCTCGCTGGAATTCGGAAACGCCGACACCCGCGAACCGGCAGAGCTCGCCCGAGAGTTTGCGTCGCGCGGATTCGACGTCACAACCCAAGCCCCCGTTCGGGCACTTCTGCTCGAGTCGACACCGCAGCACCACACTCTGGTCATCGTGATCCACCACATCGCGGCGGACGGGTGGTCGATCGCCCCGTTGATGAAGGACGTGCTCACCGCCTACGTCGCGAGAAGTTCGGGGCACGCCCCCGAGTTCACGCCCCTCGAGGTGCACTACGCGGACTTCGCCATCTGGCAGCGGGAAGCGCTGGGCGCGGTGAACGAATCCGAGAGCGTGCTCGGGGCACAGGCGTCGTACTGGCGGGAGACGTTGCGGGGAGCCCCCGAGCTGATCGACCTTCCCAGCGATCGAACTCGCCCGCTCACCCAGTCGTTGAGCGGTGCCCACACCGCGGTCTCGCTCCCGGCGCACACCCGGATCGCGGTCGAGGCGGTTGCCGCCGCGAATGCGGCGACGCCGTTCATGGTGTTGCACGCTGCATACGCGGTGCTGCTGTCCAGCCTCAGCCGGAGCACCGACATCGTGATCGGATCCCCGGTCGCCGGGCGCGGACACCGAGTTCTCGACGACCTCGTCGGGATGTTCGTGGGCACGGTAGGGCTGCGTACGACGATTGACCCCGGATCCACTTTCGTCGACGTCCTGCGTACTGTCCGCTCCGTCGATCTCGACGCCTTCGCCCACGCGGACATTCCGTTCGAGCAGGTCGTGGACGTGGTGGCGCCGACCCGGAGCACCGACCGTCATCCGGTTTTCCAGACGATGATCTCGTTCCACGGCGCTCATCCGACGGCGTGGGATCTCCCGGGACTTACCGTTCGCGCCCACGAGATCACACCGGACATCGCCAAGTACGACCTGCAGTTCACCGTTGTCGAACAGACCGCGGAGGAAGGCGGCGGCTACGAGGCCTCCCTCACCTACGCGAAGGATCTCTTCGACACCGATACGGCGGAGTCGTTTGCAGTGATGCTGGAAACGATCGTCGAGACACTTTCCGCCCAGCCCTCCGTCGTCGTCGGTGACGTGGATCTTGCGGGACATGGTCGGCGCGCGCTGCACGGACGTCCGGCCGGCGATGCTCTGACCTTGCCGGAACTGCTGCTTCGCGGCGCCGCCGATCCGCATTCCCTGGCACTTGTCGACGTCGCCGCATCCACCACGCTCACGTACGGCGAACTCGACCGCCGCTCCGACGCGATGGCGTTTGCACTGATCGCTCGCGGAATCACTCCGGAAATGGTTGTGGCACTGGCGCTTCCAAGGTCAGCCGACTACGTGATCGCGCTCTGGGCCGTGGCGAAAGCAGGCGGAGTGTTCCTTCCCGTCGATCCCGCGTATCCCGCCGAGCGGATCGAGCACATGCTCACCGACAGTGGGGCAGTCCTCGGTATCACCAGAGGCCGGTATCTGGCCGAACTCCCGGATGCCACGTCGTGGATCGAACTCGACGCAGCCGAATTCACCGCCGAAATCGAGGCCGTCCATTCCGAGACTCTGCCCGACGCGCCACTCGAGCTCGACAATCCGGCCTACCTGATCTACACCTCGGGCTCGACCGGAAAACCCAAGGGCGTGTTGGTCACTCACGCCGGACTGGCAGCGTTCGCCGACGAGCAGCGTGAACGCTTCGGGGTCACCACACACTCCCGCGCTCTGAGCTTCGCCTCGACGAGCTTCGACGCTTCGGTTCTCGAGCTGTTGCTGGCGTTCGGCGCCGGCGCAACGATGGTGATCGCGCCGCCGACAATTATCGGCGGCGTCGAATTGCACGAATTGCTCGACGAGCAGGCAATCACCCATGCGTTTGTGACTCCGGCCGCGCTGGCAACTGTCGATCCCGCTGGACTCGACCATCTCGAAGCCGTAGTCGTCGGCGGCGATGCGTGCTCTGCCGACCTCGTATCTCGGTGGGCCCCGGGGCGTCGAATGTTCAACGCGTACGGCCCCACCGAGGCAACCGTCGCGGTAACCGTCAGCGATTCGCTCGCAGCGGGGGAGCCCGTCACGATCGGCGGTCCGATCCGCGGCGTGGACGCGATGGTTCTCGATGCCCGCCTGCGCTCGGTACCCGGCCGGGTCGTCGGGGAGCTCTACGTCAGCGGCGACGGTCTCGCCCGCGGGTACCTCGGCAACCCCGCGCTGACGGCGACGCGGTTCGTCGCCGACCCGCACGGACCCGAGGGCGCTCGGATGTACCGAACCGGGGATCTCGTGCGTGAAGATCGTGCGGGGTCGCTTGTCTGCCTCGGACGCGCGGACCACCAGGTCAAGGTGCGAGGGTTCCGGATCGAACTCGGCGAAATCGACGCGGTGCTGGCGTCGGAGGCGTCTGTGCATTCGGCCGTGAGCGTGGTCGTCGGTGAAGGTGGCGACGCTCGGATTGTCGCGTACGTCGTCCCGGCCAACGGGGACGTCGACGCCTCCGCGTTACGCCGCCACGCAGGTATATCCCTGCCTGCGCACATGATCCCGTCCGCTGTTGTCGCGATCGATGCAGTCCCGACCACACCGGCCGGCAAGCTGGATCGCACCGCTCTTCCGGCTCCCCTCTGGGAGTCGCCCAGTGGACGCGCCCCGGAAGGCAGCGACGAGATCGCGATCTGCGCTGCTTTCGCAGAGGTGCTGGATCTCGCCGACGCCGACACCTTCGCCAATTCGAGTTTCTTCGAACTTGGCGGAAACTCACTCATGGCAACGCGTTTGGTCGCTGCCATCAAGGAACGCACCGGCCTGACCGTCCCCGTCGCGTGGATATTCTCCGACCCGACTCCGGAGGCATTGGCGCGCAGACTCTTCGAACTCGAGGAAAAAGTTGTGACAAGTGACGCGGATACCTCCGCTCTTGCAGTAGTTCTGCCACTGCGGCCGGAAGGCCGCGCCGAGCCACTGTTCTGCATCCATCCGGCCATCGGATTGGCCTGGTGTTACGGGGCGCTCGATCGTTACGTCGATTCGAGCCGGCCGCTGTACGGCCTGCAGTCGCCGGTCCTGACGGACCCCGAATTCCGGGCGGAGCTGATCGAGGACTTCGCGGCGCGGTACGTCGAGGAAATCCGCGGCGTCCAGCCGCACGGTCCGTATCACCTGCTGGGGTGGTCGATCGGCGGATTGATCGCCCATGCGGCGGCGGTGCAGTTGCAAGCAGCCGGTG
The DNA here is from genome assembly GCF_042794945.1 of Rhodococcus sp. NPDC056506. Taxonomy (NCBI): domain Bacteria; kingdom Bacillati; phylum Actinomycetota; class Actinomycetes; order Mycobacteriales; family Nocardiaceae; genus Rhodococcus; species Rhodococcus sp. NPDC056506. Next base: position 8,579 of record NZ_JBHTSW010000054.1, on the reverse strand, counting down.
AGAGCGTCGCCGACCTGATTCTGCTCGACAGCTTCGTTCTCGAAGACCCGACTATGGCAGGTGCGCAGCCTTCTCTCGCCGAACTGATCGGCGGGTTGGGGATCTCGGTGCCGGACACCGACGAGCGCGATCTGACACCCGAGGACGCCGAAGAACTCTTGCGCGGAGCCATCGGCGATCATCCCTTGGTCTCGAGCGAGCGGATCGAGCGACTGTTCGAGGAGTACTCGGCCGGCGCCGAGCTGGCACACCGTTACCGTCCGGGCAAGTTCGTGGGCGATCTGCTCTTCTTCTCGGCACAGACCGACACCTTCGACCCACTGCGGACTGCGTCGGCGTGGCGCCCGTTCGTGTCCGGGGTGATCATCGACCGTCCGGTGCCCACGTCACACGCCGAGATGTTCACCGAAGCAGGGCTGGACGCTGTCGGACCCGTGATCAACCTGGCAGTCGGAACGGGCCGTCACGCCGCCCCGGACGTCGACGCGGAACTGGACGCTCTGATCGAGGTTCAGGACGTGCGCGGCTGACTCAGGCGCGCTTCTTCGCTCGCGTCTTGCTTCCACTCGTTTTGCCGGCAGAGGTTTTGCTTGCGTTCGACTTAGCTTCGTCCACACTGCGCTGGAGTGCGGCAACCAGGTCGACCACTTCTGCGTCGGTGCCTTCCTGATCGACCTCGGCGGCAGGGATGACCTTCTTGCCGCCGTTCTCGATCATCTCGTCGAGCAACTGCCGCAGTTGGAGTTGGTAATCGTCGGTGAACTCGGTCGGATCGAAGTCGCCCGCCATGCTCTCGACGAGCGTCTGCGCCATCTTCAGTTCCTTGACCTTCGGCTTCTCCACGTCGTCGAGCGAGGGGAACTCTGCGGCGCGAACTTCGTCAGGCCAGAGAAGCGTCTGGATCACGAGGACGCCGTCGCGGGCGCGCATCGCGGCCAGACGCGTCTTCTGCCGCAGCGTGAAGTGCACGAGTGCTGTTCGATCGCTCTCGGTGAGCACAGTCGAGAGCAGGACGTACGCCTTCGGTGACGCCGAATCCGGTTCGAGGAAGTAGCTCTTCTCGAACAAGATCGGGTCGATCTGATCGTTCGGCACGAATTCCAGCACCGGAATCTCGTGCTTCTCGGCGGCTGGGAGCTTGTTGAAGTCCTCGTCGCTCAAGATGACGCGCGATCCGTCTTCCGAGTCGTACGCCTTGTCGATGTCCGCGAACTGAACCGTGTTTCCGCACTCGGAACACACACGGTTGTACTTGATGCGGCCACCGTCTTTTGCATGGACCTGGTGAAATCGGATGTCGTGGTCCTCGGTCGCCGAGTACACCTTGACCGGGACGTTGACCAGACCGAAGGCTATCGAGCCTTTCCAAATCGAGCGCATGCCTCCCATGATGGTCGCCGCCGGCCGTTTGCGCGAGGCAAACGATCACGGTTGATCCCGAACCGTTGCGTGTGGATGGGTCGGTTCGGGGCGTATCGAGCGGGTATCCGCTTCGAGAACCCGACTCGCACACCTGGGGGGACGCTTCGATGAGAATCCGAACCTACCGTCGACGCTTCACCGCGGCGCTGGCGATTTCACTGGTTCCACTGCTGTTCGCACCTTGGCCCGCAACAGCCGAAGAGGCACGCACCGTCAGGGTCACCGTTCGTTCGGATGCGATGGACCGCGACATACCACTCGAGGTGATCCTTCCCGCCGACACCAGCGCCCCACGCCCGACGCTGTATCTGCTCAACGGCGCCGGCGGTGGCGAGGACAGTGCAACGTGGGAAGGACGGACGGATGTCCTGGACTTCTTCGCCGACAAGAACGTCAACGTCGTGACGCCGTTGGAAGGAGCGTTCAGCTACTACACCGATTGGCAGAAAGACGATCCCGTACTCGGACGCAACAAGTGGCAGACATTTCTCACCCGCGAACTACCGCCAGTGATCGACGCGCAGTTCGGCACCAACGGGGTCAATTCCATCGCGGCGATCTCGATGACGGCGACCTCGGTTCTCAACCTCGCGATCTCAGCCCCAGGGCTCTATCGCAGTGTCGGTGCCTACAGCGGGTGCGCGGAGACTTCCACCCAGCCAGGGCAGGACTACGTGCGGCTGGTGGTCGGCGCGCGGGGAGGCGCTGACCCGACAAACATGTGGGGACCGTTCGACGGTCCCGGATGGCGCGAGAACGATCCCGTCGTGAACGCGGAGAAACTGCGAGGAACCGAACTGTACGTCTCCACCGGTTCCGGGCTGCCAGGTCCACACGACAACCTTCAGGCACCCGATGTGAACGGAAATCCCGGAGCGCTCCTGAATCAGATCATCGTCGGCGGCATCATCGAATCCGCGGTCAACGGGTGCACGCACGGACTGGCGGACCGACTGAACGCTCTGGGCATCCCCGCGACCTTCGACTTCAAGCCGACCGGAACACACTCGTGGGGTTACTGGCAGGACGACCTACACAATTCCTGGCCGATGATCGCCGGCTCGATGGGAACGCAGTAGTCGGTCCAGAGTGCTCACCTCAGAAACGGCGCGCGCATCAACGTCTTTCGGATGTGCCACGGTGACGATCGGAACAGGGATGCCATCACCTTCGCCGTCGCGGACGCGTCCCGCCGATCGGACAGGTAGGACCGCTGCGCCTCGATCGGTAGATCGAAGAACGTGTCGAAAAATGTCGCGACCTCGCCCGAGTCGAGGGAGAGAAGTGCATTCAGGCCAACGCGGCGAAGGGCAGACACCGCCCTGGCCGACCGCGGCCAGAGTGCCGCGTTGGGATCCCCACCGTCGGCGATTGCTTTCGCGACAGCGTCTGCCTCGGCGAGTGAGGAGGCAACGCTGTATCCGGTTCCCGGATGCATCAAACCGCCTCGCCCGCCGAACCGGAGGATGCCGTCCGGTGAGGACCCCCTCGGGCCTTCGACCGCAAAACGGACTCGCTCGACCGGCGCGTCGTCGGGCACTTCGCAGCCCCGATTGTGAAGTCGGGTGCGCAGACGTGCTTCGAGTTCGCGGAGCCCCAACGCCGGCCGGCCGACGAGGCAGGTCTCCTCGAGGAGAACTCGCTCGTCATCGAGTGGGACCGCATATAGGAACGACGGGGCGTCGGCGTCGGAAGTGCCGTTGTCTCTTCGCCAGTCCATGAACCAGGCTTCGCCATCACCCAGAATCGGATAGGCCAGGGCGCGGTCGACGATCACTCCGAAGGCCGTCTGCTGCGCGGTTGTCACCGTCAAATCGGTGCCCCTGGCATCGATGACGATGGATCCCGTCAGCTGCGATCCGTCCACGCACACGACGGTGGTGGGGGACAGTGTTCGAGCGCTCAAAGCTCTGAACTGCATGGAAGCATCAGAGAGAAATGATTGCAGTAATGGTGTATTCAATACGCAATAAGCGCGATCAAGCGTTTTCTGTCCATCGGTCCACACGTTCGGACGTTGAATCCGGCTCGCGATCACCTCGTCCGGCAGCCACGACGGAAGCTCGTCCGCCCACGCCGAATACGTCGGAGTCCACACCCGATGGGGATGCGGATCGACAACGACGACGGTGAGTTGCCGGGCGATACAGCGGGTCGCGAGTGCCCGTCCGGCCGGGCCACCACCGACGATCACCACGTCGGCGGAGGAGTTTTCTGTGCTCACGACCGGCGCACTACATCGATCCCGTTGCGAGCAGACCGCCGTCGACCCGCACGGTTTCGCCGGTGATCCACGCCGCCGCGTCGGAGACGAGGAAGCCGACCAGTCCGGCAACGTCTTCGGGAGTGCCGAGTCGTTTCATCGGGTAGCCCGCCGACGCCTTGTCCTCGCCGGCAGCGACCAAGGCCGCCGCAAACTGCGTCTTGACGATCCCGGGAGCCACGGCATTGACACGAATCTTCGGTCCCAGTTGCCAGGCCAGTTCTTCCGTCAAACGGATGAGCGCAGCCTTCGACGCGCCGTACGCGGCGATCACGCCCGTCGATCGGATCCCGGCCACGCTGGCCAGATTCACAACCGCCCCACCGTGTTCTCCCATCCACGCCCGATGCGCTTGTTGGACGTAACCGAGGGCGGCAACCACGTTCACGTCGAAAATCTTGCGCACGGCGTCGAGGTCCGCCTCCATGAGCGAACCGAAGACAGGATTGATGCCGGTGTTGTTGACCAGAATGTCGAGTGAACCGAATTCGGAGACGGCGCGGTCGACGGCGCCGGAGCGGGATTCGGCATCGGCAGCGTTGCCCGCGAATGCGACGACCTTTCCGCCGTGACCCAGAGCGGACAGTTCTGTTGCGGCGGCTTCGAGGGGCTCCGGCTTGCGGGCGGTGATCAGGACGTCTGCGCCGCGCGCGAGGAGTTCGGCGGCGACAGCTTTGCCGATCCCGCGACTTGCGCCGGTGACGATGGCGGCGCGGCCTTCGAGGTCGCGAGGACGAGTGCTGTTTTCGCTAGTCATGTCCCGAACGTTAGCGGACTCACACGCTGCTGGTCGGAACGACCGTCAGGTCACGGTAAAATCGATAGTTCTTGTGTCTGAAGTCAGGCATTGTTTACCCGTATTCGTCGTTTTTCCTGAGGAGTTTGCTTGATTACCGCCACTGACCTCGAAGTTCGTGCCGGTGTCCGCACCCTTCTCACGGCTCCCGGGCCCTCGCTGCGCATCCAGCCGGGCGATCGGATCGGACTCGTCGGACGTAACGGAGCCGGAAAGACGACCACACTGCGCATCCTGGCCGGTGAAGGTGAGGCATACGCGGGAAGCGTCGTACGCACCGGCGAACTCGGATACCTCCCTCAGGACCCCAAGGAGGGTGACCTGAGCATCCTCGCGAAGGACCGGGTTCTCTCCGCACGAGGCCTCGACACGATGCTCCGCGAGATGGAGAAGCAGCAGATCCTGATGGGCGAGGTGCTCGATCAGGAATCCCAGGATCGCGCCGTCAAGAAGTACGGCCAGCTCGAGGATCGGTTCTCGGCCCTCGGCGGATACGAAGCCGAGAGTGAAGCCGCACGAATCACCAGCAGCCTCGGACTCGAAGACCGTATTCTCGGGCAGCCGCTCAGCACATTGTCCGGTGGTCAGCGTCGTCGCGTCGAATTGGCACGAATCCTCTTTGCCGCCTCGGACGGCAGCGGTGCCCGCTCGGACACGACGCTGCTCCTCGACGAGCCCACCAACCACCTCGACGCCGACTCCATCACCTGGCTGCGTGGATTCCTCCAGAACCACGAGGGTGGACTGGTGGTCATCAGCCACGACATCGACCTGCTCAACGACGTCGTCAACCGCGTGTGGTTCCTCGATGCCGTCCGCGGTGAGGCCGACGTCTACAACATGAACTGGAAGAAGTACCTCGACGCACGCGCCACGGACGAGCAGCGTCGCCGTCGCGAGCGCGCCAATGCCGAGAAGAAGGCCGGCGCGCTGCGGATTCAGGCTGCGAAGATGGGCGCGAAGGCAACCAAGGCCGTCGCCGCGCAAAACATGGCGAAGCGAGCCGACAAGTTGATGGCGAACCTCGACGCAGAACGCGTCTCGGACAAGGTGGCGCGGATTCGTTTCCCCGAACCCGCAGCGTGTGGCAAGACTCCACTGATGGGCAAGAACCTCACCAAGGTGTACGGCTCGCTCGAGATCTTCACCGGTGTCGATCTCGCGATCGACCGTGGATCGCGTGTGGTCATCCTCGGACTCAACGGTGCGGGTAAGACCACGTTGCTCCGCATCCTCGCGGGCGCCGAGAAGGCGGACGCGGGCGAGCTGATCGCCGGTCACGGACTCAAGGTCGGATACTTCGCTCAGGAGCACGACACTCTCGACGACGACGCATCCGTGTGGGAGAACATCCGCCACGCCGCGCCGGACACAGGGGAGCAGGAACTGCGTTCGCTGCTCGGTGCCTTCATGTTCACCGGCCCGCAGCTCGAACAGCCGGCCGGAACGCTCTCGGGTGGTGAGAAGACGCGTCTGGCTCTGGCCGGTCTGGTGTCGTCGGCCGCCAACGTTCTGCTTCTCGACGAGCCCACCAACAACCTGGACCCGATCTCACGCGAGCAGGTGCTCGACGCGCTCCGCAGCTACACAGGCGCCGTCGTTCTGGTCACTCACGATCCGGGTGCTGCCGAGGCACTCAACCCCGAGCGCGTCATCCTCCTGCCCGACGGCAACGAGGACCACTGGTCGCAGGAGTACCTCGAGCTGATCCAGCTCGCCTAACCCCCTGTGAGTGGTTAGGGAGTGCCCGCACTCCTCAACCACTCACGGGGGCGAAGCCCCTCAATCCCTTCGCCGCACAGACTCCTCGACCAGGTCGAGAACAGCGGAAAGGTTGTCGACGCCGTGGCCGGAGGCGATTCTCGCGACCAGGCCGTCCATCACCAGATCCAGATACCCGATCAGGATTTCTGTGGGAACGTCGTCACGGAGTCGGCCGGCCGATTTCTGTCGGGCGAGTCGCGCACTGGTCGCTTCCGTCAATTCTGCGGAGCGCTGCGACCATTTCTCACGGAAATCGGCGTCGTTGCGTAGTCGGCGCGCTATCTCCAGTCGCGTTCCCAGCCAATCGAATTGATCGGGCTGCGCGAGCATGTCCCGCATGACCTGGACGAGGCCCTCTTCGGCGACGACATCTGCCATCCGGCTCGCATCCTCGCTTGCGAGAGCGAGGAACAAGCCGTCCTTGTCCTTGAAGTGATGAAAGATCGCTCCCCGGGACAAACCGGTGACTTCTTCGAGACGGCGAACTGTGGCGCCGTCGTAGCCGTATTCCGCAAAGCAGCGGCGGGCGCCGTCAAGGATCTGACTGCGCCGTGCCGCGAGATGGTCTTCACTGACCTTGGGCACGGGCATCCCTCCTTTGTCGGGTTGCCTGTGAGCACTTTCGGCCGTAGGCGCTGAATGTCGACTCAGTGCACAAAGCGCTCACGACCACCGATGAAACATGGTTCGCCTTCGGCGAAAGTGGTCGTGAGCGCTTTGTGACCCGTCATGGGCCGAAAGTGCTCACAGGCACGTAGTGCCTACTAGCCCCGGATCATGTTGCGAAGCACGTACTGCAGGATGCCACCGTTGCGGTAGTAATCCGCTTCGCCGGGGGTATCGATGCGTACGACTGCGTCGAACACGACCTTCTCGCCGTTCTCGCGCGTCGCCGTGACCTTCATGGTCTTCGGGGTGACGCCCTCGTTGAGCTTCTCGACGCCTTCGATGTCGAAGGTCTCGGTGCCGTCGAGCTTGAGCGAACCTGCGGACTCGCCGACCGGGAACTGCAGCGGGACAACGCCCATGCCGATGAGGTTGGAGCGGTGGATGCGCTCGAACGACTCGGTGATGACGGCCTTGACGCCGAGCAGGCTGGTGCCCTTGGCTGCCCAGTCACGCGAGGATCCGGAGCCGTACTCCTTGCCGCCCAGGACGACCAGCGGGATGCCGGCTGCCTGGTAGTTCTGCGACGCGTCGTAGATGAATGCCTGCGGTGCGCCTTCCTGCGTGAAGTCGCGGGTGTATCCACCGGAGACGTCGTCGAGGAGCTGGTTGCGCAGACGGATGTTCGCGAAAGTACCGCGAATCATGACCTCGTGGTTACCGCGACGCGAGCCGAGCGAGTTGTAATCCGCACGCTCGACGCCGTGAGAGTCGAGGTACTGCGCGGCGGGGGTACCGACCTTGATCGGACCTGCCGGGCTGATGTGGTCGGTGGTGACCGAGTCGCCGAGCAGCGCGAGGACGCGGGCGCCCTTGATGTCCTTGACCGGAGCCGGATCCATCGTCATGCCGTCGAAGTAGGGTGGCTTCCGCACGTAGGTGGAGTTCACGTCCCACTCGAAGGTGTCACCCTTCGGGGTTTCGAGGTTCTGCCAGCGGCTGTCGCCCGCAAAGATGGTTGCGTACGACTTGCGGAACATGTCCTGGTCGATCGAGGACTTGATGGTCTCTTCGATTTCCTGCGTGGACGGCCAGATGTCCTTGAGGTAGACGGGGTTTCCGTCGGTGTCGTTACCGAGCGAATCGGTCTCGAAGTCGAAGTCCATGGTTCCGGCGAGGCCGTAGGCAATCACCAGCGGCGGGGAAGCCAAGTAGTTCATCTTGACGTCGGGGGAGATACGTCCCTCGAAGTTACGGTTACCCGAGAGCACCGCGGTGACCGAGAGGTCGTTGTCGTTGATCGCCTTGGAGACTGCCTCGGGCAGCGGTCCGGTGTTACCGATGCACGTGGTGCAGCCGTAACCACCGAGGTAGTAGCCGAGCTTCTCGAGGTACGGCCACAGGCCGGCCTTCTCGTAGTAGTCGGTCACGACCTGCGAACCGGGAGCCATGTTGGTCTTGACCCACGGCTTGGTGGCAAGGCCCTTTTCGACGGCGTTGCGTGCGAGCAGTGCAGCGCCGAGCATGACCGACGGGTTGGACGTGTTGGTGCAGGACGTGATGCCGGCAACAACGACGGCGCCGTGGTCGAGAACGAACTCACCGGCGTCGGACTTGACGACAACCGGCTTGCTCGGACGGCCTTCTGCACCGTTGGCAGCGGAGAGAACGTCGACCGCTCCGTCGTCGGCAAACGACAGAACTGCGGGGTCGGAAGCCGGGAAGGAT